>JAJCYF010000125.1 GCA_029263035.1 Actinomycetes bacterium
CCCCGACTTGCTGCGCCACCCCGAGATCCGCATGGAGATGGAGGGCCGCTACGCCGATCGCCTCGACTGGCTGCTGAGGTCATGAGGGTGATTGCCGGCAGTGCCCGGGGGCGCAAATTGAAGTCGGTGGACGATCTGGGGGTGCGCCCAACCACGGACCGGCTGAAAGAGTCGCTGTTCTCCACGCTGGGCCCGGGCATCCGGGGCAAACGGGTCCTGGACCTGTACGCCGGGTCCGGCGGTCTGGGCATCGAGGCGCTGTCCCGGGGGGCCGAACACGTCACGTTCGTTGAGTCGGATCACGCTGCCGCGGCGATGATCGAGGCGAACCTGGCTGCCACCGGGCTAGGGGGCCCGGCTAAGGTCGTCCGTATCCGGGCGGAGCGGTTCGCCGAAGACTCCCGCTTCGGCAGCAGGGCGCTGTTCGACGTGGTGCTGGCCGACCCGCCCTATGACACCGGCATCCCGGCCGGGGTCCTGGAGGCGCTGGCGGCCAACGGGAGGCTGGTGCAGAACGCCATGGTGGTGGTGGAGGTCTCCTCCAGGCTGGAGCAGCTCGATCCGCCGGTGGGATACCGTTTGCTGGACGTCCGCAGATACGGGGACTCCCGGCTGCTGTACCTGGCGGTCGGGGAACCGCCCCCCGAGCACCCCGCGGAACCATCGATTCGGAGAGGAGACAACGTACCTTGACCGTAGCCATCTGCCCGGGTTCGTTCGACCCGCCCACCAACGGCCACGTCGATGTCATCCAGCGGGCCGCCCGCCACTTTGAGCGGGTCGTGGTGTCGGTTTCGGTGAACCCGGCCAAGACTCCGATGCTCACGCCGGAGGAGCGGGTGGCACTGCTGAGCGAGGTTCTGGGCCACATGGACAATGTTCAGGTCGAAGCCTACGAGGGGCTGCTGGTGGACCTGGCCCGGGAGCGGGGAGCGGGGGTCATCGTCAAAGGTTTGAGGGCTCTTTCCGACGTGGAGCGTGAGATCCAGATGGCCCAGATGAACGCCGGCCTGTACGAGGGGGTGGACACCTTCTTCGTCACCACCGATCCCCGCTGGAGTTTCGTCTCATCGAGCGGGGTCAAGGAGGTGGCAGCCTACGGCGGCGATGTCAGCGCGCTGGTGCCGGATCCGGTCAACCGTTTGTTGGAGACACGGTACAAGGGCGGGAGCCGCTAGCCCCAAGCGACTCCCGCCCCAACCGTTCTCGTCGTCTCAGGCCCCCACCTGGTCAAAGAAGCCCTTTTACGGGTAATTCGTGCCAGGTCCGGGCCCAAGGCCGAGATCTTTCTAACGCTGGATGGGATATTCCCTGGTTGTGGGGGGCTAAACCCATGAGCGAGAATTGAAGTGAGGGAAAACATGCGTTCTTCTGATGAAGGGTCTAGTCTGTAGCCATGGGTCTTTTAGAAGATATCGACTCGGTGATAGCCGAAGTTCGCGAGGCTAAACCGGTACCTTTGTCGGCCTCGGCCATGATCAACAAGAAGACCCTGCTGGGCAAGCTGGAGCGCATTCGCCGCAACGCCCCCGACGAATTGCAGCAGGCACGCTACGTGATGCAGGACCGCGACGGCCTGATGAACGGCGCTCAACAGGAAATAGAGCAATTGAGGGCCCAGGTGTACGCCGAACGGGACAAGCTGGTCTCACGCACCGAGATCGTCGCGGCTGCCAGCCGGGAAGCGGACAAGATCATTGAGGAGTCGCGCAAGCGAGCCCGCCAGATCCGGGTGGAGGCCGAGGACTATGTCGACGCCAAGCTGGCGGGGTTCGAGGTGGTTCTTCAAAAGACCCTGGGTGCGGTGACCAGGGGACGCGAGTCATTGCGGGGCCGGCTGGATGTGGCCGGGCGGGACGTGCCCACCGATGCCCCGGGCGAGCTCACCGACCCCCGGATCGACCTTCGCAGCACCGGCAGCATCAATCGCGTTTAGTCTAGAAGCGTCCCGGAAGTCATCCGGAGCCCAAATCGGCGCGTCTTTGATAACCTAGGACGCGCCCTCCCCAAGGCGGCCTACGCATGCACTGGTTGCAAATTGATGTTTCTGACCTGGCCGGAAGGTATGACGCCACCCGGGAGATTGAATCTTCGGGGCCCGTCGAAGGCTTCCGCAGCGGTCTCGGGTGGATCGAGGACGGCGACTCGGTCCACGTCAAGCTGCGGCTGAGAAACGTCAACGACGGGATTGAAGCAGCCGGAGAGGTCTGGGGGAGGCTGCACCTGAGCTGTTCCAGGTGCCTGGTTGAGTACGAACAGGATTTTCGGCTGGACGTGGATGAGAAGTTCTACTTCGAACCCACAATCGCCGACCTGAAGGAAGGTTACGAGGTGCGGGACCAGGTCGTGGACCTGGAGCCGATGCTGCGGGACGTAATAGTCCTCAGCATCCCGATGAGGCCCGTTCATGCTGAGGATTGCAAGGGTTTGTGCCCGGTGTGTGGCGCCGACCTGAATGTCTCGGACTGCAAGCACGCCGAGCAACAAATTGATGCTCGGTGGGCACCGCTGCAGGGCCTGATGGCATCGCAGTCGGGTGGAGATGACGAAGAAGTGGAGAAATAGATGCCCGTACCAAAGCGAAAGAAGTCCCGCTCAACCACCCGGCACCGCAAGTCACAGTGGAAGCTGTACGTGCCGGGCAAGTCCACGTGTCCGCAATGCCACGCGCCCAAGGCCTCACACCGGGTGTGCGGCAAGTGCGGTTACTACGATGGACGTGAGGTAGTCGAAGTCGACTAATCCTTGAGCGCACCGGCGATGGATCCCGCGGAGCAAGCTGGACCCGTCGCGGCTGCACTGCTGGAACGGCTGGGCATCGCCTCGGCCGAATCCCCCCTCCTGGAAGTCGCGCTGGCGCACCGTTCCTTCGCGTTTGAGCGCAAGGGCGCGCCCAACAACGAGCGGCTCGAGTTCCTGGGAGACGCGGTCCTGGGCCTGGTCATCACGAACCTGATCTTCCGTTCCTTTCCCGAGCTGGCCGAGGGAGACCTGGCCAAATTGAGGTCCAGCACCGTGAACATGGCGGTTCTTGCGGATGCCGCCCGTTCGGTCGGTCTGGGCGACGAGCTGCTCCTGGGCAAAGGGGAGGAGCTTTCCGGGGGCCGCGACAAGGACTCGATTCTGGCGGACGCTTTTGAGGCGGTTCTGGGTGCTCTCTACCTGGATTGTGGTCTTGAGCAGACCGCCCCGGTCATCGAGCGGCTGTTCTCTGCCCACATCCACGAGCTGGTGGACCAGGGTGTGGTGCGTGACTTCAAGACCAGCCTGCAGGAGCAGTCGGTGCAGCAGGTGGGCGCCATGCCCGAGTACCGTGTCTCCTCAACCGGACCGGATCACGACAAACGGTTCGAGGCCGACGTCTACCTGAACGGCGGATTCATGGGAACCGGGACCGGGCGTTCGAAAAAGCAGGCAGAGCAGGCCGCCGCCAAGGAGGCGCTCGCCGGGCTGGCAGAACTGGCCGCGCCGGGCGATGCCGGAACTCCCGGAAGTAGAGGTAATCCGCCGGGACCTGCTGAAGGAGGTGGTCGGCCGCACGATCGCGCGGGCCGAGGTCCGGGACGTCCCGAATGCCCCGCGGGTAATCCGCCGTCACGCCGGCCCTCCCGAGTTCGCCGGGCCGCTGTCCGGCCGTAGGATCGACCGGCTGGATCGCCGGGGAAAATACCTTCTGTTCCGCCTGGACGATCACATGGTGCTCGTTGCCCACCTGGGGATGTCGGGCCAGCTCATCCTGAGCGACTCCGCCCGTCCGTTCGCTGGGCACACCCACGTGGTGCTGCACTTCTCCGGTGGGGGCCAGCTCCGCTACGTTGATCCCCGGACCTTCGGCGAGATGTTTGTTACCGAGGAGAGCGATCTGGGTGAGATCCCCGAGCTGGCCCGGCTGGGCAGGGACCCGCTTGCCGGCGAGGTGCCCGTCGACTATCTGGCGTCCACTTTCGCCCGGCGCAAGACCCGGATCAAGCCGCTGCTGATGGACCAGACCTTCATCTGCGGGCTGGGCAACATCTACTCCGACGAGGTGTTGTTCCTGGCGGGGGTCCGCCACGACCGGCCGACCCCGGCGGTCACCCCGGCGGAGACCAGGCTGCTCCACGACGCCATACCGATGGTGCTGCGGGAGTCCATCCAGAGCCGGGGCTCCTCCATTGCCGACGAGCAGTACCGGGACCTCTACGGCGAGGTGGGCGGCTACCAGAACCGGCTCCGGGTCTACGGCCGGGAGGCTCAACCCTGCCTGCGCTGTGGGACTCCAATCGAGCGCGCCCGCTGGAGCAACCGTTCGACCTTCTACTGCCCGAGGTGCCAGTCATGAGGACGGTCGACGAGTTCATCCGGGACAAGGTGCGCCCCGAGCTGCTCGACGTGGCGGCGCTGGTACGCAGCCTGATGGCCGAGGGCGCCCCGAACGCCAGGGAGATGATGAGCCACGGACTGCCGATGTGGATCGACCGGTCGACCCTGGCCTGGATCAGTCCCACCAAGAACGACATCACCTTCTCGTTTGCCTTCGGAGTCGATTTTGAGGACAGGTTCGGATTACTCAAGGGTGAGGCCAAGAACGCAAGGTTCGTCAAGATCCGTTCGGTCGATCTGGCCGATCTGCAGGCGTTGCGGTACTACATCGATCAGGCCGTGCAACGCGATACGAGATGGTAGCTGCGTTCGGCTAGGGTGTAGCCGTGACTACGACCCGCAGCGTGATGCTGGATGCCGGAGACCTGCAGGTTCCCGCGGAGGTGGACGGCCCGGAGGACAGCGGCAAGGTCCATTTCCTTTTGACCCACGGAGCAGGGGGGGACCGCAACACCGCCGGGCTCAAGGCTTTGGCCCTGGGGCTGGCCGAGCACGGATACCTCGTCGTTCGTCCGGACCTGCCGTACCGGGCGGCGGGGAGGTCCACCCCGCCTCTTGCGGAAAAGAGCGTGCCCGGCTTCAACAACATTTTTGCGAGCGCCAGGGAGCAGTTCGGTCCCGATGCGCCCTGGGTCGTCGGTGGCCGCTCCTACGGCGGACGGGTGGCGTCCATGGCGGTGGCCGAGGGGCTGGACGCTGCGGGGCTGCTGCTGTACTCCTACCCTCTACACCGGCCGGGCAACTCGTCCGAGCCGCGGGTGGCGCACTGGCCGCAGATCCTTGTTCCTTCGTTGTTCCTGGAGGGCACCCACGACCCGTTCTGCGACCTGGAGGTGTTCAACCGCCACCTGCTGGAGCTCGGCATCAAGGCCCGGGTGCATGTAGTCGAAGGCGGAGACCACAGCCTTCGGGTGGCCAAGGTCAACTCGCCGGATGGCAATGCGAGGTCGGAGGGCTCAGTCGTCGCCAGCCTCGGACCGGTGATTGAGGACTGGGTCGAGGCTCTGGTCAGGCCGGAGCGCTCGGAGGAGGCTCTTTAGGCCCCGTAGGTCCCCAGCCGCATCGTCGCCGCCAGCATGAACGCCATCAGGTCCTTGGCGTACTGGTGGCCGAAGCCCCCCAGACGGGCGGCCTCTTCGTCGAATCGGTCGACCAGATCGACCCCGACGTTCTCCCCCCACATGAGAAAAGGAACCGGGTGCCACGAGTGCCGCATGAACGCCGCCGGGGTGGAGTGGTCACCGGTGACGCAAACGACGCCCGGGTTAAGAGCCAGGATCTCGGGAATGGTACGGTCCACCTGCTCGATGGCTGCGATCTTCCGCTCGTAGTCGCCGTCCTCGCCCGCCGAGTCGGTGGGTTTTTGGTGCAGGAAGAAGTAGTCGTAGTCGTCCCAGCTGGCTTTCAGGTCTTCGACCGTCTCCTCCCAGCCGGCGGTCTCCGGCGGGACGTCCATGCCCACGATCTTGGAGAGCCCCCGGTACATCGGATAGCTGGCGGTTCCGCGGGCCCTCAGCAGGTAACGCAGAGCGAACGGTTCGATGGGCCGCAGCGTGTCGAATCCCCGCAGCAGCATGAAGTTGGCCTGTTCCTCGGCCAGGATCAACCGGACCTGGTCCAGGAAGCGCTCCACGATAATTGCGGTCCCCGCCGCTTCGTTGCTGCGGGCGATCGGAGGGTTGGGCGTGATCCCGATAACGCCGGGGTCGGTGTCCTTTAAGTCGGCCGACAGTCCCATGCCCCGCAGGACCAGCAGGCCCCGGTGGTCGCGCTCAGTCTCGAGGAAAAACTCGACATCCCCCTCCATTTTCACGCTCTCCCGGAGGATCTTGCACAGGCGAATGTTCTCCTCGGTCGGGATGCGCCCGGCGCGCCGGTCGATGACCCGGCCGTCTTTGTCCAGCGTGCAGAAGTTGACCCGGGCGGCAACATCGCCTGCCCTCAGGTCGAAGGCAACGCCCGCGGCGGACAGGGCGCCCCGTCCGAGCAGGTACTTAACCGGGTCGTAGCCGAACAGGGCCATATGCCCGGCGCCGCTCCCCGGGGTGATGGCGGGTCCGACCACGGTGTGGACTCCGGACATGCCCTCGGCCGCCATCCGGTCCAGATTTGGGGTGTTCGCCTCCGACAGCTCCGTGCCGCGCGAGGAGGTCCGGACTCCGCCCAGGCCGTCCAGAACCACCAGGACGATCTTGGAATCCGACTTTCGAACCAGAGAGGGAATTAGATCCTGCATCCCCCTAACTATAGAGTTTTGAGGTTAACGGTCCATTAACCAACCCCGGCACACAGGGGAATTTGTGCCTGAAACACCCCCCTGGTGATGCCCATTTTCCGGGAGCAGCCCCCGCCGCCTGATACCATCCAGACCCAGGTATGTTCCTAAAATCTCTGGTCCTTCGCGGATTCAAATCCTTCGCCGACAAGACCATTCTCGGTTTCGAACCGGGCATCTCGGTGGTTGTCGGACCCAACGGCAGCGGTAAGTCGAACGTCATCGACGCGATCAGCTGGGTGCTCGGCGAGCAGGGGCCGGCCACCCTGCGCGGAGGCAAGATGGAGGACGTGATCTTCGCCGGGTCGCCCACCAAGCCGCCCCTGGGGATGGCCGAGGTCGAGCTCACCATCGACAACTCCGCCGGGCTTCTACCGGTTGAGTTCAGCGAGGTGACCATCTCCCGCACGCTGTTTCGCTCCGGCGACAGTGAGTACCGGATGAACGGAGGCATCTGCCGGCTGCTGGACATCTCCGAGATGCTCTCCGACGCCGGGGTGGGCAAGGAGCAGCACACCATCGTGGGCCAGGGCCGGCTGGACGAAGTCCTGAGCGCGGACCCGGTACAGATGAGAAACATCATCGAGGACGCCGCCGGAGTCGGAAAACACCGGCGTCGCAAAGAGCGGGCGGTTCGAAAGATTGCGGCCACCGAGGTCAACCTGGAGCACCTGGGCGACCTTTTGAGTGAGATCCGCCGCCAGCTCAAGCCGCTCCGCCAGCAGGCGGAGATAGCCGAGCGGCACGAGCACATCCGAGCGGAGCGGGACCGGATCAAGCTGGTCACCGTGGCCCGGCAGCTGGCCGAGTTGACCGGGGAGCTCAACTCGCCGGAGGCGGGCAGGCGAGAGGAGGAGCTGGGATCCCGGGAGCGGCAGCTGGCCGCGGTTCAGGCCGAGCTTGCCGGGCTGGAAGCCCGCCGGCTGGAGCAGCTTGGCGCCACCGCAGCCCGCCGGGAGGTCGGCTGGCGGCTGACCCAGGCAGGGGACCGACTGGTTGCCTTGAAACGTCTGGCGGAGGAAAGGGCCCGAACCCTGAAGGCCGAGTTGACCGCCGGCAACGAGGACATTGAGCAGGCCCGCATGGTGGAGCTGCGCCGTCAGCAGACCGAGCTGGAGGCTTCCCTCGCCGAGGCCCAGCGCGAGGAGGCGGTTGAGCTGGCGGCCCTGAACGAAATCCAGCCGGCCGGCGACCGGGCCCGGGAGGAGCTGAGGGCCGCAGAGGCGGCGCTGAACGCCGCCCTTCGGACGCAGGCGCAGGCAAGCGCGGAGGCTGCGGGACTTCGCCGGGAGATCGCCGGAGCCCAGGCGTCGGCTCAGGCGGCCGAGATCGATCGAGCCCTGCTGGCGGCAAGGGCCGAGGCGGCCGAGCTGAAGCGTAGGCAGACCGGATCACGGGTCGGTGCCGCCGAGCTGGAGCTGGAGCTCGCGACGGCGGCGCTGCAGCCCGCAGAGGACGGCCGGCAGGCGGCCGAGGACCGCGTAGAGGAGCTGACGGGCCTCAAGGACCGGCTGCTGGAGGAGATCCGCAGCCTGGAGAAGCAGGCCGCGGTCCTGCGGGCGCGTGCCGGGGCCCGCGCGGCGGCCGAGGCCAAAAAGCATCACGCCGGTGCGTCGCTCCGTTCGTTCCCCGGAACGTCGCTGCTGTCGGAACTGGTGGAGCTCAGTCCCGGGCATCGCAGGGCGCTGGAGGTGCTGGTGGGCCCGATCGACGGGGTGGTCGTCGCCGGCGACCGGGAGTCGGCGGCCCGGGCTCTGGGCGCCAGTGACGAGGACGAGGCGCTTACGGTGATGGTCGCCGAGGGCTCGGGGATCGGTGTCGAGGGCGCATCTCCTCTTGTCGACCGGGTGCAGGTTCTGGACCCCCGGGCCCGGGCGGTGCTGGCCGACGTGTACCTGGCCTCGACCCTGGAGGAGGCGGTAGCGCTTGCAGGCAAGCACCGTCACGCGATCTTCCTCAGCGAGGACGGCGCAGTAGCCCATGGGGGGCTGGTTTCGAAGGGTTCGGCCGAGCTGGCGTCGGCCGTGGCGGAGTGCGAAGAAAAGATATCGGCCGGCCGGGAGGCTATGGCCGACCTGGAGGGGCAGATCACCGCCGCCCGGACTCGCCTCAAGGAAGCCGGCGCCGCCTACCGGGAGGCTGAGAACGCCCGGGTAAGGGCCGCCGAGTACCTGAGGGCCCGTCAGTCGGATGCCCACCGGGTTGAAGCCGAGATAGCCGAGATCGTTGAGGCAACCAGACGGTCGGGGGAGTCCGCGGCGACGATGTCCGACCGGTCCGGCTCCCTGGAGGCCGGGATCGGCCGGGCGGAGGCCGCGCTGCTCCAGGCGGAGACGGCGCTGCAGTCCGCCCGAGCCGAGCGCGAGCGCTGTGCCGCCGCCTACGACGAGCTGGCCAGGGGCTCCGAGTCGGCCCGGATGAGCGCCGGGATCGCCGCCGAGCGCACCCGTCAGTACCTCAACCGCCTCAAGCAGGTCGTCAACGGCCTGTCCGATGCCGCGGGGAGGCTGAGCGGCCTCGGGGCCAGGCAGGAGGCGCTGCTCAGGGCACAAAAGCAGGTGAGCTCGGTGGCCGGAATCTGTGACATGCTCGCCCGTCCCGTCTCCGAGTGGGCGGGCGAGGCCAGGGCCCTTCACGATCGATCGCTGGCCGAGGGCGACGAAATCGACCGGCAGGTGGCATCGCTCAAAGCCGGGGTTACCGCCCTGTCGGTGGAGCTGGATCAGATGCGGGCTCTTTCCAAGCAGGAGGACCTGGGTCGCAGCGAGATGCGTATTCGCAAGCGGATCCTGGAGGCCACCCTGACCGATGAGATGCAGGTGGAGCCGGCGGCCGCCCTCGAGAGATGGGGCAGCCAGCTTCAGTATCCCGAAGGGCAGGCGCCCGAGGACCTGATGGACCGGACGGCCGCCCTGTCCGACGAGGCGTTGAAGAAGCGCCGGGTGCGGCTGGACCGGGAGCTGGACCAGCTGGGCAAGGTAAACCCGCTGGCGGCACAGGAGGCCGAGGCGCTGGCCGAGCGGGAGCAGTTCCTGGCCGGCCAGATGAGCGACGTCCGGGAGAGCCGCAAAGATCTGAGGGAGATCATCGAGTCGGTGGACCTCAAGATCCGGGAGCTTTTCTCCGCTGCCTTCAACGACATCGCCCGGGAGTACTCCCACCTGTTCTCGGTGCTGTTCCCGGACGGAAAGGGCAAGCTGAGTCTGACCGACCCCACCGAGATCCTGGAGTCGGGGGTCCAGGTGGAAGCCAGCCCGAAGGGAAAGAGCCTGAAGCGTCTGTCGCTGCTGAGCGGAGGGGAGCGGTCGATGGCCGCCCTGGCGCTGCTGTTCGCCATCTTCAAGGCCCGCCCGTCGCCCTTCTACATCCTCGACGAGGTTGAGGCCGCCCTGGACGACGCCAATCTGCAAAGATTCCTGGGCCTGCTCGACGAGTTCCGGGGTTCGTCCCAGCTACTGGTGGTGACCCACCAGAAGCGCACCATGGAGATTGCCGACGTGCTCTACGGCGTCGCAATGCGCCCCGACGGCGTAACCAGGGTAATTTCAGAGCGGTTGAAGGATTTCTTCCCGGCGTCAATTCCGGCGTCCGATTCGGTGGTTGGGAGTTTGGAATGAATGAGATTGTCCTCGCAGGGATCGTTCTGGCCTTGCTGATCGTGCTGCTGGTGGCCCGAAGCGCCACCCTGCGGCGACCCACTGAGGCGGACCTCGAGGACCTGGAGGACCTGGAGGAGCTTGAGGACGATGAGCTCCTTGAGGAGGATCTCGATACCGAGCTGGCGGAGCTTGAAGCCGAGCTCGAGCTCGAAGAGGAGGTGGAGGAGGCCCTTGAAGAGGCGGAGGCCGAGGCCCCACCGGCTCCGGTCGAGGCACCACCCTCCCGCTGGGCGCGGGGACTGGCCAAGACCCGGGGAGCCCTGGGCAACACGCTCAAGGCACTCAAGCTGCGCGACAAGATGGATGCCGACGCCTGGGAGGAGATCGAAGAGGCGCTGATCAGGGCCGATGTGGGCATGGACGCCACCGAGCGGGTCCTGGAGGCCCTGCGGGACGCGAAGACCTCACCCGAGGAGCTGCAGGACGCCCTGCGGCGGGAGCTGGTGGACATCCTGGAGGTGGGGGACACCACCCTCAACACCCGGCCCGGCGAGGTGGCCGTCTGGCTGGTCACCGGCGTCAACGGGGTGGGCAAGACCACCTCGATCGCCAAGCTCGGCCGCCGTCTGAAGGACGACGGATTTTCCGTGGTGCTGGCGGCCGGAGACACCTTCCGGGCCGCGGCCATCGAGCAGCTGGGGACCTGGGCGACCCGGCTGGGCGTCCACATGGTCAAGCACGCGCCGGGCGCTGACCCGGGGGCGGTGGTCTTCGACGCCATCGAGCACGCCAAGGCCAAAAAGATCGACGTCGTGATCGTCGACACCGCCGGCCGCCTGCAGACCAAGACCAACCTCATGGAGGAGCTGAAGAAGGTCCACCGCATCGCCGACCGGGAAGCCGGGGGGGTCAGCGAGGTCCTGCTGGTGCTGGACGCCACCGTCGGCCAGAACGGCCTGTCTCAGGCCAAGGCGTTCCAGGAGGCCGTGGGGGCAACCGGTGTGATCCTGACCAAGCTGGACGGGACCGCCAAAGGAGGCATCGTCATCGCCATCCAGGAACAGCTGGGGATTCCGGTGAAGGCGGTAGGCGTCGGTGAGGGTATCGAGGACCTGGAGAACTTCGACCCGGAGGCCTTCGTCACGGCAATGCTGGAGTAGCATCCGCCCGGCGGCCGTCGACCCAGGAGCATTATGCGGATCCCCTTTCTGCCGAAGGTCAACGACATCGACGAGCTGGGCGTTGAGGACGCAAGGTTTCGCTTCACCAGCGATACCCGGGGCGGGAGCGCGTTCCTGCTCGCCGGCAGCGTGTTCTGGCTCACCGGGGCCCTGGTCGCCGTGATGGCCCCCGACCTGCGCGTCACTGCGATCATCTACGGGGGTTTGCTGGTGCCGTTCCTGGGCTTTGGGATAGCCCGGCTTCAGAGGGCCCGGCTGTTCAGCCACCCCGGCTACGCCGCATTGGTCACCTTTGCGACGATGACCGAGCTGGCCGCTCTACCGGTGATGATCTTTTTGAGAAACGACCGCCCGGAGGCACTCCCCGGCATCCTGATGATCGCCGATGGAGCCCATCTGCTGATCCTGATGTGGCTCCACATGGACTTCACGTACTTTCTGGCCGGATACGCCAAGGCGTTGTTGGGGACCCTGTTCCTGTTCGACGTGATAGCGCCCGGATCGTACCCGTGGCAGATGGCTGCGAGCGGAGCGATATCCCTGGCGGCGGCGCTGTTCGTCTGGCGGGACAGCTCCAGAACGCCGAGCCTGTACTTGAAGGCGTGAGGCGGTAGGCCCGGTTGATAGGCAGGCCCAATAGCCCGGTGATCTGGGCTTCCGGGAGGCCGGCAGGCCCGGCAGGCCCTGCAGGCCCGGCCCCCGGTCCGCCCGGCAGGCCCGGCAGGCCCTGCAGGCCCGGCAGGCCCGGCAGGCCCGGCCCCCGGTCCGCCCGGTAGGCCCGGCAGGCCCGGCAGGCCCGGCAGGCCCGGCAGGCCCGGTAGGCCCGGTAGGCCCGGTAGGCCCGGCGGGAGGCCGGAGACCGGCAGGCCCGGAGGCCGGGGGCCCGGGAGGCCGGAGACAGGCAGGCCAGGGAGGCCCTAGTTAGCCGGCGCCCAGGTACTTCTTTGCGCGCAGGGTGAAGGACGGGAGCTCAAGCTGGTCGTCGTCTTCTTCGGGGGGCGGGTCATGGGGGCCCCACCACAACCAGCGGTAGCGGTAGTGCTTGAGCGTGTAGCCGTAATAGGTTTTCAGCTTGTGGTGCCACAGGCACAGCAGGGCCAGGTTGTACAGCTTGGTCTCCCCCCGCTGGTGGACCGGGATCACGTGGTCGATCTGGTGGGCTCCGTGGTCGGTGACGCAGCCGGGGATCACGCACCGGTAGTCGTCTCGTTCATAGACCGCCCGGCGCAGCCGGTCTGGGATTGAGTGGCCCAGGCCCTTGACGGTTTTGATGTCCTCACCGTCTTTTAGCACCCCGACCCGGTAGGAGTCGGCCAAAAACTCCCGGGCGGTCTCCAGCGGGACCGGTCCCACCCCCGGAACTTCACAGATGTCGCCCGACTCCAGGTAGCCTCGCTCCAGGGCGGCGTAGTCCAGCCGCAGGTGGACAACTGCCTTGGGTCCACGGATGCCGCCGTCCCCACCGGTGGTGCATGCGGTTTGTGACATGTGCACCAGGGCATCGGCCAGGTGGGCGGCGGCGGACTCTTTGATCTTGTCTTTGGCCGCCTGGCGGGTGATCCGGTTGAAGAACGGCTGCAGGCAGGCAAGCACGGTGGCCCCCGAAGCGGTGGTGAGCCTGCCCTCGAGCCGGAACACCCCCTCCTCATCGGTCCAGTGGATCAACCGGCGGTTCTGGTGGGCCCGGCGGTGCTTTTGTTCTTCATCCAGGGCGTTGCCCCTGATCCTTTGTGCCCGGTGGTGGAACTGGGCGTAGGACTCGGCTTCGGCAAAGTAGAGCAGCTCTTCTTGGGAGGCAACGTCGAGCACCCCGGCCGCCACCACCTCGATCGCCTGGCGCTCGGTTAGGGCGCCTTTGCGGAACGCCTTCTCGGTCGGGGGCATGCGCTGCATCCACTCGGCGGTGCCGAGCACCTTGGAGGCGTGTCCCACCGTGCACTTGGACTTGTCCGCCATGAAGTGGGAGGGGGACTTGTAGTCGTACCAGGCGTTGGTGTCCGCCACCTGCAGGCTGGTCAGTGCCTTACCGGCAGCACCCAGGCGCTCGGCCAGCTCGAACACCTCGGCCGACTGCTCTTTGGAAAGCGACCTGGGGTCAAAGCTCTCCATGAAGCCTTGAAGAGCGCAGACCGTGGCTTTCAGTGACTCACACATAACCTAGATTCTAGGAACCACCAATGACATTTAGCCTAAGTCTTCGGGAATCCGGGATCAGTTTCTCGGCTGCCCGTAGGGTGCGTCGTGCTGGTTCTTCTGGTTCGGCTGGGACTATGACCGGAGCAGGACTTCCTGACTC
>JAJCYF010000126.1 GCA_029263035.1 Actinomycetes bacterium
CGGCGGCTCCCCTGCCCTCGGGGGTGAGGCTTAGCAGCACGGTTCGCCGGTCCTCAGGGTCCGGACGGCGCACGATCAGTCCGGCGCCGGCCAGTCGGTCGGCCTGGCCGGTCATTCCACCGGAGGTGAGCATCGCCGCCCGGGCCAGCTGACCCGCAGGCAGGCCGCAGCCCGACCGGCGCAGCGCCCCCAGAACCTCAAGGTCGCGGCAGCTCAGGCCGGACTCGTTCATGGCCTCTCCGGCCCTGCGATCCAGGTGACGGGCGATACGGTCGAGGCGGCCCGTGATCTCCAGGGCGGAGGTTTCAACCTTGGGGACCTGCCGGGCCCAGCCCTCTACTGCGTCGTCGACAAAATCGGTATCCATGACAAAATTATAACCGAGGATAAGAGGCTAACTAATAACTTTCTTAGTACCTTACTAACCTCAGGGCACAAAGAGGGCCGGCCACCGGAATCCGGCGCCGGCCCACTCGAAGCTTGAGCTACCAGGGGCGGTAGAAAGTTCCCGGCCTAAAGCCGGTCCTCTCCTCGTCCTCACGGTCGTCGTCAAGCTTGCCGTAACCGACTACGAAGGGGTCCACCGCCTCACGACCATCCGCGGTGGTGCCGCTCTTGCGGCGCACGACGGCATTTTCCCTGGCCATCTGGCCGAGCGTCATACGCCTGCCGGGCCGGCTTGGCTTCTTTAAGCCGAAGGGATCGCTCTCATCGAACTCTTCCTCTTCCTCTTCGACCTTTTCGTCCTCGGTACCCATGTCAGTCCTTCCCGGAGTGCCTATCGGCCTCCCTCTGCATAGATCCTAGTTCTGCTCGAAATTTAACTGCCTCTGGGAACCCTCAACCCCTTAAGAGTAACCGGCTGGACCACGTTACCCGCCGGGTCCGCGACTTCGCCCGCGAGCTCGACCGAGATGTTCTCGCCGGGTTTTGTCCTTTCCGACATCCGGAACCGGACCTCCGCCTGGGACTCCCCCTGGCAGACCGTGGTCAGGATGGAGCGCGGGTCGCCGGAGCTTACGACCCTGAAGTCCGATTTTGCGACCGTCCTGCAGGCGATGGGCTTACTGAACACCGCCGTGATGGTGGAGTCCCCGGGTCTGGCTGAGACCGTTTTGAAAACCGGGCTCCCGGCGTCGCTGGTCAAACCTGAGCCCCTTCCCGAGGACAAGGCAGAGGCTCCGTCGCGGGCCCGGAAGTCCACGGTCCGGCGGCTTCCCTGGGGTGCATGCTCAATTTCGGTCCAGAACGTCACCTCCCCGGTACGCCCGCAGCCCCGGCACCTTACCGGCTCTGCCGAGAAGGGGCCTCCGTCGACGCTGACCTCCACCTCGGCCACCCGTCCGTCGGGGTCCCAAGCCCGCCCCTCGACCCGAACCTCCTCCCGCGATTCGTCCGCCGGGACGAGAAATAGCTCCTCAACGTCGGCTGCAAGCTCCAGGATCGGGGGCCGGTTTGATGCAGCCACGGAGGCGGAGGCGCCCGCCAGCGGGTTGCCGGCGGGGTCGGTGATCTCCCGACGGCTCCTCGAGGGGGCTCGCACCGACAGCTCCACCTCCTCGCCTCCCTCCGGAGCCGGGGAGATGGACAGACGGGCGGTAGTGCCGTCGCATACCGCGTCGACCACCCGGGCCCTCCTTGAATCCACCCGGACCGAAAACTGCCGGTCTGCGCTGTCGCTGCAGACCACCGGTTCACTGAACGCCAGATCGACCGCCTCACTCGCTCCCTCAGACTGAACCTCGACCAGGGTTGGCACTATCGAGTCGACGGTCACCTCCAGCAGGTGGACGGAGGACCGGGCCCCGGCGTTGTCCACCGAGCGGACCTCGAAGGTGTGGCTTCCGTTCGACATGGCAGAGCTCGGGCTATAGCTCCAGCCCGCCTCCGAACTCCTTTCACACCGGCCGCAGTCCACCCCGACAGCCGAGAAGGGGCCGCCGTCCACCGAAACCTCCAGTCCCTCCAGGGTCCCGTCAGGGTCGACCGCGGTTCCGCTAAGCCGGACCCCGGTTGCCGTCGCCGGCAGTGGCTCTCCCGGCTCCACTTTCACCAGCGGGCTGAGGTTGCTGGCCTCCGTCGAACGTGTCGCCGACCCCGTTGGGTTGCCGGCCCGGTCGGATGGAAGCCCCGACCGGCCCGCGACCTCAACTGAGACCCTCTCTCCTCCCCTAACCGGCTCCGCAAGCGTGAGCTCCAGAACTTCCGCCACGCCACCGCTGCAGGCGGCGGACACCACGCGTACCCGGCTGCCTCCTGCGCTGACGTCGAACGCCGAGGGACGGATCCCCTCGCAGGCGATGGCCTCGTCGAAACCGGCCTCCACCACGTTGCTCCCCCCGGTGACGGCGACAGCGTGCAGCTCGGGGCGCCGAGTGTCGACGACGACCTTCAGCCCTACCGCCTCTGAGCGATGACCGGCCTTGTCGAACGAACGCACCGCAAAGGTGTGCTCGCCGTCGGGCAGCTCCGAGGGGCTCTCGTAGGTCCAATCGGCCTCGGCGGCCGGGCATCGGCGGCAGAGTGCACCGGCGGACCCGAACGGGCCTCCATCGATGCTGATTTCGATTCCCTGCACCATGCCTTCCTCGTCGGCGGCGGAGCCTTCAAGCTTCAGAAGATTGGACCCGGAGTATTCGCCCTTCTCGGGCCCGCTCTCCAGCGCCAGGGTAGGCGGCGTGCGGTCGATGACACCCTTCATGTACTCACTCCACATCTCGGCCGGCAGGCTCCCCCCGGTGACCCGCCGCACCCCCTGAACGTTGAGCAGGGCCTTGTTGCTCGACCGGTGCCCGACCCAAACCGATGTGGCGAGCTGCGGGGTGTATCCCGAGAACCAGGCGTTGCTGTGGTCCTGGGCGGTGCCGGTCTTGCCCGCGGCCGGACGGCCGAAGTCGGCGTGGGTGCCGGTACCGCGGGTGATGACGCCGGACAGGATCTGGTTTACCTCCTCGGCTACGCTCGGGGAGATCGCCTGCACCCCGACCGAAGGGCCCTCCTCCAGGACCGTCCCGTCGGCATCCTCAACCCGGGACACCAGCTTGGGCTCCCGGTAGACGCCGCCGGCGGCCAGCGTGGCGTAACCGGAGGCCAGCTCCAGCGGGGTGACCTCCTCGGACCCCAGCGCCAGCGCCGGCACGGGCTGGATCTGCGTCCCGCACGCGTCCTCCGCCGAGGATTTGCAGCCGGAGCGGGAGGGAAGCCACTCCGGGCCCGGAATTCCCGCCCGGCGCGCCAGGTCGACCACCTTTTCGGGCCCGACCTGCATGACGAGCTGGGCGTATACGGTGTTCACCGAGTTTACCGTCGCCCGCTCCAGGTCCATCCGCCCGTACCCGGCGCGGCCGTAGTTGGAGACACAGCTCGGGCTCCACCCCTCCAGGCAGATGGTGCGGGGCGCCCGGTAGCGGGCCGAGGCCGGTATCCCGTCTTCGAGCGCGGCTGCAAGTACAAAGGGCTTGAACGCCGAACCCGGCTGCCGGCGGCCCTGCAGGGCGATGTTGTACTTCTCCTCCGAGTAATCGCGGCCGCCCACCAGCGCTTTGACGTAACCGGTAGCCGGGTCGATCGAGACGAGCGCGGCGTAGGGGTCCTCGGGATCGGGGAGGATATTCGCGAGGGTCGCCTCGGCGGCCTCCTGGGCCTGCGGGTCCAGTGTGGTCTGTACCTTGAGACCGCCCGAATACACCTTGTCCGCACCGTACTTTCCGATCAGATAGGTGCGGACGGCATCCAGGTACCAGCCGTACCGGGGGTGCGCCTCCGAGGCCGGGGTCAATACCGGTGCTTCCTGCCGGGCTTGAGCCGCCTGCTCGGAATCAAGGTGGCCCAGCTTCTCCATCCGGTCCAGTACCCAGTCCCGGCGCGCCTCGGACCGCTCCGGGTGACGGTAGGGCGAGTAGGCGTCCGGCGACCGGATCATTGCGACGAGCAGGGCGGCCTCGGACACGGTTACGTCCGATGCCGCCTTGCCGAAGTAGATATTGGCCGCCGTCTCCACCCCGTAGGCGCCCCGGCCGAAGTACACCGTGTTGAGGTAGCCCTCCAGGACCTTCGCCTTGCCCAGGTCCCGCTCCAGGCGGTAGGCGACGCGGGCCTCCATGATCTTGCGTGAGATGGAGATGTCGTTGCCGACGTAGACGTTCTTGGCGTACTGCTGGCTGATGGTTGAGCCGCCCTGAACGTACTCACCGTTCACGAGGTTGACCCACGCCGCTCGCAGTACCGCCCGAAGGTCGACCGCGCCCCGGCGGTGAAACCGGGAATCCTCGGCCGCCACCGCGGCATCCTGCAGGTGCTTGGACATGTCGTCCAGGGCTACAGGCGTGCGGTTGATGGGACCATGCCACTTCTCGATAAGCGAACCGTCCACGCCGAGGATCTCGGTGCTGGCCGCCCGGGATCCTTCGATCGGTTCCGGCAGCTTTATGGGGGCGAACATCAAAAACAGTGCCAGACCGACTGCAGCCACGCCTGTCAGGACAATGAGGGCAAGCAGACCGAGGGCCCACCGTGCCGGAGCGCTGAGACCGGGGGCCGCCTTGAGCCAGGCTTTCGACCTGCGCAGCAGATCCCGCAACCAGCGTTCCGCCTGGTCGCGTACCGGTAGGTGTTTTACATCGAGATTTGCCACTAAACCCTCGCCCCCGGCCCAACAGCCCGGTGGG
>JAJCYF010000127.1 GCA_029263035.1 Actinomycetes bacterium
GGTCCGCCGCAGACGGTCACGCCCTTGCCCGCGGCAAGGCCGTCCGCCTTCACCACCACCGGGCCGCCCTGCTCCTGCACGTAGGAGATGGCAGCCGATGTCGATTCGAAGGTCCGGGCGTCGGCGGTTGGGATCTGGGCGAACTCCATGATCTGCTTGGCAAAGGTCTTCGACGCCTCCAGCCGGGCGCCGCTCTTCTTGGGCCCGAAGGCGGCGATTCCCCGCTGCTCCAGCGCGTCGGCCAGACCTGCCGCCAGGGGCGCCTCCGGGCCGATGACCACCAAGTCCGCCGCCAGGTGGGCGGCGAGGTCCACAAGGCCGCCGATGTCTCCCACGCCCACGGCGTGGCATGTGGCGACGCGGGCGATGCCCGGGTTACCGGGAGCGGCGTGGACCTCGGCTACCGACGGGCTGCGGGCCAGCGCCCAGGCGAGGGCGTGCTCCCGGCCCCCGCCTCCCACTACAAGGACTTTCACCCGCGCCGGGCGACCGTTTCCGTGGCTTCGGGACCGACCGAGATGTCGGTCACCGGCACGTCGCACAGCTCCTCCAGGCGCCGGATGTAGTTCTGCGCCTTCTCCGGCAGGTCGTCCCAGGTGCGGGCGCCGCTGATATCGGTGCGCCAGCCTGGCATCTCCTCGAAGATCGGCTTGGCCTTGTGGAAGATGGTCTGGTGGGGCGGGAAGTTTTCGTACTTCTGGCCGTTGTACTCGTAGGCGGTGCAGATCTTGATGGTGTCGAACGAGCTCAGCACGTCGACCTTGGTCAGGAAGATTTCGGTCAGCGAGTTCAGGCGGGTGGCGTAGCGGCCGATCACCGCGTCGAACCAGCCGCAGCGGCGCTGGCGGCCGGTGGTGGCCCCGTACTCCTTGCCCCGGTTGACCATCTCCAGGCCGTCGGAACCACGGTCCTCGGAGGGGAACGGCCCCTCGCCCACCCGGGTTACGTAGGCCTTGGTTACGCCGATGATCCGGTCGACCGCCTTCGGCCCCACGCCGGCCCCTGCGCACAGGCCCCCGGCTACCGGGTTGGAGGAGGTGACGAACGGGTAGGTGCCGTGGTCCAGGTCGAGCATGGTGCCCTGGGCGCCCTCGAACAACACGTTCTTTCCGGCCTCCAGCGCCTCGTGGACGACGGTCACGGTGTCGGTGATGTGCGGGGTCAGCCGGTCGGCGAAACCCAGGTACTCCTCCAGGATGGCGTCCATCTTCATCGGCAGCCGTCCGTAGATCTTGGTGAGCAGCAGGTTCTTCTCACGCAGGTTGATCTCAAGCTTGGCCATGAAGATCTTGGGGTCCAGCAGGTCCTGGATCCGGATGCCGATCCGGGAAGCCTTGTCGGAGTACGCCGGGCCGATGCCCCGCTTGGTGGTGCCGAGCTTCAGCTTGCCCAGGCGGCGCTCGATGAGGGCGTCCAGCTCGCGGTGGTAGGGCATGATCACGTGGGCGTTGCTGGAGATGACGAGCCTGCTCGTCGACACGCCGCGGGCCTCCAGGCGGTCCATCTCGTCGAGCAGGACCTTGGGGTCGACCACCACACCCGGCCCGATCACAGGCACGATGTGCGAGTAGAGGATGCCGGCCGGCAGGAGGTGCAGCTTGAAGGTCTCCTCGCCGACGATCACGGTGTGGCCGGCGTTGTTGCCGCCCGAGTAGCGCACGACCATGTCCATCTGGTCGGCCATGAGGTGGGTAACCTTGCCCTTACCTTCGTCTCCCCACTGGGTTCCTACGAGCGCGATGCCGGGCATTGGTCGAATCCTTTTGAGTAGAGGGGCTGCGGTGTGCCAGCCACGAGCGGTAGAACCGTTAGGCGGGTCAATTCTAGTGTGGGCGGGCGACACGCTCAACAGACGCCGGTTCTTTGCCTGCGGTCAGCTCGACCGGACGGCCGTCCCGCAGGGCCTTGAGGACGGCGACATTGGCCCGGTCGTCCTCCACCTCGCCGGGGGTTTCGCAGATGAACGGCGTGTTCGCCAGCGCCGGGTGGGCGACCAGCGCCCGGAACCCTTCGAGGCCGATCTCACCCTGTCCGACGTGCCAGTGGCGATCCCGGCGGGAGTCCCGCAGGTCCCGGGAGTCGTTGCTGTGTACCAGCCCCAGCCGGTGCAACCCGACCTGCTCCTCCACCTCGGCAATCAGATTGTCGACGCCCTCCGGCCCGGAAAGGTCATACCCGGCGGCGTGCAGGTGGCAGGTGTCCAGGCAGATGCCGAGGTTTCGACGGGGGCCGCATCGATTCAACAGCTCGGCCGCCTGGGGCAGGTGCGATGCGACCGCTCCCCTGGCGCCGGAGGTCAGCTCCAGCAGCAGCCGCGGTCCCTCCGGAGCCGATTCCAGGAGGCTGCAGATCAGCTCGGCGGAGCAGTCCAGCGCTTCGTCACGATCCCGCCCGACGCACTGCCCGGCGTGAACTATCACGCCTTCGACGCCCAGGGCGGCCGCCCGCTTCATCGTCCATTCGACGGTTCGGCAGGAGGCACCCCGGGTGGCTTCGGTCGGCGAGGCTAGGTTGATCAGGTAGGGGGCATGGATAAACAGCGGTCCCAGGCCGGCCTCGGCGAGCTGCGCCTTTAGCTCGGCGTCGGCGGCGTCGTTCACCGGCGGAACCCGCCACTGGCGCGGGTTGGAGGTGAAGATCTGGACCGCCTCGGCCCCCCGCTCGACCGCTTTGGGGGCGGCGACGGGTCTCCCCGCGTCGAACCCGCGGACATGCATCCCGATACGCATAGTGCTCGACCCGCCTCCGATGGACGGTCGGGGAAGTCCGGCTAGATCGCGGGCGGCGGAGCCGGAGGCGAGCCGGCCAGCGGGACCGTGCGGCCCACCGCCTGCTCCTTTCGGACGACGTATGTCGTGCCCAGCTTGTCTCCCAGCGACTGGTGTTTATCGTCCCACAGCGGCCACAGGCCGTTGATGATCGTGATCAGCCAGCCGATGTACGGCACCCCTCCGCCGATCGGGTAGACCACCCCCCGCCGGAAGGCGGCTCCCAGGTCGCAGGGATTGCCGTCGTCCTTAATCACCTTGATCCCGAACATCATCTTGCCCAGGGTCTTGCCCACGGTTCCGTGCATGAGGATGAAGTACAGGGCGCCGATGATCGTTCCAATCAGGCCGAACAGTACAAAATCGCCGGTCATGCCCTCCATGATCCGGTTCAACTCCGCCTCGCTGGGCTCGGTACCGTCAAACACGCCGGCCTCGGAGAACTCGCTCATGACTTTGGCGAAGGCAAAAATGCCGGTGGGGATCCCCAGAATGATGTTGTCGACGATGAAAGCGCCGAACCGGCGGCCCCAGGAGGCAACCTCAACAACCGGCGTTGCGGGAGCTTCTGGAATGCCGGGAACCGTCACATCGATCTCCAATCTGGGGGGCCGCCCCCGCGGGTAACTGCGATGGTAGCGGCGCAGCAGGCATTTGACTAGCTGCCTACTTTGCTTTCTACCTGGGTTAGGTTGGAGTAGTCCACTTCGATCCAGAAAGCGGTGACCTATGTCCGGCTCCTCCGAGGGCACCCCCAACCGCCTGATCAACGAAACCAGCCCCTACCTGCTCCAGCACGCCTACAACCCGGTCGACTGGTACCCGTGGGGGCCGGAGGCGCAGGAAAAGGCCAGGGCGGAGAACAAGGCGCTGTTCATCTCCATCGGCTACGCCGCCTGCCACTGGTGCCACGTAATGGAGCGCGAGTCGTTTGAGAACCCGGACACCGCCCGGGTGATGAACGACAACTTTGTCTGCATCAAGGTGGACCGGGAGGAACGGCCGGACATCGATGCCATCTATATGGACGCGGTGCAGGCTCTCACCGGACAGGGAGGCTGGCCGATGAGCGTGTGGACCTCCCCCGACGGCATCCCGTTCTACGGCGGGACCTACTTCCCCCCGTCGGACAAACCCGGCCTGCCGGCGTTCACCCGGGTTCTGGAGGGCATCAGCAAGGCGTGGGTGGAGAACGGCCCGGCGATCCTGGAGGAGGGCAAGGAGCTGGTCCGCAGGATCGGCGAATCGAACCGCCCTCCCAAAGCTGCGGGCGACCTGGAGCCGCAGGTGCTGTCCGCGGCGGCCGACGCCCTGGCCCGGGTCTTCGACCGCAAGAACGGCGGGTTCGGCGGGGCGCCCAAGTTCCCCCAGCCCCCGGTGCTGGAGTTCATTCTCCGCCAGGCCGGCGCCGGCAACGCCACGGCCAACGAGATCGTCACCACCAGCCTGCGGAAGATGGCTCACGGCGGAATCTACGACCAGATCGGCGGCGGCTTCGCCCGCTACACCGTGGACGCCAACTGGCTGACCCCCCATTTCGAAAAGATGCTCTACGACAACGCCCAACTGGTCCGCCTTTACACCCGCGCCTGGCAGAAGGACCACGCTCCTCTATATAAGCGGATCGTCGAGGAGAGCCTGGAGTACCTGACCCGTGACATGCAGGACGCCAACGGCGGCTTTTACGCCAGCGAGGACGCCGACTCCGAAGGCCACGAGGGCAAGTTCTACGTCTGGAGCTACGACGAGTTCATGTCCCTGGCCCCCGACGCCGCCGGGTATTACGGCGTGACCCCGGGCGGCAACTTCGAGGGGTCCAACATCCTGACCGCCGCCTCCGACGACCCCCCGCTAGAGGCCCGGCAGAGGCTGTTCGACGCCCGAGCCGCCCGAGTGCGCCCGGGGCGGGACGAAAAGATCCTCACCTCATGGAACGGCCTGGCCATCTGTGCCTTTGCCGAGGCCGGCGCCGCTTTCGGCCGGCAGGACCTGATCGACCACGGCGCCCGGGCCGCCCGGTTCCTCCTGGACAACGCCCGCAACGACACCGGCCGGCTGATGCACTCGTACAAGGACGGCCAGGCCCGGGTGCTCGGCATGCTGGAGGACTACGCCTACCTGGCGGAGGGCGTGCTGGCGCTGTGGGAGGTCACCTTCGACCCGCAGTGGATCGACGCCGCCCGCGATCTGACCGCTTCGATGCTGGACAAGTTCTGGGACGATGAGCACGGGGGCTTCTTCAGCACCGGATCCGACCACGAAAAGCTGATCCTGCGCCAAAAGGAGATCATCGAGAGCGTCACGCCGTCGCCCAATGCAGTGGCCGCCCTGGTTCTGCAGCGCCTGGCCCTGCTGACCGGCGACCAGGAACTGACCGCCCGCGCCGAGACCGTGCTGAAGACCGCCGCCGTATACATGGACCGGGTTCCGCAGGCAGCCTGCAGCTTTTTGTCCGCGCTGGACTTTTTCTTCTCGCAACCCAAAGAGATCGTGGTGGTCGGTTCCCGGCCCGAGGCGGATCCTCTGATCGAGCAGATCTGGACCCGGTTCCTGCCCAACAAGGTGGTGGCGGGGTCGCCGCCGGGGATCGAGTCGCCCCTGCTGGAGGACAAGGTAGCCGTCAACGGCCGGCCAACGGTGTTCGTGTGTGAAAACTACGCCTGCCGGGCGCCCACCTCGGACCCCCAGGTGCTGGCGGAGCAGCTGGCCTAAGCCGCGCTCTCCGGCCTCTCGGCCTGCTCGTCCCCGACCGGCTCACCCATCAGATCGTTGACCTCCTCGATGATCAGTCTCGCCTGCTTCTCGTAGGTCAGGTAGGACCGGGCCCACTCCAGCATCACCACGAAGCGGTTGCGGAAGCCGATCAAAAACCAGATGTGGACCCCAAGCCAGCACAACCACGCCACCGCGCCGGACAGCTGAAGTCCCCGGATGTCTGCCACCCCGGATGCC
The DNA here is from genome assembly GCA_029263035.1 of Actinomycetes bacterium. Lineage (GTDB taxonomy): Bacteria > Actinomycetota > CADDZG01 > JAHWKV01 > JAHWKV01 > JAJCYE01. Next base: position 5,721 of record JAJCYF010000127.1, read on the forward strand.
CGACCGATGGTGGCAAGGGTGCCCTTGTCCAGGTAGTGGAACGGTTCGCGCTCCTTGCCGCTCAACGCCAGCTCGATGTTCTCCGCTGCGTGGCGGCCCTGCTGCATCGCAGCGGGGGCCACTCCGGGGACCGGCTTGCCGTTCTGCTGCAGGCTGGCCAGGTCGCCGATTACGTAAACCCGGTCGTCGCCGGGGATGGTCAGATCCGGGTTGACCAGCACCCGGCCCGCCTTGTCGAGCGGGACGTCCAGGCTCTTGGCCAGCGGCGACGCCGCCACACCGGCCGCCCACAGGACGTTGTGAGTAAAGATGTGCTCGTCGCCGATGCTCACGCCGGTTTCGTCGATGCAGGTCACCTGGGCGTCGACCCTGACCTGGACACCCAGCCGCTGCAGCTGAGCCTTCGCCTTGGCCGACAGCCTCGGCTTCATGGCGGGCAGCACCCGGGGGGCGCCCTCGACCAGGATGACCCGGGCCGCGCGGGGGTCGATGTGGCGAAAGTCCGACCGCAAGGTGTGGCGGGTGATCTCCGCCAAAGCACCGGCAAGCTCGACCCCGGTCGGCCCGGCGCCAACGATGACAAAGGTCATCCAGGCGTTGCGGTGTTCCTCGTGGGCCTCCCGCTCGGCGGCCTCAAACGCCAGGAAAATTTTGCGGCGCATCTCCAGCGCATCGCTGATGGTCTTGAGACCCGGGGCATGCGGAGCCCACTCCTCATGGCCGAAGTAGCTGTGGGTGACCCCGGTGGCGAGGATCAGGTGGTCGTAGTCCACCTCACCGTCGACCAGCACCACCTTGCGGGCCCGCCGGTCCACCCCGACCACATTGCCCAGGATCACCTCGGCATTGTGCTGGCGCCGCAGGATCCGCCGGATGGGGGCGGCGATCTCGCTCGGGTTCAGCGATGCGGTGGCCACCTGGTACAGCAGAGGTTGGAAAAGGTGGTGGTTGCGCCGGTCGACCACGGTGACGTCCACCGGGTCTTCAGCCAGGGCCTTGACGGCTTCCATGCCGCCGAAACCTCCACCGACAACGACTACTCTGCTACGCGTGCTCGCGGGCTTGCCTCCTGTTTGCATGGGAGTCACTTACCCAATCGAGCCTAACAGCAGACCTGCGGCTAACCCCTTGGCTTGACGAGGCTTAGGTCAGGGACAGGGCGTACGGCTTGAAGCCGTTCTCCTCCAGGATTGCAATCACGCTTTTTACGTGTTCCGGTCCCCGGGTCTCCAGCTGCATGGTGATCTCGACGTCGCCCAGCAGCCGGTTGACCACTCCGTCCCGGCGGTGCTCCACCCCGATCACGTTCGCCCCCGAGCCCGCGATCACCCCGGACAGGCGAGTCAGCTCACCCGCGCGGTCGGGAAGCTGGGTGGCAAACGAAAGGAAGCGGCCGGCGGTTCCCATGCCGTAGCGGATCACCCGGAGCAGCAGCAGCGGGTCGATGTTGCCGCCCGAAAGCAGGATGACCACCGGGTAGGTGACGTCGCAGGCGCCGCCCATCAGTGCGGCGACCCCGGCGGCCCCCGCCGGCTCGACCACCATCTTCGCCCGCTCGGCGATCAGCAGCAGCGCCTCGGCGATCTGTTCGTCGTTGACCGTTACGATCTGGTCGACAAACGACTGGACGTGGGTCAGGCAGATGGCACCCGCCTGCCGGGCCGCCAGGCCGTCGGCGACGGTGGACAGCGAGTCCAGGGGGATGACCGCGCCGTTCTCCCAGGCGCGGCTGACGCTGGCGGCTCCCTCGGGCTCCACGCCGATCACCTTGATCGAGGGCTTTAAAGCTTTGGCAGCGCAGGCAACTCCGGATATCAGGCCCCCGCCCCCGACCGGAACGATGATCGTTGCCGTCTCCGGGAGTTGCTCCAGGATCTCCAGCGAGATCGTTCCCTGGCCGGCAATGACGTCGGCATGGTCGAAGGGGTGGATCATCACCGCGCCGGTGTCCTCGGCGAACTTCTCGGCGGCGTGGAACGCCTCGTCGTAGATGTCGCCTTCCAAAACCACATGGGCGCCGTAGCGGGCCGTAGCCTCGACCTTGGGGATTGCGGCTCCCTCGGGCATGTACACCGTGGCCTCCACCCCGAGCAGCTGGGCGGCGAGTGCCACCCCCTGGGCGTGGTTCCCGGCGCTGGCGGCGACGATACCCCTGGCTCGCTCTGCATCGTCCAGGCGGGCGATGCGGTTGTAGGCGCCGCGAATCTTGAAGGCCCCGGTGCGCTGCAGGTTCTCACACTTGAGGTAGACGGCGCCCCCGCAGCGGTCGGAGACCGCGCGGGAGAGCTCCAGGGGGGTTTCGTCCGCGACACCCTTGAGCAGGGTCCGGGCTTCACGAACCTCCTCGATGCCAACCAAGTTCATCTCTTCTCCAAACGCTGAATCGGATCGCCAGCGAGCCTGGACAGACCGAACGGCGCACCGAGAGTGCTGCCGGGGGCGTGCTGACGGTGTCCCAGGATAACCGACGAACCTCGGCGGGTCGCTAGGTATTTGAGTAAACAGCCTTGACGGGATTAGAGAGCGAAAGCCATCGCTTCAGTGATCGCGACAATACACAACACGGTAGCAAGACCCAATAAAAAACAATCGACAAGCATTTAAAGTGAGTAGGTTAGCAATAGGAGGCCGAGGCCGACTACAGCCATGCATATTCCAATCAGGTATAGATATGGAGCCGAAAGGGCAAGCTCACTCACGTGCGCACCCTTCTCAACACTGCTCGGGCGAATACGGTTATGTAGGGGATGCGCCAGCATCGCTTTTAGCGGCTTTTCTTGTTCGGGGCCGGGGGCAAGCCCGAGTATTCCCAGCAAAGCGATGAAGGCTCCCATGCCCATCAGGAACGGAGCAAGCGTATTCATGAGATCTTCCTCCTAGGTAGTCGCCTGATCAAGAGTCGTATTGGTTACCACTTCTACAGCTCCTACCCCGAACTCGAAGCTAGATGTGATACTCGGTGCGAGCTTGCTCAAGGCTGATTTCGATATGCCATAGCCTCCAGCCAGCGCGGCTCCGGAAATAACTAATTGACTAACCCTGGTTTTGCAGTTCCCAGCGTTCCTTTTTCCGCCGTAGCAATCTCGGTATACAGCCACTACAGCAGGCACCAGTGAAGCGACTCCGAGGAGGACGGCTAACGTCCCACAGGGAACGCATCCCATGAAAAACATGTATCGCAGGGCGCTGGACGCAATTCCCGCGAATGTCCCTACTGCATTCCACCAGGCTAAGCCAGTGCCATCTATGTAGTTCACCGGGTTCCCACCAGCATACAAATAGCTGTTGGCGTCTTGCCCGGAAGGATCCCGCTGGGTCCAGCGGCCGATGCTCGGGTCGTAGTAGCGCTCGCCGAACTTCACGTAACCGCTGAAGGCGTCCCTGAAGCCTCCGGCGAACTGCCAGGGGTTCGCGACCGCCTCCACAGTTCCGGCAAGCCGGTTGCCGTAGGGATCGTAGGCATACCGGTTCACCGCATTACCCCCCGCATCGGTCAGGGCTACAACCGACCCGAGCCGGTCGAACAGGTAGTAATGGGCCACGGTTCCGGTGCGCTGGCCGATCAGCCCTCCGCCCGGATCCCGGACGTAGAAGGTGGTGGGCGAGAGCAGTCCGGCCGAGCTGGATGCAAGCCCGAGCGGGCTGTTGGTGAAGGTCGAGCCGGCGGCGCTGGTCCGCTCTGCCTGGCCTTCGTTCAGGTATCCCATGGTGGAGGTCGGGGGCAGCAGGCCTCCCGGCGTGTACGAGGTGTTCTGATCCTTGGGGTTGTAGGTCAGCACCCGCCCGTCGCTTTGGCCGGTCAGATTTCCATTGAGGTCGTAGCTGAAGGTGGTCGCCCCCGCCGGAGCCGAACCGCACGCCGCCTGGGTTGCAGCGTGGTGGCACAGCTGGTCGGCTGCGTTCACCGCATAGTGGGTGATGGTCCCGTTGACGGTCTGGGTGGTGCGGTTGCTGTTTCCGTCATAGCTATATAAGAAGCTGCCGGTCGGCCCTATCGCCTCTTTCAGTCGGTCAACCTCGTCATATTTGTAGCTGGTGATCCCCGCCGGTTCGGTCAGCTTGAACACCAGGGAGGTCTGCTGCCCGCCCGCCGGCAGGTCCGGGTTGTTGTAGTCGTAGCCCAAGCTGGTGAGCACGGTTCCGTCGGCCTTTTTGCCGACAATCGAGGTCGCCTTGCCGTCGTCGTCGTAGACCGTGGCCTGGGTAACCCCGTTGGGGTAGGTGATCAGATTGGGCCGGTAGGCCAGGTCATACCCGTAGCTGGTCTGCGGGGCACCGGTCCCGGGCTCTTTGACCCAGTTCAGCCGATTGACCGCATCATAGTCATAGCTCACCGTTCCCGAGGGGTCGGTCATGCTCAGCAGATTGCCGACACCGTCGTAGGTCGAGGTGAAGGTTGCTCCGCCCGCCGTCTTGGTCTTCTGGCGGTTGAGGGCGTCATAGGTGTAGGTCGTGATGTTGACGGGGTCGAGCAGTCCTGGGCCGGTGTGGTCCGCCCGGCTGGTCAACCTTCCCCCATCATCAAAGACGTTAACGACGTAGGAACCTCCGCTGAACTCGGTCTTGGTTACCCGGTCGAGGGCGTCGTAGGTGAAGGTGGTGGTCTGGTTCTTGGCGTCGGTGACCGTCTTGACCCGGCTGAGGGTGTCGTAGGTGAAGGTTTTGCTGTCCACTCCCAGCGGGGCGTTGATCTTCTGCAGATCCCAGTTCGGGAAGTAGTCAAAGGTAGTGAGATTGTCCATCCCGTCCTTAGTGCTCAGGATTGTGCCGTTGGGGTTGTACTCGGGGTCAACCTCGTTGTTGATCGCCAGCTGGTTTTGCTGCAGGTCGAGGTTTCCGGGAGTGTCGTAGGTCAGGCTCACCGATCTGCCCTGGGCATTGGTCCCCTTGGTCGGGTAGTGAGGATGGGAGGTGTTCAAAAACTCCGACGACTGGGTCATCGTCGAGGGAAAGTCAACCGACATCAGATTGCCGGCGGCGTAGGTGGAGGTCGTCGTCTTGCCGGCCTGATCCGTCTGGTCCTTGACAAAGCCGTCGGGCCAGTAGCTCTTGCTAACCGTCTTGCCCAGGGCGTCCAAAACCTCGGTCACCCGGCCCAGCTTGTCGTGGGTGTAGACGGTCGGGGCGGTTTCTTTCGGGTTGGGGCTGGTGACCTTGGTCTTTCCGGCAACGCTGTAGTCGAAGGTCCAGGTCGGCCCGGTGCCCGCCATCGCATCGGTCACCCGGACCACGCTGGTCAGCCGGTGGCTGAGATCGATAATTGGGGTTCCCGTGTTATGAGCCGCGTGGGCATCCATCGCCGAGACATAGGTGAAACGTGTCTGGTTGCCGTTTGGATCGGTGATCTTGGTCAGCGGGGAAAGGTTGCCCGTCCCGGGCTGCAGATACTCATAGCGGGTGATCTTGCCCGCCGGGTCGGTGTAGCTAGCGAGGCTGGGCGTGGCGGCATCGGCGGTGTATCCGTAAAGAGACTCCCGGCCCGCAGGATCGGTCACTTTCGTTACATAGCCGGAGCCGGCGGCGCGAGTGAAGGTGGTCACCCGGCCGCGGGTGTCGGACATTGAGGTCAGCAGCCATTCCGCCAGCCCGGCATTGTACGTGTAATTGTAGGTGATCTGGTTGCCGTTTCGGTCGGCGACCCACGCCACGTATCCGCCGGCCGCGAACCCGTACTGCATACCGCTGTCGTGCAGGGTGACCACGACCGCTCCGTCGGTCATCCTCACCGCGCTGCCCCGATAACCCTGGGGCGAGGTGTAAAGGTGGGTGCCGTCGCCGTTGGGGTTCGGCCTGCGGTCGGTGAACAGCAGCGACTGCTGGGGGCCGCCCACCCACCACAGCTCCCCGTTGACCGTCTCGTACACGCGCTCACGCCCACCCGGCCACATCATCCAGTTGAGGCCAAAGCTGGTTTTAAGCATGACTCTGGAGTCGTAGCTGCGGCTGATGGTGGCGTCCAGGCCGGCGATGCCGGAGATCCCGACATCGGATCCGGTGAGCTTTAGGCTTCCGCTCACAACGTTGACCATTGCCTGCTGGCCCTCTCCGATTCCAAACGACTGGAAGGTGTACGGGTCGTGCAGGCCGAGCTTGGGCAGCCATGAGATCGAGAACGCAGCGTTGGCCGGATTGAAGAAGATCGGCGGCGCTGCCTCCGCTTCGTTGACGTACCTGACCATCGCACCGTTGTAGGGCCGGTCGCCGCTCACCCACGCTCTGACCATCGACAGGATCGACCACTTGCGCGAGCCCACCGGCCCGGTGATGTTCGCCAGGACAGTCTCGGGCTGGGCGGCGGTGTCGCCCCCGGCGACGCCCCAGGCGACACCGGTCTTGCGGTTGTTCCACGTCGCCTGGGTTGCGGCCCACTCGGAGGTGATCTCATAGGCGCCCACCGGCTTTGCTGCCTGGCCGGTGCTGTCGTACATGGTGTTCAAAAACATTGAGGCTGCGGTGATATCCACGGGCTCCTTGAAAAAGTTCGCCATGTCGGGGATCGGCTTGCCCAGGACCCGGTAGGGGGTCGGCGCCCCGTAGACAGCGGTGTAGGGGTAGTTGTCCAGAACCGCGTCTGCCGCGGCGGAGGTAACCATCGTGTAATCGGAGGAGCCGGTCAAAAGGCTGGGGTCGATGGTCAAGGGAAATTTTCGGCTCGGGTCCTTTGCCCAGGGCTCGCTAAGAGAAAGACGGACCACCAGTTGGTCGGCATCGGGGACAATCTCGAGCTTGACGTCACTGGTTACGCCCTGGCCCGGGTCGCTGCCGGGGAAGGTGGCATCGTGGGCAAAGGGCGCAGAGAACTGACCCCACACCTCGCCAGTTTTTTTGACAAACGCGATACCGCCGGCCGGAGTTGGCTCGGCCTTCAGCCCAGAGCTCATCTTGACGACAAATTCGAAGGTGAGGGGGGCATCGGGGCCTGCGAGGATCAATTCTTCTTTCAACCCCTGGGTCATCGAGGTGTAAACGGCGTCTACCCCCTTGTACGCGCCCGAGTATGTGGCCGTCTCATCCTTAATCCGGACCGCCGAACTTGAGGGAGCCTCCAGCCTGCGTTCCGGCGCCACCGGGGCTGCGGGGGTGGGACTAGGCGTTGGAGCCGGGGTCGGGCTAGAGGGGGGCGTTGAGGTTGGCTCCGGCGAGGTGGGCGTCAAGGTGGGCTCCGGCGAGGCCGCAATACCTTCGGGAACAACGCCGGTTTCGGCACCGTCTTCGGCAGGAACCGATGGAGCCGGCTCGGTCGGCGGCTGCACTTTCGGCTCAGCCGGCACGGCTTCAACGCCCGGGGTCAGGGCAGCGCCTTTGGGAGAGAACTCTACAAATTGTCCCTTGGACTCCACTCGGGCTGGACCCGCTGCCAGGTCGCGTGGCAGCGAGATATTAATCTCGTTTGCCCGGTTGCGGACCGGGGCATTGCCGCTCTCATTCACAACCAGGCGGTTGTCGATCGGTTGCCATTTGCCATCGAGGTCTTTGAAGTTTACCGGCTGCTGGAAGAACTCGGTCACCATGTGACCATCCTCGGTTGAAGAGGTCTTGGAGTTCTCGGTTCGTCGTTCGACTACCTCCTCGAGCCCATCCGAGGATGCAGGATCCAAAATTTTGGGGCCTTTGCCCGCGCTGGCGGGAATGGGGCCTCCAACCGGAGTGCGATTTATCCTGCCGGGTTCGAATTTTACCGGGGCCACGGAGACGGCTTGTTTCTGTGATGTAACCGCCGAGGCGTGGCTTGGGACGGCCACCAACCCGACGAGTAGCAAAAACGCTACGAGGCTACCGAACCACCTAATCGTTAGACGTTGGCTTAAAGAATCGCTCCGCATATTGGCCTCCCGCCGGTAGGGCAGAGGTCCTTTATGCCTCGCCGCTTAGGTATCGGCAGAACTTGCCAATAACGAAAGGAAATACTTGAAATAGTTGCCACGACTCATCGGATTCGAGTCCCGCTTAAACCGAGCGGATTGGTCGTTTCAGGCGGAGCCTTTCGCAAAGACCTCAAATGACTTCGTTTTAAACCGCTTGTAGGTTGGGACGCACCCGAGTTGGCCACCTTGTCGGGAGTCGGCGCGATATCCGCCGCACCCCCGAGCTACGTTGAGCGACGATTGGCATGGGGGAAGGCAACCAAAGAGATCCGCCGCGCCTCAAGCGTTACGTCAGCCGCCAGATCTTCCGCAACCTCAACGGCGCCGATCACCCAGATCAAGCGATCCTGCCAGCGGCTGACGCCACATAGAAGCATCCTTGGAAGTATTGGTCGTTGGGTGCGCCACCTTTTACGAACCGTAGAACATATCGGTTGCTACAGTAACGGCCCATCGCCCTGTCGTCCGCGTCGCAGCAGTTTCGCATCCGACGGGTTTCGACTTACAAAGGTTGGGAAACGCCGTGCAATGACCCTGGACGAAAGCAAGACCCTGGGAACGGCCGGAAGCGACAAAGCGCCCGAGTCCGGCGGCTGGTGGCGGGAAACCGCATTGCCGGTCGCGCGCGGCATGGTGACGAGCTGGAGGGAGGACAGGGTCACCGGCCTGGCGGCGGAGATCGCCTTTTTCACCGTCCTCTCCCTGGTCCCCGCCGCCCTCGCACTGATCGCCGCTTTGGGATCACTGGAGTTCATCGTCGGCAGGGAGCTGGCCTCCCGGGCAGAGAGCGAGATCCTCAGTTTCCTTTCAGGAGTCCTGACCGAGCGGGCGGACGAGATGATGGCGTCGGTGGAAGAAGTCTTCACCGGGGACAACACCGGGCTGGTCAGCTTCGCTACCGTTGGAGCCCTCTGGGTGCTCTCCCGCGCCATCATGGCGACGATACGGGCGCTCGACGTCGCCTACGGGCTTCCGCAGCAGATCTCCTGGATCAAAACCAGGTTGAAGGCCGTTCTGCTTGCAATCGGAACCATCGTGATGATCAGCCTGATGCTGGCGGTAGTGGTCGTCGGGCCGTTTCTGGGAGTAGGCGAGGCAATCGCCGACCGCGCCGGACTGCCCGAGGAAGCGGTGCGGATCTTCCTGCTGGCGCGCTTTCCCCTGGCCTTCGTGTTGCTGACCGCCTGGATTCTGATGATCTACAGGTATGGTCCAAATCACCACCGGCCGTGGAGCTGGGAACGCCCGGGAGCAATCCTCGCGGCAACCTTGTGGTTGGTCGCTTCGGTGGGCTTCAGCCTGTATCTGGACATCGCGGGCCGAACCAACCAGGTCTTCGGGGTGCTGGGCGGTGCTCTGACCCTGATGTTGTGGCTATTTCTGCTGGGCCTCGCGCTTTTGTTGGGGGCCCAGCTCAACCGCCAGGTGGACAGGCTGCGGGAACGTCCTCGAATGCCCGAAGAAGCCGGCGACAACCCGCACCCGGCGCCCGCATAGTTCGATCGGTAGGAGCCGGAGAAATCCGGCCCCTTTTGCGTTTAGGCGCTACCTTTCCTCAAACGCGCTTAACCATCGGGGAAACATGCCGATGACCTGGGAGGCCAATTCCTAGGGCTCTGCTTTTTGCGCCGGACAACTAGCTGATCGATCCGCACGAAGGTGCCATCACTGGAGGCAAGGCTATCGACCAGCTCCTGATACTTGGCGGGATTCTCGGAGTTCTCGTAGCGATCGCCGGCCTGTCTAAGGGCTCGCTGCCCGGCCTGCGTCTGGCGAGCCGAAAGCAGGTTGCCGGGCTACTGGCGATCAGTTTCCTGGTTCTGATGGCCGGCGGAGCGCTTGCCGAACCATCCGGCGACGACTCAGGACCCCCGCCCACCGAATCCCCATCACCCGAAGCCTCGCCTTCCGATTTCCAGGTTCCAGAGCCGCCGCCCGAACCGAGTCCCTCCGAATCACCGGCCGGGAACGCCCCACCGGCGCAGCCCCCGGAGGCCAAACCGACGGCCGTTCCTTCGGCAGCCCAGCCGGCCGTCGTCGCCCGCCACGTCGACGGAGACACCATCTGGGCGGAAGGAGGTACGTTGCCACCCGGAGCCTCCAACCGGATCCGCCTGCTGCAGGTCGACACTCCCGAGTCGACTAACCGGACCGACTGCTACGGCCGGGACGCATCGGCCTTCACCAAAGCCGAGCTGCCCATCGGATCGAAGATCTACCTTCTTGCGGACAAAGAGGACAAGGACCAGTACGGCCGGTTCCTGCGCTACATCTGGAAGGCAGACGGCGAGTTCTTCAACGAAACTCTGGTTCGACAGGGATATGCGAAGGCGGTCCTTTACCAGCCCAACGACCGCTACATCGGCTTGATGCGTGCCGCCGAGGCGGAGGCCAGCGCCGCCGGCCGGGGCCTGTGGTCGGCGTGCTC
>JAJCYF010000128.1 GCA_029263035.1 Actinomycetes bacterium
CGAACCAGGTGATGCCGCCGACCAGCGATCCGCCTGTCGCGCCTTCGGGAAGAAAGGAGAAGAACAGGCTGCGGGTTGCGTCCACCCCGTAGCTGAGGGGGTTGAGCTTGGTGACGACCGACAACCAGCCCGGGATGTTGCCGCCGATGGGAAACAGCGATCCGGACAGGAACATCAGCGGCGTCAGCAAAAGCTGCATGACCGGCATGACGGTTTGCACCGACTGCACCCTAACCGCCAGCACCAGCCCGAATGCGGTGATCGTAAACGCCACCAGGAAGGTGAGCACCGTCCCGCCGATGAGCAGGACCGGGTGATAGGGGATATGCACCAGGCCGGCAAGCGTAAGGATCGCTATGCCCTGGAAGGTGGCGATGGTGGCGCTCCCCAGGCACTTGCCGATCACGATGCTGCTTCGCCGGACCGGAGCCACCAGCATCTCCCGCAGGAATCCGAACTCCCGGTCCCACACGATGGAGATGGCGGAGAAGACAGCAGTGAACATCACGCCGGTGATGAGCACGCCCGGGAACAGGAACGTGGAGTAGTCGGTCCCCTCCTCGGCCGGCACCACCGCCGCCAGCCCCTTTCCCAGCACGAACAGGAACAGCAGCGGCTGCATGAGGCTGGACAGGATTCGGGCCCGCTCGTTCCGAAAGCGAATGAGATCCCGTTTCCAGACCACTCTGATCGCACGCAGCTCGTGGCCGAGACCGCGGCCGGGGGCGGAGACCGGGGCGATGTCCAGCCCGGGGGAGATCGGCGCGTTCATCCGCGCTTTCGGGACCATGGTCCGGGAGGCAGCCCGCCCGAAGAGCCGGCGTCGTCGATCCGGTTCCCGGTGTGGGCCAAAAAGACGTCGTCCAGGGTGGGTTTGGTGACCGTCACGGACTGCACCGACAGGCCCAGCTCGAAGATCCGGGGGACGAACGCCTCGCCGTCATCGGTGAACACGTCCACCCCGTCCTTGGTGGCGATGGCCTTCACACCCAGCCCGGTGACGATCGTTTCGGCGGCGGCCGCGTCGTTGCCGGTACGTATCCGGATCCGGTCCTGTCCCACCCCGGCCTTCAGCCCCGCCGGGGTGCCGATCACGACGATCCGGCCCTGATCGATGATCGCTATCCGGTCGCACCGTTCGGCCTCATCCATGTAGTGAGTGGTCAAAAAGACCGTGATGGTTTCCTGGACCCTCAGCTGGTCGACGTAGTTCCACAGCGTGACCCGGGAGTGCGGGTCCAGTCCGATGGTCGGCTCATCTAGGAACAGAACCCGCGGAGAGTGCATCAGGCCCCGTCCGATCTCCAGCCGGCGCTTCAGGCCGCCGGAGAAGCCGCCTACCTTGTCCTTGCGGCGGTCCGCCAGGCCCACCATCTCAAGTACCGAGTCCAGCCGGGCGGCCACCGCCGCCCGGGGGATCCCGTAGATCTCCGCGTGGAAGCGCAGGTTTTGCTCCGCAGTCAGATACTCATCCAGCGTCGGCTCCTGGAAGACCAGACCGATGTGCCGGCGAACCTCGTCCCGCTCCTCGACCACGTTGAATCCGGCGACCAGAGCATCCCCCGAGGTCGGGCGGACCAGGGTGCAGAGGATTTTGATCGTCGTGGACTTGCCGGCGCCGTTCGGGCCGAGAAACCCGAACAGCTCACCTGCCGGGACCTCCAGATCGATCCCCTTGACGGCCTCAAGGTTGCCGTACCGCTTGCGCAGCCCCCGAATCTCAATCGCGGGGCGCGGCATCCCGCCGGGGATTCCTTCCGCGTCGATCGGGGTAAGCAATAACATACCCACCATGCTCGCACACCGCCCCGCTGCGGTAGCCCCGGGAATAGGGCCGGCGACAAAAACGTTCATAAGCGGTAGGATGATATCCATACGATAGTCACTATAGAAGATTTAGTGAGTTCGAATAAACGAGGGAAAGGACAAATGATATGAGCACTGCCACCCAGACCGATTTGAACCGGATCACCGGCGACTACACGGTTGACCCGGCACACACCCAGATCGGTTTCCAGGCCCGCCACGCGATGGTGACCAAGGTCCGAGGCCAGTTCAAGGATTTTGAGGGCACCTTCCACCTGGACCCGTCCAACCCGGAATCGTCCTCCGCCACGGTCACGATCCAGGCGAAGAGCATCGACACCGGCAACGCCGACCGTGACACCCACCTGCGCTCCAACGACTTTTTCGCGATGGACGAGTACCCGGAGATCAAGTTCGTGTCCACCTCGGCGGAGCGAATCGACGACGACAGTTTCAAGCTGAACGGCGAACTCTCGATCAAAGGGGTTACCCGTCCGGTGAGCATCGACTTCGAGTACAACGGTGTGGAGACCGACCCATGGGGCAACACCCGAGTCGGCTTCGAGGGCTCGACCGAGGTCAACCGCAAGGACTGGGGCGTCAACTGGAACGCCGCTCTGGACTCCGGAGGCGTGCTGGTCAGCGACAAGGTGAAGCTCGAGTTCGACGTCTCGGCGACCAAGAACGCCTGACCGTCGGGACTTTTCCAACAAGGGCCGGCGGATTGCCGGCCCTTGTTCTATTTCCAGGATTCTATTTTCCGGCCGGCTCCGGGGACGGGCTTTCCGCAGCCATCCAGTCGTCCGCCCACTCGGTCATGGCATCCACCACCCGGGCGAGGGCGCGGCCCTTTTCCGTCAGGTGGTATTCGATTCGCACAGGGGTGTCGTTGAAAACCCTTCGCGTCAGGATGCCCTCACTCTCAAGGTCCTTCAGTCGTTTCGAGAGCACCCGGTCGGTGATCCCGTTGATGTAGTCGCGGATTTCGCTGAACCTGGTGGCCCCACCGAGCATTGCTCGCACGACGGCACCCGCCCAGCGGCTCCCGATGATCTCCGCCGCCCGGTTGTAGGACGGGCATTGCGGCACCCGTTCGCTCGATTTCTCCATGTCTCCTCCGGTAAGCCCCTATTGAAAGGATAGCCCCTACCGGCTGCATCTGCCCGACGTCTACCGGGCGGAGCTCAAGCGGTTTCGCGCACGGACTGCCGGTCCGGGGTGGGTACGGAGGTGAGCTGAGGAACCACCAGCACCGGCACCACCGAGCGTTTTAGCAGGTGGTCGGCGACGCTTCCCACAAACCAGCGTCCCAGACCGTTGTGGTGGCCGACCAGAATGAAGTCGGCGGCCCAATCCGATGCCTCGGCGAGGATCTCGTCCGGCGGGTAACCGAACCGCTGCCTGGCACTAACCTTTGCGCCCACCGATTCCAGGATTCTCAGCGTGATCTGGTGGTCCTCGGCTTCGGTGTCGCGGGGCGCCGGAAGCGGCGGTCCGAGCGATCCCCAGGGTCCGTCGCCCTGAAAGTCGTACGAACGCACGGTGAGGACCCTTACCCGGGAGCCGGCCGGCAACATCCTTTTCAGGAATTCGGCCACCTCGAAAGAGGGATTTGCGGCCTCCACCACTAGAAGAGCCCGCAGACCGGCCCCGGCAGCACCGATTTCGGAGGCGGGGGGGAGGTGCTCCTCGGCGTGAGGTGCATCGGAGCTCTGCTTATGGGCAAGACTTTTCAGCTTCATCCATCCTCCTCAGCCGGTAGAGCTCATTTGTACGCTTATCCGGCCGCTTTGGAACCTGCCATATGGACCCCATCCATAGGTCCATATGGCCTGTCTTTGTTTACCCCGCAATTCTTCGGACCTCGGCGAGGGCCGCGTCGACCGATATGGCGAACCCCAGGCTCCCGGCGCCGTCGACGGTGGCGGTATTGATACCGATCACCTGGCCGGTCGCATTGACTAGCGCTCCGCCAGAGTTTCCGGGGTTGATGGGGGCGTCGGTCTGCAGCAGGCCGTTCAAGGTCTCATTTCGTGAAACGTCGATGTCCCGGTCCAGGGCGCTGATCACACCGGCGGTCACGGTTCCGTCCAGGCCGTAGGGGCTGCCTACTGCAACCGCCACGTCGCCGACGCGGATGGAGTCGTTGGTCCCGAAGCTGGCGGCGGGAAGACCCGTCCGGTCGACCTTCAGCACTGCGATGTCATCCTCCCCGGTTCCCACCAGGGTCGCCGAAAGCCGGTCGCCGTTGGACATGGTCACCTGGAACGCCGAGCCCTCCTCCACCACATGCTTGTTGGTGATGATCAGGCCATCGGCGCTGTAGATCACACCGGAACCGGTCCCCCGGCGGGTGCCGAACCGGGACGTCTGGGCGATATCGACCTGGACGACACTTGGGATAACCTTGGCGGCTACCTCGGCAACCCCGGAGAGGCCCGCTCCGGCGGTGGACACCGGGTTGGCAGTCACCCGCGCGACGGTCTCGGGGCGGGAACCCAGAAAGGACAGGGTTGCTCCCACTCCGATGATGGCTCCAAGAAGCGCCGAAATGAACGGCACGACTACCGGCTTCAGGTTCGGGAGGCGGGGCCGCTCGGGAGGAGGCGGTGGTGGGGTGTGGGCGGGGAGAATGTTGGGTGCCGGCTGGCTCCACGGCGGCGGGGACGAGCCCCTTGAATGCGGCCTGCCCAGGTCATAGGGATCCATCGACGGTTGGCCTCCTGCACCTTACTTACGATTTTTGTGTCGCTCTAGTTTTCGGGCGCAAGCTGAGGGAGTACTAGGACCTTTATGAGCAACGACTGAGAATCAACGGTTTCCTACACTGTGGGAATGCAACTGCTCCTGGGAAGCGGAGGATTCCGAACGCCCGACCGGCTGGCGCTGCTCACCGGCCAGATGAAGGCGTTCTTTGGGGAGATCGACGAGGTCCTCTTCGTGCCCTACGCCCTGAAGGACCACGATCGCTACCTCGAGGCTATGACCGCACGCGGTCTTCACGCCGGCTTCTCCCTGAAAGGGATCCACCGGGAGGCCAACCCGGCACGGGCGGTGGGCGAGGCAAGGGCGATCTACGTGGGAGGCGGCAACACCTTCCGGCTGATCAACGCCCTCCACGAACTGGATCTACTTGACGTGATCCGCTACCGGGTTGCCGCCGGGATGCCGTACATGGGAGTCAGCGCCGGAACCAACGCCGCCTGCCCGACAATGGCTACCACCAACGACATGCCCATCGTCTACCCGCCGGCCTTTCGGGCGCTGGGGCTGGTGCCGTTCCAGGTGAACGCTCATTACTACTCGGGCGCAACCTTCGTCCGGGCGGGCGACGGCTACCAGGAGCACTTCGGCGAGACCCGGGACGACCGCATCCGCGAGTTCCATGAGATGAACGAGACTCCGGTCATAGGCCTGCGGGAGGGGGGCATCATCCGGGTTGAAGAGGACGAGTACTCCCTGATCGGCGCCGGCGCCCGGGTTTTTGTGAAGGGCTCGGATCCGGTGGACGTGGGCCCCGGAGGCCGGCTGTGGCCGCCGCCGCAGGGCGTTCGTTAGAACTCAAATAACTTTATTGGGATTTAATGTCCCCCGCGTGCCGTCCCTACGGTGTTCGGACCCCTGTAAGCAAGGTTCCTCGAACGCTGTGAGGTGAAAACTTGAACGTGAAAACCTCCGTCAACCCATCGAAGAAGAGCTCGCTCAAGCGGTGCCCGTCGTGTGAGACCCCCGCGAGTGCGGCCTCCCGTTACTGCGGATCCTGCGGTTGCGACCTCTCTCCGCAAAGTGAGTACTCCTGGCACGAAGACCGCCTGGCACTGTGGCCGGTGGGATCCTTCAGCTGGGAAGCAGGCTAAGCCCGGCGCCTCTGCCCCCCAACCAATTTCCCCACGAACGACCCGCCCTGCTAAGCGCGCCCGGTGGTGGGCGATAATGGTCACGTGCGAATTTCCGCAAAGGTCGACTACGCAGTAAGGGCAATGGCTCAGCTGGCCGCGGATGAAACCGGCCTGCCGGTCAAGGCGGATCTCATCTCCCGCTCGCAGACGATCCCCCTAAAGTTCCTGCTCGGCATTCTGAGCGAGCTCAAACGGGCTCGCCTGGTCAAGAGCCACCGCGGGCTGGAGGGGGGCTACGAGCTGGCACTGCCGGCGGCCGAGATTACTATCGCCGACGTAATCCGCGCCATCGACGGGCCGCTTGCCACCGTCCGGGACACCAGCTTCAAGGACCTGGTCTACGAGGGGCCTGCCGAGGGGATGCTGGAGATCTGGATGGCGGTGCGGGCGAGCCTGCGGTCGGTGTTGGAGCATGTTTCACTGGCGGACCTGGCCTCGGGAAACCTGCCTCCCGACATCAAGGAGCTGGCGGCAAATTACGGAGCCGACGAACGGTTCCCCGCCGGGTCTCAGTAGCTCGGGGGCTCCATCTTCGGGTCGTCGCCGGTGCGGACGGTGCACACCGGGCATTTTTTGCTCGACTTCGACTCGTACCAGCGTTCCTCGGTGACCTTGATCTCGCCCTCGTAACCGCAGACCGGGGCGTTGTTGCGGGGGGAGAGGGCGTGCTCGACCAGGTCGTCGTCGCCCACCTTCCAGAAGGAGGGGACCCCCTCCAGGCTCGGAGGAAGCTGGCGGCCCAGCATGTAGTCGGTCACAAACGCCATCGTACTCCGGTGAGCGCAGGTGTCCATTGGGCATAAACTAGAATCCGACCGTCCCGGGCTCGGCCAAACCGCCGAAAACCGGGTCGCTCCGGACCACCCGGGCCAACCGGCTCAGGGCCAGGGCCTCTAGCTCATCGGGTAGAGCATCGGACTTTTAATCCGAGTGTGCGGGGTTCGAGACCCCGGGGGCCCACCGATTTTGTAGGCGCATTTGCGCCGTTCTTACGGAGCAGGCGGGGAGCTGACCCGTCTCCTATCCGGATATCTCCCTGTACCGCAGATAGCGCTCCTGGTCGTCGGGCGACGGATCGCGGACCTCGTTGAATTCGTCATCGAACCAGTTGAGCCCGTCCCAGTGGTTTCCCGAGAGATGGGGCTCAAGGACACACTCGGCCTCGTACTCGCCGTCCCACCTTGACCAATACTTTCCGCATGCTGCGTCGTTCATCCAGACATCATCTCCTTGAGTCTTGGGGCTCTCTTAACGGGCAGTGGTTAATCTCCCCGAACGGGTTGCTACCAACCCTCAACTGACTTAACGGCAAGTGCCCGCTACCTTAGCGGTAGGGAACATCAAGCGGAGGCAGCGGATGGCTTTGGGGATCAACGTTCACATGGCGCCGGGAGACGGCGAAACCGAACGGGGCCGGGAGCTTGCCCAGATTCTTCTCGGGGCGGCCTCGGCAAGTACCGCCGAGGGCAACTCGGATACCTTCGAGCAGGCCCTTACCCAGGCCGTCGAGGAGTCCGCCCAACAGCTCCTGGGCCGGCACGACGGGACCGTGCTCGCGTCCCTTGTCGTCCACCAGGCCCGGCTGTCGCGGATCCTGCTCGAAGGTTGGAGCAAGGAGCTGAGCAAAGCGGAGGGTATGGATCCCGCGCTGGTCGAGGCCCGGATCCTGCAGAGCCTTGCGGTAGCGGTAGAAAAAGAGGCGAATGAGAGGGCGGAGGAGTTCGGTGCCTTCCGGGAATCGGGCGAGGACTGACAGTACAACGCCCCCCGGCGAACCCGGGGGGCGTTGCGACGTGGTGAACCTCAGGATGCGCCTTCGCCCTGGTACATGAGCGAGCCCGGCGTGGTCAGCAGCTCCCCGGTCTCCAGGTAGGTCTTCAGGCCGGAGAGGATCATCGGCCATCCGCCGTAGAGCTGGTTGTTGGCGCCCTCCCGGAGCTGGTCGTGGGTGACGGTCAGGCAGCAGGAGTCGCCGACCGGCTCAATGTCCCACGAAACCCGGGAGAAGCCCTCCGCCTTGACGTCATCCCCCCACAACGCCCGCAGGGTGTGAACCAGCCGGCGCGGCGGGTCGACCTCCAGGATCTCCCCTTCGCCCAGCGGGCCGTCGGGGGCGCCGGGATGGACGTTGATGATCCGGGCACCGACGGTCCAATCCGACTCCACCCGGGAGCCGAAGTTGTACTTGGTCCGGATCTCAGGATCGGTGATGGCCTCCCATAGGCGCTCTGGCGTGGTCTTGATGTAGATCTCGAATACCTTCTCCATCGTCTCCTCCAATCTGGATTTGATCTCGCTCAGGCCGGCGGCCCAAGGTTCGGCGTATTTGCTGACCCACCGGTCGTGCACCAGCCGGATGGGTACCGGGTTCAAAAAGTGCAGCTTCTCCCTGCCCTGCTTTCGGGTGACCACCAGGCCCGCCTCCTCGAGGACCTTCAGGTGCTTCATGACTCCAAACCGTGTCATGGGCAGCCGCTGTTCCAGGGAGGTCAGGCTCTGGCCGTCCCGCCGGAACAGCTCGTCCAGCAGGCTGCGGCGGGTCTCATCGGCAAGGGCTTTGAATACTTCGTCCATAGCGGCATGATATGTGACCATTTAGTCACCTGTCAACCCGTCTTTGGAGAAATGGGTGTGCGGAGAGAGTGTTAGGCGACCCGGTCCGGCGGGGGGTCGCCGTTAAAAAAGGCCTGCAGGTTGGCGACCGCCCTCATGCCCATGGCCACCCGGGTCTCGGTGGTCGCGCTCCCCAGGTGCGGCAGAAGCACCACGTTGTCCATCTCAACCAGAGCCGGAGTAACCGCCGGCTCACCTTCGTAGACATCCAGCCCCGCCCCCGCCAGCGCGCCGGAGCGCAGAGCGTCGACCAGGGCCGCCTCGTCGACGACATCGCCCCGCGCACTGTTGATGAGAAAGGCTCCGGGTTTCATCAGTTCCAGCGTGGAGGCATTGATCATCTGCCGAGTATCGGGCGTGGCCGGACAGTGAAGCGACACGAAGTCGCTCTCGGCGAGCAGGTCCTCCAGGCTGCGAAATTCGGCGTCCAGGCCGGCGATCTGTTCGTCGGGGACGGGGGTTCGGTTGTGATACAGGATGCGCATGCCGAACCCGTGGTGCGCCCGGCGGGCGACCGCCTGCCCAATGCGGCCGAGGCCGATGATCCCGAGCGTCTTCCCGGTCACCTTGGTGCCCATCATGTGGGTCGGACGCCAGCCGGTCCACGACCCCTCTCGCAAGTGCCGTTCCCCTTCCCCGGCGCGCCTGGCGACCGAAAGCAGCAGGGTCATGGCCAGGTCGGCGGTGCAGTCGGTCAGCGCGCCCGGGGTGTTGGTAACCGCAATGCCTTGAGCCCTGGCGGCTTCGACGTCGATGTTGTTGTAACCCACCCCGAAGTTGGCGATGATCCTCGTCCGGCGCGGCGCCCCGAGCACCTCCGCGGTTACGCGGTCGGTGACCGTGGGGAGCAGGGCGTCGGCCGAGGCAATCGCCTGCTTCAGCTCTTCCGCGGACAGCGGCTCGTCATCCGGGTTGAGCCGGGCGTCGAACAGCCGCATCAGCTCATCCTCTACCGGCTGGGGGAGGCGCCGGGTGACCACCACCCGGGGACGATCGCTCAACGCTTAGTGATGGGCGGCGGGTGTGCGCTGGAAGTGGGCGGCCGCAGCCCCCACTCCGCTTCCGAACTCGACCTTGACGCCGGCGTCGGCCATCGCCATCTCCACGCCTCCAAGCGCTCCCAGCACCATCAGGTCGTTCAGGTCCCCCATGTGCCCGATCCGGAACAGCTTGCCCGCCATCTTGGTGAGGCCGGCACCGAGCGCCAGGTTGTGGCGGCGGAACGCAAGGTCGATGATCTGGGCCCCGTCTATTCCGTCGGGGACCATGACCGCGGTGACGGTGTCGGAGTTCCATTCCGGCCTGCTCGCGCAGACCTTCAAGCCCCAGGCATCGACTGCGGCCCGGACGCCATCGGCAAGCCGGCGGTGGCGGGCGAACACCTGCTCCATACCTTCCTCCAGCAGCATGTCCAGCGACTCCCGCAGGCCGAACAGCAGCGAAAGCGCCGGCGTGTAGGGGAAGAAGCCCCCCTGGTTGGCTTTGATCATGTCTCTCAGGTCGAAAAAGCAGCGGTTGCACCGTGCGGATTCGACGAGCGCCAGGGCTTTCTGGCTCACACAGATGATCCCCAGACCAGCGGGCAGCATCAGGCCCTTCTGCGAGCCGGTGATGGCCAGGTCGACGCCCCAGGCGTCCATCCGGAACTCCAGGCTGCCGATCGAGCTGACCCCGTCGACGTAGAGCAGGGCCGGGTGCATGGCGGCATCCATCGCCTGCCGGACGGCGGCAACGTCGCTGGTGACTCCGGTGGCGGTCTCGTTGTGGACGATCAGCACCCCTTTGATCTCGTGCCCGGCGTCGGCCTTAAGGGCGGTCTCTATCTGCCTGGGCGGCACCCCGTCACCCCAGTCGACATCGATCACGTCGACCTTCAGACCGTGGCGCTCGGCGCAGTTGATGAACAGGGCGCTGAACTGACCGTTGCGGACCGCCAGCAGCCGGTCACCGGGGGAAAGGGTGTTCACCAGAGCCGCCTCCCAGCCCCCGGATCCGGTGGCGGGGAAGATGAACGGACGGCCGTCTACGGTGTGAAAGATCTTCGTAAGGTCCTGGAGCAGCGATTGGGTCAGATGCGGAAAAGCCGAGGAACGATGGTCTTCCATCGGCCGGTCCATCGCCCGCAGGACACGTTCCGGTATGTTCGTTGGCCCGGGGACAAACAGGAAGTGGCGGCCGGGCTGGCCGCTGAGTGGATCGTGGGGAGACATGGACAAAGCATATAACCACCGGCAGAAATCCCTCCGGGAGGTGCTCGAAGAACTGTTCCGGGCCGGGGTCGAGGCGGCGGCGCCGGGGCCGGCTCTTTCCGGCGTCCTCCGAGCCCAGGTGACGGCCTCCCCCGCCGGCCCGGTGTGGATTGCGGCCCTGGGCAAAGCGGCCCGGCCGATGGCCCGGGCCGCCCTCGATCACCTGTCCGATCTGGGGTGCGAGCCCGCCGGCGGCGTGGTAATCGTGCCTGAACCCGAGCCGGACCCCGTCCCGGGCCTGGTCACGGTGGCAGGCGACCATCCGATCCCCGGCGCGGCATCCCTGGAGGCGGCACGGGTCCTGGGCCGGCTCGCCGAACAGACCGGGGCGGGCGACGAGGTCTGGGTCCTACTATCCGGGGGAGCCACCAGCCTGGCCGCGGCGCCGGTCGACGGGATCACCGCTGCCGGCCTGCACTCGCTCTATCGCAGCCTGCTGAGCTCCGGCCTGGATATCGGCCGGATGAACACCGTTCGGAAGCGGTTCAGCCGGTGGGGTGCCGGAAGGCTCGCCGTTGCCCTGGCCCCCGCCCGGGTGCGGACCTTCGTGGTCTCCGATGTGATCGGCGACGACCCTGCCGCCATCGGGTCCGGGCCGAGCGTCCCCGACGAGACCCGGGCGGTGGACGTACTGACCCTTCTGGAAGCGGCTGAGCTGACGAGGTTGATTCAGGGCGAGGTCGGAGACTACCTGGCCGAGGCCGGGCGGGACCCCTCACTGGAAACACCCAAGCCGGGACACCCGGCCTTCGATGCAGTCGACTGGCAGGTGGTGGCGGCCAACCGGCTCTCGCTGGATGCAATCGCCCGGCGGGCGGAGGACCTGGGCTGGCGGCCGGTACTCGTCCCGGAACCCCTCAGCGGGCTCGCCGCACCCACCGGGCGGCATTTTGCGGAGCGTTTATTGGGCCGGGACCCACGGACCTGCCTGATCGCAGGCGGCGAAACCGTAGTCAAGATCGCACCGGACAACACCGGGCTCGGCGGGCGCTCCCAGGAGCTGGCCCTGGCTGCTGCTCAGGCTCTGGCCGGAGCGTCCTGTGCGCTGCTTGCGGCGGGGACCGACGGAAGGGACGGTCCCACCGATGCGGCCGGGGCCGTGGTGGATGGTGGCACCTGGAGCAGGATCGAACGAGCGGGCCGGGACCCGGCGCGCGACCTCGCCGGCCACAACTCCCACCCGGCACTGGAGGCGGCGGGCGATCTTCTGGTGACCGGGCTAACCGGGACCAACGTCATGGACGTGGCCATCGGCATCGTTGGGGACTAGGTCCCGGCGCCGTTGCCGGCCCGGCCGGCGGGCAGATCCATCGCCCGGAACTGCTCGATGAGCTCCGCCGCCAGGTGATAGCGGCCGAACGGCGGGATCAGGTAGAGGCCGGCGGACAGGTCGGTCATCTCCCGTCCCGTCTGAAGCGCCAGCCACAGTCCCTCCTTTTGTCCCTGGTCGCCGGCCGACGCCATGGTCTCCAGCACCTGGTCCGGCACGGTGATTCCGGGAACCTCGTTGTGGAGAAACTCGGCATGGCGCAGCGACACCACCGGCAGCAGACCCACGAGGATCGGCAGCTTCAACTCCCCGTACCGGTCTTCGTAGCGCTCCCGGAACCGGCGCAGCGGCTCGGCGGAGAACAGCGGCTGGGAGTAGGCGAAGTCGGCCCCCGCGACTATCTTGCGGTTCAGCACCTTCTGCTCCCGTTCCAGGTCCGAAGCGTCCAGGTTTACCGAGCAGCCGACGACGAACTCGGTGGCCTCACCAATCGAGGCGCCGGCGCGGTCCAATCCCATGTTGAGCTTCTTCTTGACCAGGCCGATAAGCCCGGACGGGCTCACGTCGGCATGATCGGCCGCCTGCGGATAGTCCCCGATCGAGGTCGGGTCGCCCATGCACACAAAAACGTTGCGGATACCGAGCGCATGGGACGCCAGCAGGTCGCCCTGGATGCGCAGGAGATTGCGGCCCCGGGTGGGAAAGTGCAGGACGGTGGAAATCGAGGCCTCCTGCTGGATGAGGTGGCAGGCGGCCCAGGGGCTCATGCGCATCCGGGCCATTGGGCTGTCGGCGACGCTGACCGCATGCGCGCCGGCGTTTGCCAGGGTTTCGGCCGCCGCAACCAGCCGGGCGGCGGACGCCGATCGGGGAGGAGCCATCTCCACCACAAACGCGTGCTGACCTTCGCTCAGAGCCTGGGCAAAGGTGCTGGTGGCGGTGGCAATCGGCGGTTCGATCCTCAGCCCCCGGGCGGCGTTCTTCTGAGGGACGGGTTCGGTCACCCTCATCGCCGCCGGGCGTGATCTTACGGTGGCCAGAGCCTCCCCCATCGCCTGGATGTGCTCGGGACCGGTGCCGCAGCAGCCTCCGATGATGGATGCGCCTGCCTCGAAAAAGCGGACCGCGTAGTCGCCCAGGTACTTCGGCGAGGCCTGGTAGATGATCCGGCCGCCAAGCCGGTGGGGCTGGCCGGCGTTGGGCATGGCCACCAGGGCCAGTCCGGGCTCCTCGCGATGGATAGCCTGAAGCAGCCGCAGCACCTGCGCCGGGCCCTCAGAGCAGTTCACCCCGACCGCATCGACATCGAGCAGGCTCACCTTTCGCGCTACCGCTTCCGGGGTCTCTCCCAAAAGCGTGTGGTCGTCCCGGGTGAAGGCAAAGGAGACGATCACCGGCAGGTCGCATACCGCCCGGGCGGCGATGACGGCCTGCTCGGCCTCGTCGACATCGGTTTGGGTCTCGATGAACAGAAGATCGGCCCCGGCCCCGGCAAGCGCCGAGACCTGCTCCTTGAAGGCTTCCTGCGCCTCGTCCGCCCGGACCCGGCCGTAGGGAACCAGCCGGACGCCAAGCGGTCCTACCGACCCGACGACGATCTCCGCCCCCGCCTCGCGGGCCAGCCTCACCCCGGCGGCGTTGATATCGCCGACCAGCCCGGCAGAGCCGAAGTCGGCCAGCTTGTAGCGGTTGGCTCCGAATGTGTTCGTCTCCACAAACCGTGACCCGGCCTGGATGAAGCTGCGGTGCAGGGCCTTGACCGCATCGGGTGCGGTGAGGTTGAGGGCGTCGAAGGTTGAGGGGACCCGGACTCCGGCCGCAACCAGGCTGGTTCCCGTCCCCCCGTCGCCCAGAATGGGGCCGGCCGAGATGAGGCCGGCGAAACTCGTGCGGTCCATGGGAATCCTTGATATTGACGGCCCGGGCTCGAAGGCCCCGGTCGACCAAGTATAGGGTCGACCAGCGTGTGCATCCTGGGTGCGAGAGAGCGTTAAAGTTGGTCTCCCGTGCCCCGACCAGCATTCCCGCCCTCCCGCCTGATCAGATCGCTCGCCCTGGCGGCGTGCGTCCTGGTGTTGGCCGCCTGTGGAAACGCCCCGACCGAACGTTTGAAAGCGACGCCGGCCCCCATACCGGTGGACTGGTCGGACCCGGGCCTTTCGGTCGACGCGGGGGACGGCTGGACGATCCTCAGGTGCGACAGCGAACACCTCGCCCTCTGCGTCAACCGGGACGGGGCCCCCGCCGGCCACATTCTCATGGAGGACATCCCGTCGATCGGCGAGGAGCTGACCTCCAGCCAGGATCAGGTCCAAGCCACCCTGGCGGTCAGAACCCAGACCATCTACCGGGAGCTGCGGCGCCACCGGGCCGAACGCTGCGGTGAAGGCTACCGGGTGGAAACCAGCGTTCCAAAACCGGTTGCCGTCGCCGGCCTGACCGGCCTGGAGTACGAGGCTGCCGGGAGCCTGGAGGGCAAGGTCGTGGAACGCACGATCGGCTACCGGGTCTTTCGTGACGGCATCGAAACCCTCATGGAAGCTACCGCCATCGAGCCGGGGGGCTGCCTGATCCCGGAGGAACCAACTTTCACCGTCGCCCAGCTCAGGCAGTTTCAGGAGGTCCTGGCCCGGGTCGTGGCCGGCAGCGTGCTGCCTGAGGCCACCGAGTACCCGGACCTCCCCAGGGCATTCGGGGGCAGCCAGGATCCGCGCCTGGAGCGGCAGGCGACCAACGGGATAGGTATTTCACATGGACTAGGATCGAGGTCGTGACCACCTTGCAGCCGGGAGACCCGGCGCCCCCCTTCGAGCTGCTCGACCAGGATTCCAAACCGGTCGGTCTGGCCGATTTTGCCGGCCGCAAGCTACTCGTGTACTTCTACCCGAAAGCCTCCACGCCCGGATGTACCGCCCAGTCCTGCGCGGTCCGCGATGCTCTGCCGGACCTGACGAAAGCGGGGACGGCCGCCGTCGGTATCAGTCCGGATGCTCCGAAGGCCCAGGCCAAGTTCGATCTGAAGCACGAACTGGGATTTCCGCTGCTGAGCGACTCCGGCCACTCGGTTGCCGAGGCGTACGGGGTGTGGGGCGAAAAGTCGATGTACGGCAAGAAGTACATGGGCGTCACCCGCTCATCGTTTCTCATCGATGAGGAAGGCAGGATTCAACAGGCCTGGTACAAGGTCAGCCCGGGCGACACGGTCCCCAAGGCACTGGCTGCCCTCTGAACTTCTCGGGGCCCCGATCCCCACACCTAAATTACTTCATCGATTCCAAACTTTTTTCTTAATTTCTGTCGCGCGCGGTCGATAGACAACGGGGACTAAAACGCCTTCCGCCGAGCCGCCTCAAAGTGCGGCGGGAAGCAGGATGGGGGCAGGACCGCGATGTTGCTCGATGCAAGGTACCGGCTTGTCGATTTGCTCAAAGCCGGCCGGGGTGTAGAAACCTACCTGGCCGAGGACATCGAAGCGGACAACGCCCGAGTTGTGGTCAAAATCCTGCGGGACGGGGTGGCGGCATCCTCGCTCGTAATGCGGCTGGAGCACGAAGCAGCCGTCCTGGCCCGTCTTCACGACCCCTCTTTCGCCCTCCTCCGTTTCGGCAGGACCGAGGGCAGCCTCTATCTGGTACAGCCCCACCTCGCGGGCCGCAACCTCGCCGACGTCCTGGCCGCCGGGCCGCTGAGCGTCCCGGACACCCTCACCGTTGCCTCCGATCTGCTGTCCGCCCTTGAGCGCGCCCACGACCTGGGCGTCCTTCACCGGGACGTCAAACCGGAAAACGTCGTGGTCGATGGGGAGGAAGGCATTCAAAGGGCGGCTCTGATCGACTTCGGGCTGTCGTTCAGCGCCTCGCTGGACCCGACGGTCCGGCGGGAGGCGGTCGGCACGGCGCGCTACCTCGCGCCCGAGCAGGCGGGTCTTGTCGACGCCGCCGTGGACGAGCGAAGCGACCTCTACTCTCTCGGCGTGGTCCTGTACGAGTGCCTGGCGGCCCGTCCGCCGTTCGATGCGGTCAGCGTCGGAGAGGTCCTGCGCCAGCACCTCAACCTTGCAGTTCCCGGTTTGCGGACGGCCGGAGTCCAGGCCCCCCGGGCACTCGAAGCCGTGATCCTGCGCCTGCTCGCCAAGGAGCCGGGCAAACGTTACCAATCGGCGGCCGGGGCGCTGGCGGACATCACGGAGATCTCGCAGGCCCTGGATCGCGGTGTCCCCGACCCGGCAATGGTCATTGGTCTTCACGACACTCGCAACATGCTCGCCGAGCCGGCATTCGTCGGGAGGGTCGATGAGCTGAACGCCCTGGCACACCACCTGGACCTGGCAGCCGGCGGTAGAGGCAGCGTTGTGTTTCTGGCTGCGGAGTCCGGCGGAGGCAAGACCCGGCTGCTGGAGGAGTTCGCAGGGGAGGCCGCCCGGCAGGGTGCCTGGATCTTGAGAGGACAGGGGGTCGACCAGGCGGCACAGCGGCCGTATCAGTTGCTGGAGGGGATCGCGGAAGGATTGGAGGCCGAGGCGCGGGCCAATGAGGTGCTGCTCCGCCACATCTGCGCCGTCCTCGGCGACCGGGCGGAGGCTGCCGCGACCGCTCTGCCCGCCCTGGGCGCGGTGCTCGGCCAGGAGTCGTCCGGCCTGCTGCCCGAAGCCCACGGGGAGGTCCGCAGCCTGACCGCCCTCTCCTGGCTGCTCACGTCGCTGGGGACGGCACAACGACCTGCCGTGGTCATTCTCGACGACTGCCAGTGGGCCGATGAGCTGACCGCCAAGCTTCTCGCCCGCTGGCAGAGCCTTTCCCGGGACGACCACAACTTTGTCCTGGTGGTCGGCGCCTTCCGCTCGGAGGAGGTTGGACCGGACCACCCGTTGCGAAAGGTTGCCCCCAAGGCCGAGATCTCGCTCAGGCCGCTGACTCTGCCCGAGATCCGGAACATGGCACAGTCGATGGCGGGGACCCTTCCCGAAGAGGCTATCGAGACCGTCTCCCAGCTTTCCGAGGGCAGCCCCTTCATGGCAGCCGCGGTGCTGATGGGGCTGGTGGAGTGTGGGGCGGTGGTGGAGTCCCCGGGCGGCTGGGTGGTCGATGATGAGGCCCTCGCCGACGTTCAGACCTCCCGCCGGGCGGCAATCTTTCTGGTTCGCCGGCTCAAACTCCTCTCTGCCGAATCCTTGAAGGTTCTGACCGTAGGAGCGGTGCTGGGCAAAGAATTCGATCTGGAGCTGGCCGCGTCGTTGAGCGTCCCGGAGACCTCCTTGCAGGAAAGTGCGCCGCCTGCAGCCCAGGGGCCGGGTATGGAGGACACCATCCGCGCCCTGGCCGACGCCCGGCGGCGACGGATCGTCTGGCTCGATGAAGCGTTCAATCGCTGCCACTTCGTCCACGACAAGATTCGCGAGGCCCTGCTCGGGACCATGACGGCCGAACAACGAACCGAACTCCACCTGCGGGCGGCCGAGCGCATCGAGCGTCGGGACGCCACCCGCATCTTCGAACTCGCCTACCACTTCGACGCCGCCGGGGCGCCCGATCGGGCACTGCCCTACGCGCTGGCGTCGGCGGAGCATGCCCGCCGGCAGCACAACCTGGAGATCGCGGAGGCCCACTACCGAATGGCGGAACGGGCGGCAGCCGGGGCTG
This sequence comes from Actinomycetes bacterium, assembly GCA_029263035.1. Classification (GTDB taxonomy): domain Bacteria; phylum Actinomycetota; class CADDZG01; order JAHWKV01; family JAHWKV01; genus JAJCYE01. The sequence continues at coordinate 17,477 of JAJCYF010000128.1, forward strand.
CCCGCTCAACCCGGCGGCTGGTGGCCGAAGGGCTGGGCGACGTTTTGACCCTCAGAGGCGCCTACGACGAGGCGGCCATCCAGTTCCGGCGGGCGCTCGATCAGTCGTCCGACCGGGTCCAGCGTGCCGAGATCGAAGGAAAGCTCGGTGACGTCTGTTTCCGCTGCGGCGACATGGTCGGGGCCCGGGATCACCTGGAGGGGGCACTCCGGCAGCTTCGCGCCCGCATGCCCCGCACCATGGCCGGACTGGTGCTCGCACTAGTGTGGGAGTTTTTTGTCCAGGCACTCCACACCGCGGCTCCCCGGCGTTTCGTCGGTCGAAAACCCATGGCGGAATCCGGCAGCGAGCTGCAGGCAATCCGGATCTACAGCCGCCTGGCCTACGTGTACTGGTTTCATAGCGGCAAAATTCGCTGCGGTTGGGCCCACCTTCGCGAGATGAACCTGGCGGAGCGGTACGAGGCGAGTCTCGAGCTGGCTCAGGCCTACTCCGAACATGCTCCGGTAATGACGATGATTCCGTGGTTCTCCCGGGGCCTGGATTACGTGGAACGGTCCCTGGCGATCCGCAAGTCCCTGGGCGACGTCTGGGGTCAGGGACAGTCGCTCAGCTTCTACGGCGTGGGCCTGTACGCCGCCTCCCGCTACCGTGAGGCCATCGAGCGGTGCCAGGAGGCCAAGCGCCTGATGGAAAGGACCGGCGACCGCTGGGAGGTCAACACGGCGGGCTGGAACACTGCGTTCGCACAGTACCGGCTCGGGGAGCTGCGCGAAGCAATTGAAACCGCGAAGAGCGTCCACCGGGCGGCGCTTGAGATCGGAGACCAGGCTGCTGCCGGTATCGCGCTCAGCGCCTGGGCACGGGCGTCGGACGGGCGCGTGCCGGCCGAGTTGATCCAAGCTCAGCTGGAGCGGGCCGAGCTGGAGGACGCCAGCACCAACGCCGAGGTACACCTGGCGGAGGCGGTACGCCTGATTGGGGCCGGCGAGGTCGACGCGGCCGTCGAGGTACTGAGAACCGCACGCCGGGCGGTGCGCCGGGCGGGATTGAGGCAAGAGTACGTGGCCCCCATCCTTCCGTGGCTGGCGACTGCGTTGAGAATTCGCGCCGAGCGGATCTCCGCCCACAGCTCGGTACCCCGCCGGCAGATGTTCACTGCGGTCCTGGTGGGCGCGCAGGCAGCCATCCTGGCGCGCAGCTATCGCAACAATCTTCCCCACGCGCTGCGCGAACAGGGGCTGCTGGCCGCACTCGACGGCCGCTACCGGACGGCCCGGAAGCGGCTGACGGCCAGCCTGCGGGTCGCCGACTCGCAGCAAGCCGGGTACGAACAGGCCCAGACCCTCTGCGCGCTGGGGCGGGTGGGGATTCCGCTGGGATGGGCGGGAGCCCACCATGACCTCCAGGCCGGCGAGGCGTTGCTCGGCCAGTTGCGGGCGGAGACGCCGCAACCCCAGGTCGAACAGACCGACACCCTTTCGCTGGCCGACCGCTTCACCACGCTGCTGGAGATGGGCCGGACCATTGCCTCACAGTCCGAACCGGAGGGGGTTTACGCCGCGGTCCGGGAAGCGGCTATCAGCCTGCTGCGCGGGGAGCAGTGCGCGGTCGTGGACATGCACGGAAGAGGAGCCGGCTCGCTGGTTGCCCTGGCAGATCTGGAGAACCTCAGCCGGACCCTGGTGGAGAGGGCCATCGACGAGGGAGGTCCGGTTGTGGTCAACCTGGGGGACGACCTGGACGTCACCGAAAGCCTGGTGCTGTCGGGCGTCCGGTCGGTTCTGTGTGCGCCCATAGCATCCAAAGACGGGTTCACCAAAGCCTGCTTCTACGTCACCCACTCGCAGGTGGGCGGTCTGTTCGGCCGGGAGGAGATACAGCTGGCTTCGTTCATCGCCACCCTGGCAGGGGCGGCGTTGGACCAGGTCGCCGGGAGCGAGGCCCGGTTTACCTCTCTCGCCCAAAACTCCAGCGACGTGATCAGCATCATCGGCCCGAAAGGCCTGATCGAGTATCAATCGTCATCGGTCCAGCGGATCTTCGGGTTTCGGCCCCAGGAGATGATGGGGTCTCGATTGTCGGCCTGGATCCACCCGGACGAGGAGGCGGCGGTGATCGAGGAAATCAGGGCCGTGCTCAAACAGGGCCGCAGCCACGCGCTGATCGAGTGCCGGTTGAGGACCAGCGACGGCACCTGGCGGGAGACCGAAACCACCCTGACCAACCTCGTCGACGACTCCAGCGTCCACGGGGTGGTTCTCAACACCCGGGACGTCACCGAGCGCAAGGCGATGGAGGCGGAGCGCCGAAGAGACGAGGAGGCGCTCCGGTTGAGCCAGGGCCAGCTGGCCGCCGCGCAGCGCATCGGACACTTTGGAAGCTTCGAATGGATGGTGCAGCCGGACCAACTCACCTGGAGCGACGAGCTTCACCAGATCATCGGTGTCCCCAAGGAGGAATTCACCGGGACCCTGTCGGAATACGCGGACCGGCTTCACCCCGAGGACGCCGACCGGGTGCAGGACGTTATCACCCGCGCGCTCGCCATCGGGGGCGACTTCGAGATGGAGCACAAGATGATGCGCCCGGACGGCCGGGTCGTGGTGCTGCACTGCCGGGGGGAGGTCATCCTGGGAGCCGGCGGGACCGCCCAGCGCATGGTCGGGGTTGCTCAGGACGTGACGGAGCAAAAGCGCGTTGAAGATGCCCTTCGGGTAAGCGAAGACCGAGCGCGTGGGGCAATGGAGCAGGCTGTCGAGGCCTCCCGCCTCAAGTCCCGATTCCTGGCGACCATGAGTCACGAGATCCGCACCCCGATGAACGGGGTGCTTGGAATGGCCCACCTGCTGCTGGACACCAAGCTCACACCGAACCAGAGGCGCTATCTGCTGGCACTCCAGGACTCCGGGTCCAACCTGCTGGAGATCATCAATGACATCCTGGACTTCTCCAAGGTTGAGGCCGGCAAGCTGGAGCTGGAGAGAATCGACTACGACCTTCACCTGGTGGTCGACGGAACGGCCGGCATGTTCTTCGCGGCCGCGCGGGCAAAGGGACTGGACCTCCTGGTCGAGGTAGCCGGTGATGTGCCGCGCTGGGTCACCGGAGATCCGGTACGGCTGCGGCAGATCCTGACCAACCTGACCGGCAACGCGGTCAAGTTCACCGACTCGGGGGAGATTGCGCTGAACGTCTCCGTATCGTCCGCCCTGGTGAGGTTCGAGGTCTCCGACACCGGAATCGGCATAGCCCCCGAGGCGCGAAGAACCCTTCTAGACCCCTTCGTCCAGGCGGATGCCAGCACAACCCGCAGGTTCGGCGGAACCGGACTCGGTCTGGCAATCTCCGCTCAGCTGGTGGAGCTGATGGGAGGACGGCTGGACTTTACCAGCGAAACAGGTGTGGGCAGCACGTTCTGGTTTGAGCTCCCGCTCGAACCGGCGGCCTCCGTGCCGGCGGTCGCAAAATCGCTTGCCGGTCAGGACCCGCCGGCCGCCGGTGCAGCAGCAGGCAGGGTCTTGCTGGTGGAGGACTCCCACGTAAACCAGCTCGTCGCTACCGGGATGCTGGAAAAGCTCGGTTACCGGGTGTCGCTTTCGGCCAACGGAGCCGAGGCGGTGCAGATGGCCGGCGTCGAGCCGTACGACGTGATCCTCATGGACTGCCTCATGCCGGTGATGGACGGCTACGAGGCGACCCGGCGGATCCGTCAGCTCGGCGGACCGGCCGCCGCAACCCCCGTGGTCGCGCTGACCGCCTCGGCTATGGCCGGGGACCGGGAGCGGTGCCTGGAGGCCGGGATGGACGCCTATCTGTCCAAGCCGCTGAATCCTCAGGAACTGGCCCAGGTGATGGCTCAGCTTCTGGCCGGGAAGCGGTCCGAATGCCGTTCTCAAACCGGTTCCGACCCGGTCTGACCGGTACCTTCTGCGGACCACACCAAGTGGGCCGAGCAACCGCGTACAGCGTTCGAGATCTCGTTTGGAAGTACATCCGCCAGGGTACAAGTTGTGCGTAGCACCGAGGTGCATAAACGGATGCACCCCAGCGCCTAAGGAGGAGCCCTGTGGATTCATTCGGCGACAAGGTGGACGGCAAGACCGACAAAGCCGGCGGGAAGGTCAAAGAGATGGCCGGCGAGACCTTCAACGATCCGGACCTGGCGGCTGAAGGAAGGCTGGACCAGGGCAAGGGTGGGCTGAAAGAGGCGGTCGGTAACGCCAAGGACGCGGTCGACGACGCCAGGGATGGAGTTCGCGACGCGCTTCGCTAAAAAGCTCATTCGCTGAGTAATTCGTTAGCCCCACCCGGACAAGGAGAAAAAGTTATGGGAACCGTTCTTTGGATCATCGCAGTAGTTCTGGCCATTCTCGGCGTCATGCAGATTCTTCAGGGAGCACTGCTCTGGGGAATCATCCTTCTGGTACTTGCAGCGGCCGTAGGCCCCGGCGGTTGGAGCATCTTCAACCGGCGAGCTGTTTAACCAGGCTCAACGCCTAGAAAAGAGGGTGCCTTTCGGCAGCCTCTTTTCGTTTGGGGCCATTCTACCCAGCCCAGCCCGCAGATATGCCGGTCCACCACCGGGG
>JAJCYF010000129.1 GCA_029263035.1 Actinomycetes bacterium
TCGGAGTCAGTCCTCTACGCGCCGGAACGGGCCCCGCAGAAGCGACACCACTTCTGGACCGTTGGAGCGGGACGGCAAAGATCAGTCCTCGATCAAGCCTCCCCGATACCTCTCCGCGTCAACCTTGCGCAAGGCTCCTGCGACTAAGAGTTCCCCAGTCCGCGCTGATCAGCGAGCTGGCACATCTCTCACAGAAATGAAGTAGCTGTACGACCGACGACTCGGACACCTCGCCATCCTCCTCTCCCAACAGGGAAACCTCATAGGTGGATGGCTGCGGATCGCCGCAGACCCTACAGCCAAGCAGGCGGTCCAGGAACTCACCCGTCAGCTCTGAGGAAGTCAGCGCCCGAATCAATTGGCTGAGCCTTGCGATCTCAACAGTTGCCTCCCGAAGCCAGCGGCACGCTAAAGAAAGTGCCTTCGGAGACTTTGTACTCTTCGCCGCTTAGACAACGCTTAGACCAGGCGACGTTCGTGGACTCAATCGAATCGGGCGCTTCCTATTCCCAGCCTCCCATCCTCCGTCCCGACCGACGAAACGGAGATCCTGACGCGCAGAACGTTCGTGACGTCCAGGTCGATCTCCTTGGTTTCGCCGAACCGGACCACTGCGGAGTAGATGGGATTGGCGCCATCGAGGCTGATGTCCACCTGATGGGCCGAGTCCGAATCCTGATCGTCCGGAATCCCCAGGGACCCCCTGAAGCGGTCCTGCCGCCTCCCGGCGTCTATCTCGAGCTTGCGAACCTCCCTGATGGAGAACATGACCAAGGCGGACGGATAGTCGACGCCATTCATCGTGGCTTGCTCCACCCTGGGGGAGTTTCTCAGCGTATTTTCCGGAATCATCGACGTAATGATGGGTACCGAGCCTCCCTACGCCCTCGAGGGCGTAGGAACGGGGATCGATGTCGGACCCCCGACCGACTCGCTGGGTGTGGGCTCTGGACTTTCTGATTCCGTCGGGGACGCGGACGATGAAATTGACGGGCTTGGCGAATCTTCGGTCTCAGCCCCACGCTCGCAGGCCGCGGCAACCGACGACAGAACGCACACCAAAAGAAGGCTGGTCAATTTAGAAGTGGTCCGCCTCATTCCGAATTATTCCTTTCGTTATATGGATGAACGAACCATATACTTTCGGCTTTTGACCCGGCATTCCGCAGTCCCCACATCACGGATTCGGTCATCTCTAGAAGAGTTGCAGCGACGCCACAACTGGAGAAGAAGGTGATTCGTCCCCGCCCGGCGTGCTCGTCTCGTTGAGCCTTATCGATAGCTGGGAAACTCCCTCTACGTTCAACTCCAGGGTTCTTGTCTCTCCGTACTTGAGCTCGAAGGGCTCTTGGAAATAGAACCGGCCTTCCTTCACGAAGGCGAAACTCACGGAGTGTTGCGTGGCCTCGGAACCCGAGGCAAACCCGGTGACGACATGCAGCCTCGAGAACTGCTTGTTCAGGCTGAAATCGAGTTCGCCGGAGGCTCCCGCGAGCATCGAACATCGGTACGCGTCGTAATCGGTTCCATCCAGCTTCACTGTCCCGAACACCCACGCGCCACCGGCGGAGATGGTCGGCTGCCCGCAAGGCTCCTCATCGTCTGGCTTGATGTCCCGCCCCAGGACAGCTCTTGGTGCCGGCTTAGCCGGCGTGGAAGACAACGACTGAGAAGGTGAGTTGGCTGGAATCGTCGGGCCGAGGGTTGGTGCCTCGGTTTCGGTGGGGCCATCCCCTGTTAACGGCACCTTTCTATCCTGGAACGAGGGTCCCAGCAGAAATGCAGCGGTCAGAAACGTCGCCAAGGCCAAGATGGAACCCCCGGCGATCAGGAGGTGGCGCCTTGACCTGCCGACCGGCTCATCTCGATTCTCCCTAACCTCTTGCTCGGACCCCCCCGCCGTCGGGTGATCGTCCGGCGAAGCCTCCCCGGCATCTGCCGCCTGTTCGACCTGAGATGTCGGATGTTTCCCGTCGGGGGCGGGTTGTTCTAAGGAAGGTTTCGAGCGCTGGTTGACCGGGTCGTCTGAAGCAGCCAAAGACGCCGCAACCGCCTTTTCCAAGTCCTCCAGCGGAATGTCCAGAGCGTTCGACAGCAACTCTAAAGACTTCCCCGATGGGCGCGTCTCCTCCCTCTCCCATCTGCCCACGGTGCGCTTGTTGGCCCACACCTTACTCGCGAGTCTCTCTTGACTCAGAGCCCTCAATTCCCTGGTGCTCCTGATCAGTTCGCCGTAACCGTCCGCTGTCATTAGTTCCCTTCGTCCACCGTGGTCCGGCCACATTTTGCCCTACCAAACCGAAGGTTCTCCATCAGGAGAAAGTTTCAGAGGACAGATGCCTGCTCTTGTCCTCCCGATGTCCCCCTAGAAGTCCTGTCCACAGGTGTTTGCTGGATCCATCGAAGGTCCACGGCGAGCCGGGCACAACCGTCCCGAGTTTCCCAGATGAGCGAGAGGGATCCAGTGCAAATCGACGATTCTCACGTGAACGAGGAGAAGGAGGGTGGCCCCGACACTGCTGCCCGGCCTCACCTCCGCAGCGTGGGGATTGTCGGACTCGGGGTGGTCGGCAGCTCCATCGGATTGGATCTGGTGAAGGGCGGCACGGATTGTGCCGGCTTCGACATCAACCCAGAACACCTACGCAGGGCGCTTGCCCGCGGCGCGGTCAACCGTACCGTCGCTCGGCTATCCGATCTCGCCGGCTGCGAGGCGGTCCTCATCTGCGTCCCCCCGAGCCGGGTAGCCGAGGTCGCTAAGACTCTTCGCCGGGTCTCCGACGCAACGCTGATTGACGTCGCTTCGTGCAAGTCCTACCTCGCACGCACCGCACTTCAGGACCCGAAGTTCATTCCGAGTCATCCCATGCGGGGGTCGAACCTCAGCGGTCCGGATGCCGCTAGGGACGGGCTCTTCGAGGGCGGAACCTGGGTGATCACCCCGGTCGCCGGAACGTCAAACGAGTCACTTCAATTCGCCGAACGGCTGATCCGGTCTACCGGGGCAACCCCGGTCTACATGGACGCCTGGACCCACGACCGGGTATGCGCCCGGATCAGCCACCTGCCTCACGTCATCAGCAGTGCATTGGTGCTGACTGCCTTTTCGCAGGAACCAACCGAGGCGCACCTTCTGGCCGGCGCGTCCTTCAAAGACCAGACCAGGGTCGCTAGAGGCAATCCCAACCTGTGGCGGGACACCGCCATGACAAACAAGGAGGCAATTGTGCAAGGTCTAAGCGAGCTCATTCTCAGGCTGGGAGGGTTCCTTCAGGATCTGAAGGACGGCGACACGGCCGCCGTGGGAGCGTTTTTCTGCACGGCGTCCGACCTGCTCGACACACCAACCGGAGAGCAGCTATGAGCTTCGCGGACACCAGGCCGGAACTGGTTTCCTTGTCGATAGGGGGCGTAGCACCGGCGGCTTCCGACCTGTCGAGCCGGTTGGTTCGCGAGCTCTCGTTGCTGGGCGTCGAGTGGGCCTTCGGCGTCCCGGGAGGTGGGATCGCACGGGTCTGGCGAGCGCTCATCGAGGGCGTAAAACAGGTCTGCTTCAGTCACGAGCAGGGGGCAGTATTCGCTGCCATCGAAGCCAGTCTGGCGAGCAGCCGCCCGGTAGTGGTCTTTTGCACCACCGGACCGGGCCTAACGAACACTCTCTCGGGCTTGGTTGCAGCCCGCCCCGAGGGGGCAAAGGTCATTCTGATCTCCCCCCGAACCTCCCCGGCACAAAGTGGGACCTGCGCGATCCAGGAAACCCCGGGGATGGTTCCATCAGCCGACCTCTTCAGCCCCGGCTGGCTCTTCGATGATGTCTTCCTTCTGGACATCCCCGAGCAGCTGGAGACCTGCCTGGAACGGCTCGGGAGGCGGCTTCAGGCACCAGGACCTTATCTTGCCCACCTGAGCATCTCCGTCGCCGCACAGAACGCCGCGGTGAGCGCACCTGCCGGAGGAACCTCCGCTACGGCAATCTCTTCGACGATCGACCCGTCGGCCGTTGTGAACGCGGCCCGGCTACTGAAGGGCAGCCGATCCGTCGTCTGGGTGGGCCACGGCGCCTGCGGGGCTTCGCGTCAGGTTAGGGCCTTCGTCAAAAGGACCGGGCTTCCGGTGTTGACCACCGCCCGGGGCAAGGGAGTGGTATCTGATCACGACCCCCGTCTGTTGATGGTCACCGGAATTGGCGGCCACACGGGGGGCCGAAGATGGCTCGCGGAATACCGGCCGGAGGTTTGCCTTGTGCTGGGCACCCGCCGCGGGGAGGCCTCCGGGGGGTGGGATCGTTCCCTTATGCCATCCGCCGGCTTCATTCAGGTTGACCAGGACCTGGCCGCCGAAGGCGCGGGGGGCAACCAGCTGATGACGGTGCAGGGAGATGTCGGAGAATTTCTGCGGCTATTGACGCCCCTCATGCCGAGGTCCGCCGGGCCGGGTGGATTCGAATCCCCATACGCCGGGCCTGTGCTTGCCCGAAGGGGGGAAGGGATTCGGCCCCAGTTCCTAATGGGGGCGCTGGAGAGGGTGCTTACCGGTAATGGCTGCCCGACCCTCGCTGAGCCCGGCAGCTCTATGGCATGGGCGATTCACTGGCTACGGGTAACGGAACCGGGGCTCTTGCGAATCCCGTCGCAGTTCGGGTGCATGGGTCACATGACGTGCGGCGTGGTGGGTGTCGCACTTGCAAGTGGCCGGCCTGCCGCCTGCCTGACGGGGGACGGCTCGATGCTCATGGCCGATGAGATCCACACCGCCGTTGACCACAAGGTACCCGCCCTGTGGGTTGTTCTCAACAACGCGAAGTTGCAGATGGTTGAGGCGGGTATGGCCGCCAATGGGCCGTTCGGGTCCGAAGCTCGGTTCACCCGCTGCAACTTCGCTTTGTTTGCCGAGGCGATGGGCGCCAAAGGGATTGAAGTGGAGGACGAGTTCGCAGTCGAGGATGCCCTCACTGCAGCCTTGGGCTCCGGGGGTCCATGCGTCGTCGACGTTCAGGTCGATCCCAACGAGGTCGCCCCATTCGGGGCACGACTAGAAACGCTTTCCAGGCAACAGAAAGGAACATAGCTATGGACCGACCCGGAACGAATCGTGAGAAAGATCTGACCGCCGCGCCGGAATCCTCGAAAATGGCGCCCCACGCTGGCTTCGAAGGCCTCAGGCTATCGCCGGCGGTCGGGCTTACGAAGATACTCCTCGAGGTACCCGAGGAGATCACCGGCCCGTGGTCCCGCTTCGCGAACGCCCTTCTAACTGACGGGCGTATTCCACCTGCAATGAGAGAACTGGCGATTCTGCGGACCGCCAGCCGGTGCGGAAGTGACTACATCATCGGGCCGCACCTCCAGATCGGCCGGCACCTCGGCCTGACTGGAGGGGAGGTTGCGCTCGCCCTGGCCCCGCCAGAGCCACCCGCCGAGATCGAAACCGGGTCCCCGGCGCAGGTCGTGATCGCAGCAACAGATCAGATGCTCGAGTGTGGTGACATTGACGATGGGGTGCGACGCTACCTGGAGAATGCCGTTGGCAGGGGCCTGGTGACTGAACTTGCGATGGTCGTGGGCCAGTACGTCATGGTGGCCTTCATCTGCAAGACGGCCAGGCTCGATCCGGAGCCTGTTTCCACGCTCGACAGAACTGAACCTTAGTAGCGGAGATGCTTAAGATTGCCTGGTCTCCATTGCCAATGTCTGCAGCGGGATGCGAAGGGCGATTATGGAACTCACACTGTTCGGCGGTCTACGCGTACAGGTAGACGGTCAGGAATTGAGTCTGTGGCCCAGGGGACGTCATCTCCTCGGCCTCCTTGCGCTCTCCCCCCGAGTGGTGGTTCCAGCCGATGTCCTGATCTTCCACATGTGGCCGGGGAAGCTTCCAGCAGATCCTGACGGCAGCCTGCATGAGCTCATCTGCAGGCTTCGCCGGTCCCTTGGCGACCGTGACCGCAAATGGATTTGCAGGGCCGAGGCCGGCTACAAACTGGATGTCGGGGACGATGATGTGGACGTGACGGTCTTTCCCCGGCTCGCCGTCGCAGGCATTGCGCTGGCAGACGCAGAGCCCAAGCTGGCGGTGAGTCTCCTCAGAAGCGCGCTCGACCGTTCCAAAGGCGCTCTTCCGGATATCGCCCACGACAGCTTCGTTGCTCCCCGCCTTCATGATCTGGAGAACTTGAGGGGCGCGGCGGAGGCCAGGCTCCACCAGCTTGTGAGATCGAGGTCCGGATCCCACAACGAAGATCCGACGAACATACGGTCATCGGAAAATCGCCGGGTCGGTATCAGCGTAATCATCGAAGAGCTTTCCGAACTGGCGCTCGCGGACATGGTGGCTGCGGTGGCTCGCTGCTCGGGAACCGTGGAGCGGCTTTCCGGAGGGTCCATGACGGCTTCGTTCGGAGGGGTAGCCCAGGCTTTACGGGCCGCCAACCGGGTGGTGGAGATTCTGGCTCCGTCGGGAGGACTGGTAGGAGGCGCCGTGGTCCACCTGTCCCCGGACACCGAGTCGAGCGGCGAAGGCAGTTGCCTCGAATTGGCCGCGAAAGCTCCAGCCGGAAACATCGTGACGACGACCGCCATCAGGCGGGTGGCCGAGATGGCAGGCAACCGCCTCTCCATGCATCCACTGCCGGAATATCTCTGGCAATTGGGAGGTCCTCCACTGCCCACCGACCACCACTCCGTCGTTGAGTCGCCTTTCACGGGGCGTGACGAGAACCTGATCGAACTAGCCGATCTGTTGCTGGAAGCGCCCTTGGTCACGCTCAGGGGACCGGGAGGGATCGGCAAGACCAGGCTTGCCTCGGTACTGGCGGCTTCTATTGAAGATCGATTCGACAGGGTCAGCCGTGTTGACCTCGCCGAAGCCGATCGTTTCGGAGGGCCTATCACCTTTATCGCCAACCGCCTCGGCTCCATAACGCAGCCAGACCGGCCCATCCTCGACACCCTGATCGACCGGCTCTCGACCCGCAAGATGCTGCTCCTCCTTGACAATGCCGAGGTCTTCATCGACGAGGTTCGTCGGTTCTGCGATGCGGCGACCGCCCGATGCTCCGGCCTGCGGATCATCGCCACCAGCCGCTCCGCCCTCGCCGCCGAACGGGAAACGGTTTACGACCTGGTAAGCCTCCCTCGGGAGGACGCGGCGAAGCTCCTTTTGACATTGGCGTTCCCCGGAGCGCCGGCAAACCAGTCCGACATCCGGGAGCCGGTGGTCGTCCGGCTTTGTGACCGGCTAGACGGAATCCCGCTGGCCATCGAGTGCGCAGCGCCCCTGGCTGTGACCATGGGAGGTTTGGCTGTGCTGGAGTCGACTCTGACCAGCCTGCCCGATGGGGCGATGCTCCCACTGTTGGATGCGGCGCAAGGCGGCAGAGGTCGCCACCGCTCGATCGAGATGGCGCTCGTCCTCAGCCATAGGACGCTGACCGCTGATGAAGCCCGCTTCTTCGAACGTCTTTCCTGCCTGAGGTCCACGTTCACAACCCGGGACGCCTCAGTGGCCCTCTCCGCGGACGCCTCCGGAGACCTGGCGGACTCCCTCAGCCGATTGAGCGAGGTTTCGCTCCTTCGATCCGAAGGACCGAACCGATGGCGGATGCTCGAGCCGATTCGTCAATTCGCTGCGACGCTCCTATTGAGACGAGGCGAGGACCAGGATCAGGCTGAACGCCACGGCCACTACTTCGTGGAGTTTGCCGAACGCGCGGCTTCCGGACTGAGGAGCCCTGATGAGGCGAAGTGGTTCGAGCGTCTCACCTCCGCCTATCCGAACCTTGTAGCGGCGTTGACCTGGGCAATCCGTAACGGCCGTTCCGAGGATGCATTGAGGCTAACCAGCTCCCTCCACTGGTACTGGGCGGCGCTGGGAATGAATATTGAGGGAGCTTCCGCCCTGGAGCGTGCGCTGCAGCTACGCGGCGGGGACTTCAGGATAAGGGCCAAAGCGCTATGTGCGCTCGCTCATCTTTCGTGGTGGGCGGGCGACCCCGTGAGATGCGAGTCCGCCAACCAACAGGCCCTGACAATGGTTCTGGATCGTACAGCTGCGGACACGGATCTTGTGATCCTGGAGGCCTGGGCACGCTCGGGTCTCGCAGCTTCAAGGCTTTGGGGCGGCGGGCAGAGCGCTGAGCTGGCCGGCCACCTGGAGATTGCGGAAGCCCTGTTCACCCAGGTTGGGGATCAGGCTGGATTGGGCATTGCGCTGGGCACCCACGGTGCAATGGCCTGGCACTACGGTGACGACAGGACGCACCTCGAGAAAAGTCAGGCCTCGCTGGCCGCCTGCCGCAAAGCCGGACATCAGACGATGATCGGCCAGATGAAACGGGATTGTGGGCTTGCTCTCGGGAAACTGGAAAGGTTCGATGAAGGTCGCCGGATGATCCATGACGGACTCCGAATGGCCCGGCGCCTCGGCGATACGGGCGGGTTGCCTATGGGCTACGGGTTCCTTGGACTGCTGGAAACGTACGCAGGGCAGCCGGCCGAAGCGACCGGCGCCTTTCTCAATTCCCTGCGGCACAACCGAGAGCCGGCTCAAAAGTGGGCCGGCATCATCGCCGTTGCATTCGCCGCAGAAAGAGCGGTCGGATCTAGGCCGGCCGACTGCCTTTCCCTATGTGTCTACGTGGCGAAACAGGGAGAGGAAGCGGGAATAGGCCTCGCCCCCAAGGAACGCAGCAAGTTTCTTGCGACACAACGGGGCGCACTGGCGGCGTTGGAGTCGGAGGAACAGTCTCTAGCGTTGAAGCGTGGATCGGCAATGACCCTGGACCAAGCCATGGAGCTAGCAATAAACCTACTGGAGGAAGTCGGCGCCGGAGTTTCGAGCGAAGGACCGAAAGTGTTTAATCCACCGTTGCTCCCGAGCTGACCGGCCGGCGCCTCGCCCAACGCGCAAAGCGCCCGGGTGGAGAGGTTCACCCGGGCGCTTTGGCGGAGCTGTTACAGAACCAGGGCGCAGCCGAACGGCTCGGTGGACTCCACCGTCACGTCCAGCCCGGATGCCAGCTCCTCCACCGCTTCCTTCAGGTCGTACCGCACGGTTGCCTCCGGGCGGCGGGAGTCGGCGATCCGCCCGGAGTACCTCAGCGCCCCGGCCGCATCGAACAGGAAGACCTGCGGGGTCACGGTGGCGCCCAGCCGCCTGGCCAGCTCCGCCCCATCGTCCTTGAGGTAGGGGAAGTTGAACCCCCCGGCCTCCGCCCGCTTGATCATGCGGTCGTAGGTGTCCTCCGGCGACAGGTAGGCGTTGTTCGGATTGACCATCACTATCTGCAGGCCGAAGTGGTCGTACATCCGCTGGAGCCGGGCAAGCTCGCCGTCCCACGCCTTGGCGGTCGGGCATGCGTTGCCGGTGAAAACGAGGGCCAGGATCGCCCGGTGCTTGAACGATTCGGCCGAGTACCGCTTGCCGTCGACTCCCAACAGGTCCTTAAAGTCGACCAATGTCGTGGTCTCTACCACGTGAGTGGTCACCGGATTACCTCTTCGCCTCGGCGCGGTTGCTGAAGACCGCGTTGCGAAAGGTGGAGCGCCACGTCATCCGTCCACCGGACTCCTTCTGTGGGCGGGTGGACCGCTCCGGCGCCCGGTAGGCCGGGGTGGGTGCCTCTTCGGGTGCGCTATCCACCGGCGCAGGATCCGGAAACCGGCCGCCGGCGCCTGAGCGCCGTTCCGGTGCCCAGCGAACCGAGCTTGGGGGTTCCGGCAGGCGGCTTCCGGTCACCGCAGCCGGGACCGGCACCCTGCCGCCGGCCGAGGGGCCGGCAAACCGGTCCGGGAAGTGCTGCACCAGGCCGGCCGACAGGGCGCCGGACATGGTGAGGATCTCGGTCATGATGTCGTCGAAGTAGCGGACATCGGCTTCCCAGTCCTCCTCGAACCGGGCCTGGACCTCGTTGAGCGTGAGGAACAGGTGCTGTCCCAGCAGGTCCTGCACATCGGCCAGCGGCCAATGCGGGTTGAGGGCGTTGAGGTAACCGGCGATGTGGGCTGCGTTCTGGCTCCAGCGGGCCTCGAGCTCCTCGAACGGCTCGCCGAACTGCTTGTTGTGGGCCAGGCCCACCATCTCGGCGGCAATCAGGATGTGCTGCTTGAGGTGAGCGGTCAGTCCTGCCCCAGCCTGCTCGCCGTAGAACGGCACGATTGCGTTGCCGATGTCTTCCTGATTGCGGAGCAGACGCTCGGCGGCGGGGCCGGCATCATCGGATCCGGCCAGCCCGGCGACGATGTAGTTGCGGGTCCAAAAAACGTGGTCCGACCACAGGCGGTCCATCGCCCGGCGCAACCCCCAGGCAGGGTCGTCCGAGGCGGGATCGTCAAAGCGGTCGGAAAACTGCTTGACGATGCCGGCCGCCAGGGCGTCGGAGAGGGTAAGCAACTCGGTCATGATGTCGTCAAAGGCGGCGATGTCCTTCGTCCAGTCCTTGGTCAGCCGGGCGACGACCTCTCCCCGGGTCAGCTCCAGGTGCTGGGCGATCAGATCGTGCACGTCACGCTTGTCCCAGTTGGGGTTGGCGTTGCCCAGGAATTCTGCGATGTCGACCGCGTTGCGGTCCCACTTGCCGTCCGCCTCGCCGAACGCTTCGTGGTCACCGGCCATTGCGGCTGCCACCAGGTCGACCGCGATGAGGATGTGCTGCTTGAGAAGGTCGGTCAGGCCGGCGCCGGCAGCCTCGCCGTACAGCGGGACGATGGCGTTGCCGATGTCCTCCTGGTTGCGAAGGAGGCGCCCGGCTGCCGCGCCTGCGTCGGGGCTGCCGGCGATCGCTGCTACGACGTACTCCCGGGTCCAGTTGGCGTGGTCGGTCCACAGGCGGTGCAGCGCTTGCTGCAGTGACTGGTGGGTGCGCAGGGTGGGGGCGGGAATGGTGTCGGTGGGATTCATCGAACTATCTCTCCTATAACGGGGGGCTTAACGACTAGCGGTCTGCCTTGGGGGTGGGCATCCTCAACCCGCCGGGGATGTTGATCCCCTGGCCGGAGGAGCCGCCGAAGGTGATGTGCTTTTCTGCTCCGACGGTTTGCGGGGCCGGCTTGCGGACCGGCGGGGCGTGCCGGGCGTGGGACTCGTGGGGGACGACCACCGGAGCCCTCAGGCCGCCGGGGATGTTGACCCCGTTGGATGTATGTCCGCCAAAAGTCACATGCTTTTCGGCGCCGATGAATTCGTGATCGCCCTGCGTCATCGCATTGCACCTCCCTGAACTGAGTGCTCCGCAAGCCTGGTCGCGCGGTTGCGCGGAGGCCGGCCGGGGCGCTTATGAACGAAACAGAGGTCGTTGGAGTTGTAGATCGAGAGCGTCGTGCGGCAGCCGGGTTCGGCGCATGTGCGGCCGGCGGCGAAGGCCTTGACCGTCCGAGGGTTGGTTCCGATGCGGTAGCCGTGGGAAACAACGCTGCTCATCTCGTCCTCCTAAAACCCAATCGCGTTTCCTTTAGAGACTAGGCGCGTTGAGAACGCTAAGCAAGCGGTTTAACTAAGTATTTTGGGTTTTAGAATCAAATCCCCGTAAACGAATGCGAAGGAGCATTACCTGGCCGGACTCGCGAATTGGGTGACGCCCAACCAGCAAACAGATGTGTGTCCGTTAGCTAGGGTCGGTCATCGACCTAAGTGTCGATACGAACCACCTGTCGCGCAGAACCGAAATAATAGCTAGCTGTTCCCATGCTCGGTCTGATCGAGCGAGTAAATACGATTCCGGATTTCGCCGATGATGTGGTGCGCTGATCCAGCCAGTGGTGGGGTTCCAATACTCGTCGTAGGGCACGTTTAGCTCTCGGGTGACGGAGGCGCCGTCGCGTAGGTACTGATCGCGGTTATCTGGAACCTCAAGAATTTCGCAAATGATATCGACAGCCATGAACTCATTTCGAAGTGAGTTGAAGACTTGGGATCGCTCGTAAATTGAGGCTAGGTCCAAGAGGGCTGAAGCCACGAGCGAGGTCGATCTTGAATTGAGAGAAACATGCTCTAGAGGTCCTCCGAGGAGATAGTTAATCTCAGTTGCGGGGTCGCTATCTAAACCCGCTAGGCCTTCGTATCTTTCGTAATAGTCGGCGACCCAAGCCCCCACTTTCATTGCCCACGTGTCGAAAGCTTCGGGGTCGCAACGCCCCAGAACCAGCCCGAATGGTAAGAGTGAAGCAGCCCAGTTATCAGATATCGGATGCGCCGCACCGGGCTGACTTCGAGCCAGCTCGACTAAAAAGGTCTCCACCGCCTCAACTGATGGGTTCAGTTCTCGGCGGAAGCGTATCGCGAGCAAACTAATTAATTCAGCCACACGCAAACAGCGAACTGGATAGGTCGCGAAAGTAGCAAATTCGTTCGTACCCTCAAGCAAGGAATCACCATTGGTAGAACCAATCTGCTCCCAAATCTGAGTTACGTATTCTTCGAATAGGCGGCCCGCCGAATCAATAAGGGCTTCTGACGCGTCTGTTCGATTGTCATGAGACCTCCAAAGGAGGCTTCGTAGCCAGCAAAGAGATGTTAACGCGGCAAGATCGAGACGATTCAACTTCCGCAACCTATTGCCAATAATGCTGGCGTGGATCCCTGACTCGAAGAGAGGGATGTCTTCCGATAGCCATAGCCGCGAAAACTGCTCCAGACTTGAGGGGCTAAGTCTGCCTCCGCTTATTTCGCCAACAATCGCTAGAAGATCAGTATTCAATGATCCCTCTAGCCCTAACTCAGGGCTAGCAGTGAGCATGTTTATGAGCGTTTCGCGATCCCAAACTTCGAAGAGTCCTTCTTTTTTCTGCTGAACGTGCCGGCCGTACTCCTGAGCACTCAGAGCTGCTCCCCCTACAAGCCGACCCGTCGTTACCAGAACCCCGACCCTTGGCAGGTACTTGTCGAAGTTGGGATGGGCCAAGTCGTCAGTGATCAGCTCATCAACCTGGGGCTTAATTCCTCGCCATTCAGTCAGACCGAGATTTCCTGCCTTCGACTGAAATACGAACTGCTCAGGAGCATCTTTTGCCTTCTTCGCGATGAAATCCTTACCAAATTCAAATTGCCCGTGTAGGAAATGAATGTCATAGAAACCCTGGTCCCTCAGAATGCCCATGAAAGGTGAATCAAATTCCCGCTCAGTCAGTGTCTCGAGGTAATTGCCTAGTACGTCGGCGAGCAAGCCAATCCCTTCGCTTCTTTTCGATTATTGCTTCGTGTCGCTCATTCTGTGCTTTGGTGGGAGGTGGAAGACTTCGGAGCTTTTCAGCGGTAGTGGGATGCATCACCAGGGTGGGAAGGCGTGGCGATTCATCGTCGTTGAAGGTGATTTCAACCGCTTCTAAAGCATCCATTATGGAGTCGTGGTTCAACTCTCCATCGGTGTTAATGGTTTGGCCGGCTGCGTCGCATACATCGGAAATGCTCTTGAAAAATTGAGGCATTAGACTAGCGAGTCCCGAGTCGGCGGCCTCTTCCATCGCGGCATAGAGCATGTCGAACCGTCCATCAAGGATTTCTTGAGGGTTGATGCTGAACTTCGATTCGACCTGCATTGGCGCGGTCTCGACGACAGCATCCGACGCAACCGTAACCCGATTAATTGGCAGTTCATCGACCGTTTCTATCTGGATCATTTGCAACAATGGACTCTTGCTACGCATCAGCGCGCTAACCGCCTGGCCAAAGAATTGCCTACCGGCGATTTCGTATTCGGGAAGCGGAAACATAGGCACAAATCGTCAAATACTAGTCGTCGCTTACTGATGGGCGCCTTAGCTCGCTTTGACGCCCAACTCCTCTATCCGCTGCGCCAGCTCGTCCAGCGACAGGTCCAGCACGGAAGCCAGAACCCGGAGGTCGTCGCTGCGGATTGTCAGGACCTTGCCGTTGAAGTCGTTGCGGCGGATCTGAACCAGGTTCAGGTAGCGCTGCAGGACCATTCCGTCCGGGTCGTCGCTCTGCTCCAGCTGGCGCAGGTCGATGCGCAGCTTCTCCAGGCTCATCTCCAGAGGAATCTCCGTCTTGTCCCCGCTGCGGGGCAGAAGGTGGTCTACCGGCACCTGGTACAGGCGCGCCAGGCGCTCCAGGCGGGGCACCGAGATGCTTCGCTCCCCACGCTCGTAGGCGCCCAGGACCGATGCTTTGAACTCCATTTTCGAAGCGCTTTGGACGTCGTGAAGGGACAGGCCTTTTTGGAGTCGGATGTTGCGAAGGCGCTCCCCGACCATCGATGCGTAACTCATGTAGGCAAACCCCCCATCCCCGCACTTCTTAACAATGCGTGGTCACAAAGCGTGACCGCATACCCGCCCTGCTACCACCCTATGTGACTCTACGTCACTTTGCCGGATTTGCCTAGCGGGGATGTGAAAAGGCGTTCACCCAAAGCGGTTGAGGTGGTGCATGACCACCGCCGAAAGGGCCAGCCCGGCGGTCTCGGTGCGCAGGATCTGGGCCCCCAGGCTGACCGGACGGGCACCGGCGTCCACCAGCATGCCTATCTCGTCACGGGACAGCCCGCTCTCGGGGCCGACGACGATCCCCACCTCCGGCACACCGCCCAAGTCCATCAGCGCCGCCCCCAGCGACAGGTCGGCCTGGGGATCGGCCACCAGCACCGCCGGCATCGCCTTCACCCGCGCCAGCACCTCCGCCCGGCCGAGCGGCCCGGTGACAACCGGCAGCCAGGCACGCTCGGACTGCTTCGACGCGGCGTGCGCCACCCGCTCCCAGCGCAGCCGCACCGTCTTGGCCTTGGACTCGTCCCACACCGGCACGCTGCGGCCGGCGGAGAACACGACGACCTCGTCGACCCCCAGTTCCACCAGCTTCTCGACCACCCAGTCGACCTTGCCCGACTTCGCCAGCCCCTGGAATACCACCAGCCGGGTGGCGGGCGGCGGCACGACGTTCATCTGGGAAACCGTCGCGGTGACCTCGGCCCCGGTGGAGGTGAAGATGATTGCCTCGGCGATGCGGCCGAAGCCGTCGCCGACGTGGATCCGGTCCCCCTGCTTGGCCCGGCGAACCCGCAAGTGGTGGGCGTCGGGTCCGCGCAGGTAGACGGTGGTGTCGGTCAGAAGGTCGGGAGTGGTGAAGAAGTGGCCGTGGTGGTCGGTCGGGCTCACCTAAAGGCGTTGCGGATCTTGCCCATGAAGCCCTGGTGCTCGGACACGTCCTCGCCCCGCAGAGCGGCGAACTTGCGGATGAGCTGGTCCTCGTCGGCCGACAGCCCTGAGGGAATCTTCACGCCCACCCGGATCAGCAGGTCCCCCCGGCCGCCCTTGCCCAGGTGTGCGACCCCCTGGTTCTTGAGCACCAGCGTCTCGCCCGGCTGGGTCCCCGCGGGCACGTCGACCTCAACCTTGCCGTCGAAGGAGTCGATCTTGAGCGTGGTCCCCAGAGCCGCCTGGCTAAACGGAATTTCGGTGTACAGCAGGATGTCGGCGCCGTCGCGCTCGAACCCCTTCATCTCCTTTACCCGCAGCTGGACGTAGAGGTCGCCGGCGACACCGCCCTTCGGACCCGCCTCTCCCCTGCCGGTGACCCGAAGCTGCATACCGTCGTCCACCCCGGCGGGTACCTCGACCTTGACCTCTTCCTCGCGCTCGACCCGGCCCTCGCCCCGGCACTCGACACAGGGGCTGAGGATCTTCTGACCCAGACCACCGCACTCCGGGCAGGTCGATGCGGTAACCACGTTGCCGAAGAACCCCCGCTGCATCAGCCGGACGGTTCCGGAGCCGGCACAGCGTTCGCAGGTGGTCGACTCGGTCCCCGGCTCGGCGCCCTGCCCGCTGCAGCGCGAACAACTGCGAAGGCTGCGGACGGGAAAGCTCTTGGTGACGCCGGAGACGACCTCCTCCAGCGTGATCTCCAGCGCAACCACCAGGTCCCGGCCCCGCTGGGGACCGGTACGGCGGTTGAAGCCGAACGGGTCTCCGCCAAAGAAGGAGGCAAAGATGTCGAACGGGTCGAACGCACCCGGCCCGCCGCTGCCGGCAGCGCCGAAGCGGTCGTAGTTGCTGCGCCGGTTCGCGTCGCCCAGGACCGCGTAGGCTTCGCCGAGCTCCTTGAACTTGGCCTCGGCGCCCGGGTCGTCGGGGTTGGCGTCCGGGTGGCACTCGCGTGCCAGCTTGCGGTACGCCTTCTTCAGTTCTTCGTCTGAAGCCTCTCGCGAGACGCCCAGAACCTCGTAATAGTCCCTCGGCATATGAGTACTAAGTTAACCGGCGTTCTCAAGAAGTGCGCTGAGGCGGCGTGCGACCGCCTCCACTGCGGCGATAGTGTGCGGGTAGTCCATCCGGGTCGGGCCGATTACGCCGACGCTTCCCTGCCGGTCGTCGCCCGCTCCGTAGGGGGCAAAGATCACCGTGCACGCCCGCATCTGCTCGACCGGGACCTCCTGGCCGATGAACACCAGCACGGTCGCCGAGTCGGTCACCGCGGTCATCAGGCCGGACAGCACCCGGGGGTGCTCCAGAGCGTCGACGATCTCCTGAACCGTCTCCATGTCGGCGAAGTGCCGGGGCGACAGGATGTTGGCGGTCCCCCCGCGAAAGATCCGCTGGCTGGCGCCGGCCTCCATGATCTCAGCGATCTCGTCGGCGACCGCCTTCCAGTCGGCGCTAACGTTCTCGCTCGCGGTGATGGTGGCGACCAGCGAGTTGAAGTCGACCCCGTCCAGCGCGGCATTGAGCGCCTTGGCCAGATCGTCCAGCTCGTCCTCGGTCTTGTCCTCAACGAACTCGACGATCCCCTGCTCGACCTCACCGTTGCGGGCGACCAGAAGCATCGTCGCCCGGCGGTGGTCCCGCATGATCAGGTCCAGCCGCCGCAGGTTGTTGCGGCGGGAGGGGGGCGCCATGGCGATTCCGGCGGCCTCGGTCAGCGTCGACAGAACATGGGAGGTGGAGTCCAGCGTGTAGTCGAGGCTGCGGAACTCGGCGTCCAGGACCACGTCGATGGCGCGGCGGTCCTCCTGGGAGACCTCGGGCCAGGTCGTGCCGGGCCAGTTGTCGACAAACCAGCGGTAGCCGAGGTCGGTGGGGATCCGCCCGGCGGAGGTGTGCGGCTGCACGATGTAGCCCAGCTCTTCCAGCACGCCCATGTCGTTGCGGATGGTGGCGGCGGAGACCTGCAGCTTGTAGCGCTCGACCAGGGTCTTGGAGGCCACCGGCTGCCCGCTCTTCACGTACTCCCGGACGATAGCGCGCAGGATCGACGCCTTCCTCCGGTCCAGCGCCCGTCCTGCGGCGCCCGGCATTGATGGGTACGTTAGCGACATTCGGTGCTCCTCAATACCTCACTTGTCGTTCAACTTGAGAGCGGCCATGAATGCCTCCTGAGGCACCTCGACCGATCCCACGTGCTTCATCCGAGCCTTACCCGCCTTCTGCTTCTCCAGCAGCTTGCGCTTGCGGGTGATGTCTCCCCCGTAGCACTTGGCGATAACGTCTTTGCGGAACGCCTTAATTGTCTCACGGGCGATTATCCTCGATCCGATCGACGCCTGGATAGCAATGTCGAACTGTTGCCGGGGGATCAACTCCCGCAGCTTTTCCGCCATCTTGCGGCCGTAGTAGTAGGCGTTGTCCTTGTGGATGACCGCGCTGAAGGCATCGACAGGCGACCCGGCAAGCTGGATCTCCACCTTCACCAGGTTCCCGGCGACGTAGCCGATGGGCTCGTAGTCCAGCGAGGCGAAGCCCTTGGTCCGCGACTTCAGCTGGTCGAAGAAGTCGACCATCATCTCGGCCAGCGGCAGGTTGTACTTCATCTCCACCGAAACCTTCGACAGGTGGGTCAGGTTCTTCATCTCGCCCCGGCGTCCCTGGCACAGATCCATGATCGTTCCGACGTACTCAGCGGGCGTGATGATCATCAGCGAAGCCATCGGCTCCTGGATCTCCATGAACTCTCCCGGGTCGGGCATGGAGGCCGGGCTGTGGACCCACTGCTCCTCGCCGCTGTTGAGGACCACCTTGTAGGCCACGCTCGGCATGGTGACCAGCATGTCCAGGTCGAACTCGCGCTCCAGGCGCTCCTGGATGATGTCCATGTGGAGCAGGCCCAGGAACCCGCAGCGAAATCCGAAGCCCAGTGCCGGCGAGGTCTCCGGCTCGAACACCAGCGCCGCGTCGTTCAGCTGCAGCTTCTCCAGCGACTCCCTCAGCTGCGGGTACTGGTCCGAGTTGGTGGTGTACAGGCCCGCCCAGACCATCGGTTTGGGTTCGCGGTAGCCGGGCAGCGGCTCGGCGGCCGGCCGGAGAGCGTCGGTGATCGTGTCCCCCACCAGCGCCTCCCGGACGTTTTTCACCCCGGGGATCAGGTAGCCCACGTCGCCGGCCTCCAGCATCTTCACCGGGATCATGTCGGGGGCGAACACGCCGACCTCCTCGGTCTCGTGGGTGGTCCCCGTGGCCATCATGCGGATCTTCTGCCGGGCGGTGAGCGACCCGTCGATCACCCTCACGAAGGAGACCACGCCCCGGTAGGCGTCGTAGGTGGAGTCGAAGATCAGCGCCCGGGCGCTCAGGTCCGGCTCCCCCTTGGGCGGCGGGATCCGGCGGACGATCTCCTCGAGCAGCTCGGGGACCCCGGCGCCGGTCTTGCCCGAAACCCTGAGAAAGGAGTCGGCCGGCATTCCGATCAGGTTCTCCAGTTCCTCGGCGACCCGCTCCGGGTCGGCTGCCGGCAGGTCGATCTTGTTGAGAACCGGGATGATCTCCAGCCCGGCGTCGAGCGCCAGGTACAGGTTGGCCAGGGTCTGCGCCTGGATGCCCTGGGCGGCGTCGACCAGCAGGATCACGCCGTCACACGCGGCCAGCGCCCGGGAGACCTCGTACGAGAAGTCGACGTGGCCGGGAGTGTCGATCAGGTTCAGCTCGTAGATGTTGCCGTCGGCCGAGGGGTAGTGCAGGCGGATCGATTGGGCCTTGATCGTGATGCCCCGCTCCCGCTCCAGGTCCATCTTGTCCAGATACTGGGCGCGCATGTCACGGTCGGGCACGGCGTGGCATACCTGGAGGATACGATCCGCCAGGGTGGACTTTCCGTGATCGACGTGAGCGATTAGGCTGAATGCCCGGGTGAGAGAACGATCTTTCATCTATATTCGAGAGTAGCAGGGAGCAACGGCCAAAAACCGGCCGCCCGGACGTTCGCGTGCCCATCAGGCACTGCCGGGATGCTAAACTGCCCTGTAACCCACCTCTTTCAAGGGATAGTTTTGTTCAATGGCAAATATCAAGTCGCAGAAAAAGCGCGTCATCACCAACGAGAAGCGGCGTATTCGTAACAAGGAATACCGCACCGCCCTCAAGACCTACGTCAAGCGGTTCAACGCAGCAGTCGACGGCGATGACGATGCAGTTGCCCAGACCGAGTTCCGCAATGCGGCTCGTGCGCTGGACAAAGCGGTTTCCAAGGGGATTCTTCACCGCAACAACGCGGCGAACAAGAAGTCCTCAATGGCAGCCCGCCTCAACGCCCGCTAGCCACTACATCTAAGCGCATCCCGCCGGAGCGCTCTTTTTCGCGCCCTACCGCTTGCGGGTCAGAGCCACCACCGCCCTCTCCAGGGTCAGCCCCTCCGGCTCCTCGCTGCTCTTCATCTTCAGGTCCGCCTCGGCCAGCACCTGGTACGCCTGCACCAGCGCCTCCTGCCCGAACCCGCGGGCCTGGCGGCACAACTTCTCCGCCAGCCACTCCGGTTTGCCGAGCGCCTTCGCGACCTGCTTGGGCGAGCTCTCCGACGCCTGCAGGAGCTGGCGGAAGTGCCGGGCCAGGTTCCAGAACAGCATGCTGGGCGCCTCCCCCTGGGCCACCAGGTAGTGCAGCGCTTCCAGCGCCACCGCCCCCTGCTTTTGCGCCACCGCGTCGATGAACCCGAACAACTTCACCTCGGCCCGGCCCGTGAACTGGCCGGCGATGTCCTTGGGCGTCACCCGGGAGCCGGGCGGCATCGCAAGACTCAGCTCCTCGATGGCCTGCGACAGCGCCAGCCGCTGCTCCCCCGCCACGTCGACCAGGGCGTTCATCGCATCGCCCGACATCTGCAGCCCCTTGGTGGCGGCCTGCTGCTTCACCCAGGGGAACAGGTCCCTGCGCTTGCCCTTCTCGACCTCGATCACGTGCCCGGACTTGCGGGCGGCGGTGATCATCTGGGCCGGCATCTTGGAGGCAACCAGGATCAGCGTGGCATCGGGCTCAGGGTGCTCCAGGCAGGCGATCAGCTTGCGCTGGGCGTCGGCCGGCAGCTTTTCGACCTCCCGGACGACGATGGTCCGCCGGTCGTCGAACATCGACGGGGTGGAGATGGCCTGCAGGATGTTCTCGACCTCGTCGGTCGGGCCGAACTCGTTAACCGAGGTCTCGCTCAGACCCTTGAGCAGCTTGTCGACCGCAACCTCGGTCAGGTGAGGGTCATCGCCCACCACCGCGTAGGCGGAGAGGTTGGGTTTGACGGCAGAAGGGGTCACACAGAAATCCTAGACGCTGGCGGTGACTACAATCATTGAAAGTCCCAGGAGGTCGGCCCATGAGCGTGAACGACATCTGCCCCCAGTGCGGGGTTGAGATTGAGCCCTCGATCGCCGAGCGCATCCCGGCCGGCGACACCGGCAACGGCACTGCTCCGGTGGAGCAGGAGGAGCGGGACTGCCCGCATTGCGGCACCGAGCTGAAGCGGACCGTCGGCGGTGCCTGGGTCCTGGCCTCCGAGACGGAGCTTCCCTAGTGCTGAGGTTTGCTCACCAGGACGACCTGCCGTTCCTCAAGTGGATGCTCTACGAAGCCTGCTACCCGGAAGGGTGCGGCGAGCGGCCCCCGTTTGAGAAAGGAATCAGCGACCCGGTGGTCGCCAACTATCTGGACGGGTGGGTCCGCAAGGGCGACGCCGGGTTGATCGTGGCGACCGAGGCCGGCGGGCCGATGGGAGCCGCCTGGTACCGCCTGTTCTCGGCGGACAACCCCAGCTACGGATTCATCGACGAGCAGACGCCCGAGCTGGCGATCGCCATGGTCTTCGAAGCCCGCGGGCGCGGCCTGGGCGGCGAGCTCATGCGCAACCTGATGTCGCTGGCCGGAAAGCAGGGCCACAAGCAGATCAGCCTAAGCTGTCACATCCTCAACACCGGAGCCCTGCGGCTCTACGATCGGCTGGGGTTCCAGGAGGTCAGCCGGGACGAGGAGGCGGTCAAGATGGTCGCCGACCTGACCAGGCCCATCCCGGAGCTCCGCAAGGCTGAATAGTTCTGACACGGCACTAACTAAAACCCGAAGTTCGGACCGGTCGGGCGGATCTTGGACAGCAGCTTGATGCGCCAGTCGTTCTCCCCCTCGAGCGCCCCGCCGGCGTCGCCGCCCGCCATGGGGACGTACTCGGTGGCCAGCAGGGTGCGCCAGGTGTCGGT
>JAJCYF010000130.1 GCA_029263035.1 Actinomycetes bacterium
GATCGCCGGCGGCGGCGCCTACCTGTACTTCTTCAAGTTCTCGCCGCCCATAGAGATCCCTGAACCGGAGGGAATCAACATTGCGCGGTCCAGTCACATCTATGCGGCCGATGGAAGCCTTCTGGCCACGTTGAGGGGTGCAAACTACCGGGTGCCCATCGACTACGCGGAGATGCCGAGCAACCTGCGGCGGGCGGTGATCGCCTCCGAGGACTCCAGGTTCTTCGAGCACCAGGGCCTGGACTTTGCCGCGATCGTCAAGGCGCTCATCGACGCCCAGTTCTCGGGCGAAAGGCTCCGGGGCGCCTCCACCATCACCCAGCAGTACGTCGGAACGGTTTTCGTCGGCAAGGAGCGCACGCTTACCCGCAAGATCCGGGAAGCCCAGATCGCCTCCCAGCTGGAGCGGGAGGTCTCCAAGGAGACGATTCTGGAGCGCTATCGCAACACCGTCTACTTCGGCGCCGGTGCCTACGGCGTGGAGGCGGCGGCCAACACCTTCTTCGGCAAAAGCGCGAAGGACCTGACCCTTTCCGAGTCGGCGCAGCTGGTCGGCCAGATCCCCGCCCCCAGCACCTACTCTCCCTACTCCAACCCCGCGCGGGCCGAAACCCGCCGGCTTGAGGTGATCACCCGCATGGAGCAGGTCGGCAACATCTCCTCCGCCGAGGCAGCGGAGGCACGGCGCGAAAAGCCGGTCCTCCAGGAGGCCCGGCCCACCGAGGAGATCCTCCGGTACCCCTGGTTCGTCGACGCGGTCAAGCGGTACCTTCAGCACACCTACGGAGTGGAGCGCACCTTCAACGGCGGCCTTGAGGTCACCACGACCCTCGACCCGAGGATGCAGGACCTGGCCGAGAAGGCCATCAACGAGGCGCTCCCCTCCCCCAGCGACCCCTACGCATCCCTGGTGTCGATCGAGCCCTCTACCGGCTACGTCAAGGCGCTGGTGGGGGGACGGGACTACCTGGCGGAGAAGTACAACATCGCCATCCAGGGGCGCCGGCAGCCGGGCTCGTCGTTCAAGCCCTTCGTGCTGGTTACCGCGCTCGAGAGCGGGCTTCTGCCCACCTCCAGCTTCCGGGGGCCGTCCACCATCTGCCTGGCCGCCTGGAGGCCCGACTGCGAGGTGAGCAACTTCGACAACGCGGGCTTTGGGACGGTCGACCTGCGCCGGGCGACCGTGAACTCGGTCAACACCGTCTACGCCCAGCTGATCCTCAAGGTCGGCCCCAAGGAGGCGGTGGACACCATCCGCCGTATGGGCATACCGGGACCAACCTGGATGCCCCCCCGGGGTTCCTGCACGGTAACCGAGGAGGACTCCTGCCGGACCAGAATCGAGGCGGTTCCGGCACTCACGCTGGGCTCCGAGGAGGTCACACCTTTCGAGATGGCCTCAGCCTTCGGCACCCTGGCCAACCGCGGGACCTACCAGGTGCCCAAGGTCGTATCCAAGATCACCGAGGCTGACGGGACCGTCATCGAGGAGGGCCCCGCACCTCCCCGGGACGCAATCGACACCCAGATCGCCGACAACGCCAACGACATCCTTCAGGGAGTGGTGACCGGTGGAACCGGCACCCGGGCCAACATCGGCCGCCCCGCGGCAGGCAAGACCGGGACCGCCCAGGACTTCCAGAACGCCTGGTTCGTCGGCTACACACCGGAGCTGTCCACCAGCGTCTGGGTTGGCTTCAAGGACCTCAACCGGCCGCTGCTCAGGGTTCAGGGTCTCAATCGAGTGACCGGCGGAACCATCCCGGCGCAGGTCTGGGCCGCCTTCATGGAGCCCGCCCTGGGCGACAGCCCCGTGACCGAGTTCGCCGATCCGGAGCCGCTGGAACCCCTGGCCCTTCCGCACAAGGCGAGCACGCCGGACCCGCTATCCACCTTCCTCGAGCCGTCGTTCGTTCCGTTCACTCCGGAGCCGGAGATACCCACCCCCACCTACTCGCCGCCTTCGGCACCTCCGCCGCCGCCGTCGCCTCCGGACTCAACCGGAGGAGGGCTGCTCTCGGACCTGTTCGGGAATCCGCCGCCTCCGCCGCCAAGCCCAAGCCCCACTCCACGGGCTACTCCCAGCCCAACGCCTCCTTAACGAACGGCACAGGCGGGAACGAACGGCACAGGGGGGCAGCCTGGACTGGAGGACCGGCCGGCTCAGCCGATCGGCACGTCCGCAGTGTTGGGGTTGGACGGGGGAGGCTGATTGACGACCTCCGGTCCTCCCTGGGGGGCAGCATCTGAAGGCGCCTCCGGGGCGGGGCTCGCCGGCTCCCCGCCCGGGCTGGGGCTCGCAGCGGTCCGGCCCCGGTTGTTCGACGGACAGCGCAGAACCCGTGAACACGCCAGCTCGATCGGCGTGGCCGAAGCCTTGGTCTCCCCGCCGGATGCGGCGGGGCTCTTGCTCAGCACACCAACGACCCTGCCGTCGTCATCGATGAGCGGCCCGCCGATATAGGCGTCCGGAACCTCGGTGTCGATACCCAGTGCGGCGGAGGTGACGCTGGTCAATTTTGCTTGAATGCCGGCGGCGTAGGGGTTGGATTTCGTGTTACCCAGCACCCAGACCGGGTCCCCCTCCTTCGGCTCCTCGACCCGGGAGAACCTCAGGGACCGCTCCGCCGCGACCCGGTAGATCACAAGCGCCAGGTCGCGCCCGGGGTCGGTCTCATAGACCTCACCGACCAGGTTGGAGTTGCGGTGCCGGATTGAAAGATCGCTGACGTTGTTGACCCCGGCCACCAGGCTGTGGCTGGTGAGGACCCAGGTGCCGTCATCCGTCGAGTTGACCACGAAGCCGGACCCAGAAACCCCCCGATTGGCGGAGTCGATACCCGAAACGCCCACGATTGCAGGCGAAGCAATCTGCACCAGCTGTTTGGTGGGATCCACCGGCGCCGCGCCCGAGACATTCAGGTTGGGAGATTCCTCCGGAGCGGGGGCGCCGCCGATCCGCTCCTCGAGGGATTCCTGCAGCTCCTCCTGGGAGTCCAGCAGCTCGGCCCGCAGGTTGTTCACCTGGCCCTGGTAGATGGCAAAAAGGATCAGTCCGGAAAGTCCCGCACCCAGCCCGAACATCAGAATCCAGACCGCCAGCTGCACCACGGTCTTGGGCGTCAAAAGGTCCGCCATACCGTCCTTGCCTACGGGACCGAAGGGATCGGGAGGTGGGTTCTTGCCCGGAGGTTGGTAACCCCCGTACTGGGGCGGGTAGGACGAAGAGTGCGGCATTGACGTAAATCTTAACCGCCGAAGGCAAAGCCATCGTGTTGGATAGAATACCCGGGCACGAAATGCCTGCCGGGAACCGCCCATTCCTCCAGGCTTCCAGGCCGTATTCCGCGCACCCTGCAGGAGACCTTTGGCATGACAACCCGGGAAGACCGCACATCAAGCCCCCGCATCCTGGGAGGCGGCCCCGCCCACGGCGGTGTCCTCATCCAGCTCACGGCCCCCGACGATGAGGCTGCCGGCTGGCGGGACCGGGCGCCGGGCCTGCCGTCCCTGACGGTGGAAGGCCAGACTCTGGCCGACCTGGAGTGCCTGGCCGTGGGAGCTTTCAGCCCGCTAAACGGCTTCATGGGCCGCGCGGACTACGAGTGCGTGCTGAAGGAGATGCGGCTGATATCCGGCCTGGCCTGGACCCTGCCCGTCACGCTGGCCGCAACCGACGATGAGCTGGAGTCGTTCAAAGGTTCGGAAAACATCGTCCTGAAGTCGCCCGCCGGCGAAATCCTGGCGATTCTTCACCTGGAGGAGGTTTTTCCCTACGACCGGCCGGCGGAGGCCCGGCACGTCTACCGGACCGAGGACATCAACCACCCCGGCGTAGCCGCGATGGCCACCCGGGGCGAACACCTGTTGGGCGGACGGGTAACCGTGGTGGGCCTTCCCGCCGGCCGCCCGTTCGAGAATTTGAGGCTGACGCCGGCCCAGGTCCGCGAGGAGCTCGCCAAACTCGGCTGGAAGACCATTGCCGGATTCCAGACCCGGCAGCCCATCCACCGGGCCCATGAGTACCACACCAAAGCTGCGCTGGAGACGCTCGACGGGCTCCTGCTTCACCCGATGGTCAGCGAAGGAAAGGGCGAGGACTTCCCGGCCGCGGTCCGCATGGCGGCCTACGAAACCCTGCTGGCCAACTTCTACCCCCCGGGGCGGGTATTCCTCTCCGCATTTCCCGCCACCATGCGCTATGCAGGCCCCCGGGAGGCCGTGTTCCACGCCATCTGCCGCAAGAACTACGGCTGCACCCACTTCATAGTCGGCCGGGATCACGCCGGCTTCGCCAGCTACTACGGTTCGTTTGAGGCGCACGAGATCTTCACCGAGTTCACCACCGCCGAGCTGGGGATCACCCCCCTGCTGTTCGACCATGCGTTCTGGTGCGGCCTGTGCGATCAGATGACGACGGTGAAGACCTGCCCGCACTCTCCGGAGGAGCGAATCGTGCTGTCGGGAACCGAGGTCAAGCGCCGGCTGGTCCTGGGAGAGTCAATTCCCAAGGAATTCACGCGTCTACCGGTGGCCGAGGTTCTGCGCCGGTCCCTCAAAGAAGGCGACCGCTAGGACCCGGGCTCAGGCTCCGGCAAAGCTTGAACCTCGCTGGTGCAAAACGCGCACCGGCTGGCGGCCCGGGGAATGGCGCTGAGGCAGGCCGGGCAGTTGCGGGTGGTGGAGGCGATCTCGGGCTCGGTCTTGCGCCTCGCCATCAGCTTGTTGAGGGGCTTGACCACCAGAAAGAAGATCGCCGCCGCCACCAGCAGGAACGAGATCACCGCATTCAGGAAGAGCCCGTAGCTGATGCTCGACGTGCCGACGTCGACCGCCAGGCTCTTGAAGTCGGGGACCCGGAAGATGCCGGTTAAAGGGGTGAGAACATTCTCAACCAGCGAGGTGATCACCGCACCGAACGCGGCGCCGATGACCACACCGACCGCCAGGTCCACCACGTTGCCCCGCAGCACGAATGACTGGAACTCCTTCAACAGACCCTGCTTTTCATCAGCCATTACCAGGACCCCCCTCCACCGCCGCCACCCCCGCCTCCGGAGAACCCTCCCCCGCCGCTGAACCCGCTGCTTCCGGACGAGGATGGGGTGGAGGAGATGGTGCCGGCGGTAAATGTTGTAAAGCCGCTTATCGAGTTTGAAAACGATGATGCGGTGAACATGTGACCGGGCGAGCTGCCGACGTACCAATAGGTCGGGGGCAGCTCCCCGTCCAGGCCTTCGAACGCGTTGGCCCACTTCTTGGTGGCGCCGAACACCACGGCGTAGGGAAGGTACTCGGAGAACAGGTTCTTTTGTTCGGCGAACCTGGCCCGGTCCTTTTCGGACTCTTCGATGAACTTGCGGAAGCCCTTGATCCGCCGGGCCACCGCCGTACCCTTCGCGGTTTTGCTGGGCATGCGGTGGGCGTTGATCAGGACCATCAGGCCGGCCAGGGGAAACGGGATGGCCATGAGCCCGAAGTGAGTGAATGCGGCCACAGCCACCAGGAAGGCCGATCCCAGAATCAAAAGAGCGATCCCTATACCCGTCCAGGTGTTGCGGACCCGATCGGGGCGGGTGTTGAACCAGCCCTGTTCGACGACATCCTTGTACAGAGCGTCCTGAACCGACTTCAGCTTCGTAGCGAACTTGTCCTCGAGCTGGGAGAGCATGACCTCGGGCACTGCGGACGAGAAGATGCTCGTGAACAGCAACCTCTCGTAGGGACGCAGGTCGTCGGGCTCCTTCAGCTTGTGCAGCCACCAGTCCTCCTTGCCGAACAGGCCCTCCTTGGGGATCTCCTCGATGCGAAGGTAGCCCCGGACCGCCAGGTCGACGATGGTGGCTATCACGTCGAGGGTGTGTGCGGTCTCATCGACCAGGGTTCCGACCTGGCCGGGACGCAGGTTGTCCGGCGGAACGTACTCGACGGGGATGCCGGGGCGCTCAAAGACGCCCACCGGCTCATCCGGGCCGGCGGATCCCATGGCGGCGTCCACGGGAGAGCCGCTGAAGCGCCGGTCCCGGCCCTTGCGGAAGATCTGTTGATAGAGCAGCGCACCAAGCAGGGCGGCAAGGGTGAGAGACCCCGCGACGGTGAACGGGGTCGCCCGGAAGGCGCTTGCCAGACTCCATCGCTCGTCAAGTACCGGCGCCGGAGGATCCACGACGCCGGCAGGTATTCCCACCACGATCGTCAGGGACTCGTACGGGTTGAGCGTCGGGTGCGAGAACTTTGCCTCCCGGCCGCCGGTCCGGGCATCGGCGCACGGCAGGCTGGACCCCTGGGGACCGGCAAAGCAGGTCGCCCGGGTGACGTCGGCGGGAGCGGCGACCGTAACGTTGACGTTGCGGATCGGCACCTCCCATTCGAAACCTATGGCGTTCCAGTAGAGCTCGTCGTGATCGTCGAAGGAATTGAGGGCCGCCTCGATGCGATAGACGATCTCGTACTGGCGCAGGCCGCTGATGGTCACGTCCGGGTCGCCGATCTTGATAACCTCGTTGCCGCCTTCGGTCAGCAGTTCATACTCGTCCGGCGTCCCGGGAGATCCGGTTACCGAGATCACCTCGAGGGGGTAGATCCGGTCGAACTTGTCGTCGTAGTTGAAGCGAACGGGGATATTACGGAAGATGCCGTGGCGCTCGGCCGCCCCGAAGTCGTAGGTGATCTTCTCGGTCACCAGCAGGTCCCCGTCGGGGCTTTCGATCTGCATGTCTACCTGGTAGCCGGTGATCTGCTCGGAGCCGGGCTGAGCCCAGGCCGGTGAGGTTGCTCCGGCGGCCAGCGCGCACAGCAGCAGGGATGCAAACAAACCCCTGAGCCGAGCCGGAGTCAACGTCATTTTTGTAACCTACACCGCCCGCTCGGCCGGATGCTGCCGGCCTATCGGGCCTGCAGGGCATCCATTCCGACTGCGATCGCAAGCACCAGCCTCCGGTCGATTGTCCGGTCGGGGTCTGCGGTCATGTCGATATCGTAGGCGTCGCTGATCTTGAACAGCCGGCGCTTATGGCTTCCCAGGACGATGTCGCCTCGAAGGAACAGAAAGTTGTACGGGATGGGCAGCCAGTTGGCGACCGAGTCAAGGTAGGGCACGAACCCGACGAGCCGGCGCACCGCAGCCACCACCTGGCTCTCCTCCATCACCGTCGCCGTCTGCTGGCCGGAGCTGTCGAAAAGTTTGTAGGTCGAACGAAGAAGGCTGGCGCCGAAAACCTTCTGGATGGCGCCGATGGTCTGGCCGGCCGAGTCCGTGACGTCGTACCGGGCCGAGGGGTCAAATCGCTGCCGCGCCTTGATGCGCATCAACTCCTCGGCGCGGCTGGCATCGGTGTAGAAGCGGATGTCCTCCTTGAACTTGAAGGTCTTCTGCTTGACGAAGCAGATGGGGTCGCCGGCAGCCTCACCGTCGGGGCCGGCGACATAGAAGTCGTACTCGTTGGTCACCATGCGGAATCGCTGGCGGAGAATGAAACGGTCGAACTGATTTGGGTCGACGATGGTCACTGGTGTGAGTGTAGCGCCTACGGACGGCCTTCCGGCGATCCCGTCAATAACACTGCAATATCGTCCACACCCGGTCGAACCTGCGGTCCCTCAGGTCCTGCCTGGGAATCCAGAAATAGAGCATGCCGGCGTCGCCCCAACTCAGGTTGGCGGACGGGTCGGAGTCCAGCTGCAGGAGCAGCACCCAGTCCGATGCCCCGGCCTGCAGCTCGGCCCGCCGGGCCGCGGAATCCTCGCCGCCCTCTGCCACCCCGTTCGAGACCAGCTGCGCCTGGATCTGCATGTCGTTTTGGATGTTCTCGGAGTAGCCGAGGAAGTGGTGGTTGGCGTCGGACATCGGCGGGCCCTGCCGGCGTTCGTAGGAAGCCGCGAACTCGGCGTACCTGTCCATCTCCCACTCGGTCATCGACGTCCTGATCTCCAGCAGGTCCCCGGCGTAGGACCTCAGGTGGGGTACCGAAATGCGGGGGAAGAAGTCCAGGCATCTTTCGTCCAGACGGGGTTTTCCCTCGGGGTGCTGCTTTGGAATGAACGTGGAGGTCTCCGGGAAGTACACG
>JAJCYF010000131.1 GCA_029263035.1 Actinomycetes bacterium
CCAGCCCGGCGGGCTGATCGGTCGCGGTGTTGTCTGCTCGCTGCGCAAGCTCCGCTTCGGCCTCCGCGACGGTGCCGCTGTGGGCGTCCCCGTGTCCGGCGCTCCCAGCGCCCGACAGCCCGCTCTGCCCGGAGGCGGCGGTGGAGAAGGGACCGACAGCGGTTCCAATGGCGTACCCGGCCCCGACGATCAGGGCGAGCGCCACACCGTAGGCGGAGAGCTTCGTTGCAGTGTTCATATCTGTCCTTTGTTGTGGAGCGTGCGCTCCGATGGCGCCGGGGTCAGTCGGCGAACTGGTAGCCGGCCTCTTCGACCGCGGTGCGGACCCGCGCGTCCTCGATCGGACGGTCGGCGCTGACGGTGACGGCGCCGGTCAGTAGGTCAACCTCGACCTCGGTCACGCCGTCGATCTCGCTGATCTCCTCGGTGACCGAGGCGACGCAGTGCCCGCACGTCATCCCGACCACGGTGTAGGTGTTCTGGCTCATTTCCGGTTCCTTTCGGTGGTGCTCAGGTGGTTTCTATGGTGGTGCTGGTGGCGGTCACGACCTGACGAGGCGGGCGATTGCCGCGCTGGCCTCGGCGACCTTCTGGTCGGCCACCGCCCCGCCCTCAGCCGCGGCCTGGGTGACGCAGTGCCTGAGGTGCTCATCCAGCAGGCCCAGCGCCACGGCTTCCAACGCCTTGGTGGCGGCCGAGACCTGGGTCAGCACGTCAATGCAGTACTTGTCTTCGTCGATCATCTTGGCGATGCCCCGGACCTGCCCCTCGATGCGGCGCATCCGCTTGAGGTAGGCGTCTTTCTCCTGCGCGTATCCGTTCACGAGCCCTCCTGTCTGCGATGAAACCAATATACCATAGGGGGGTAATGTAGCTGTAGCGCGAACTCCTGCAGGCACGACCGCGGCCGTCGGCGGGGCCTATTCACTTCCCGCTGTCTCGGCTGGCGGCGCTTGCCCGCCGTCGTGGAAGACTGTCCACGCCATTGCGGCCGCCGGGGGCGATGAGTAGCAGCGTCAGCTGGACCGCTCGGCGTAGCTGACGGCTACCTGCAGGAGCCCGACGAGCGGGTACAGCAGCCCGCCGATCCCGGCGGTGACACCCGAACAGGAGGCCAGACTCGACAGCGGCCCGAGCTGGTGCCGCGTCTGGGCCGGCGAGCACGAGCAGCGGAACGCCGGCCTGTAGAAGCGCGCCAGTCGCGATCAGTGCGGCCAGGTAACCCGGTGAGCCTGGTGGCATTGCGAGCGGGATCAGAGCCGGACCCGGCGCCAGCAGCAGGCTTCCGACCAGGACCTTGCGTCGGCCGATGCGAGTAGCGAGCGCGACCGAGACACAGCCACCGGCGGCCGCGCCAGCGAACAGCAGCGCCGGCGAGTGCGCCATCGCGCGGACCATCGGCCCGGCCTCGCCATGACGATCGATGACGCCGGACAGCAGGTCACAGGCGGTAGACGGTGCCTGATCCGGGGTTGAGCGCGTCGAAGCGTCGCATCACAGTCCCTCCCGAGATCGCGTTACCACCTACGGGTTAGGCGTATCGATGCGGACGTTACCACTGCTTAGAATGTCGGGCAGCACGTTCACCCCGTTTCCGCCTGTACGGGGCGCGGGTATATATACTGTCTCGGGCTGCTCAGACGGTTGGAAGTCTCCGGCTCGGTTTCGCTGTGGCTGCGGCTAGGTCGACCGATGCCACCTGCCGACCGCGGTGGCGCTACGCCGACCAGCGAACCGGCCTTGGCGTGTGTGTGCCACGGGCTCGTACGGCATCGGCCCGCTGGCGGTAGGGTTCGAACTCGCGGGATTTGCAGTCCGTTTACCTGCACTGTTGGACACTGTGCTCCGCGTGGTGGAGCGAGATCAGGAATGTCTGTGAGAGACAGCGCATCGACGGTGCCGTACCGCGTCGTCCTCGGCATCGGACTGTCGACTCTCGCGTTGGTGGCGAGCTGCAGCTCCGGGTCAGCCCCGCCGAGCCAATCGATCCCCACGCCGGGTGGTGGCGGCGCGTTGGCGACAGCGGGCAGCGGGGTCAGCGTGGACCGGGCCGTTGTCCACCTGGAGGCGTTGCAGAGGATCGCTGACGAGAGCGGGGGGAATCGCGCGTCGGGCACTCGCGGGTATGACGCGAGCGTGGACTACGCCGTCGGCGTGCTGCGTCAGGCCAACCTGGAGGTCAGCACTCCGACGTACGAACTGTCGGCCGATGATCGGGAGGACGGCGGGGGCCCGGCGCGGCCGCGCAACGTCATCGCACAAACCCGGGGCGGCGACCCAGAGCACGTGGTGATGATCGGCGCGCACCTCGACTCGGTCGCGGAGGGCCCGGGGATCGTGGACGACGGTTCCGGGGTCGCCGCCGTCCTGGAGATCGCCGCCCGCCTCGCCGCCGCCCCGCCCGGAGGCAACACGGTGCGCTTCGCGCTCTTCGGCTCCGAGGAGACCGGTCTGCAGGGGTCATCGAGCTACGTCGAGAGCCTGTCCGCGGCGGAGCGCGAGAAGATCATGCTGTACCTGAACGTGGACATGATCGCCTCGCCCAACGCCGGCTACCTCGTCCAGGGCGGGGCGGGTGAAGGGCTCGAGGAGACCGGCCCTCCCGGTTCCGCCGAGGTCGCCCAGGTATTGATCGACAACCTGGTTAGGACCGGGGTCACGCCCGAGCGGATCGCGTTCGTCGGAGACGACGAGGCGCCGTTCGTCGAGGCCGGGATTCCCTCGGCCGGCGCGGAAAACGGTGACGACGAACGGAAAACGGCCGAACAGGCGCGAGCATGGGGTGGCGAGGCAGGGAAGGTCTACGACCCCTGCTACCACGAGGCCTGCGACCGGGTGGACAACGTCAACCGTGTCGTGTTCGACCGTTACCTGCGCGCCGTCGCCGACACGGTCGCCCACTACGCGGCGCCACAGAACACCCTGGCCCGCTGAACACTGCCGAAGTCGCCGTGGAAGCTTCGGTGCCTGTCGTAATGCCTAGCTGGATTGCGTCCTGTGACCGCTCAGCTTCGACGGCGGTCAGCGTCTGTGGCCGTCGAGCTGTGGTTGGCCCCCCGGGTGGAGCGTCGAGCTGGCTTCCCTCTCTGTCAACCTTGGATGAGTCACCGATCTTGACCTGATCATTGTCCCCGAGGGCGGGGAAGGAAGACTGCCCCGCGATGACCATGACCGTGACGCCGACGGCGTCGAAACCCCAGACTGGCCGTGTGGCCGACGATCCGGATCCGGAGGTGCCCGCGCGGGCGCAGCGGCGCCGGTACTCGGCTGCTTACAAGCAGCGGATCCTCACCGAGTACGAGTCGCTGGACCGCGCCGGAAAGGGCGCGCTGCTGCGCCGGGAGGGCCTGTACACCTCGTTGATCAGTGCCTGGCGCGAGCAGCGCGACCAGGGCGCTCTGCAGGCGCTGGGCAAGCCCGCCGGCCGTCCAGCGGCTGATGCCCGGGACCGGGAGCTGGCCCGGCTGCGGCGGGAGAACGAGCGCCTTTGCGGGCAGCTGGACAAGGCCCGGACCGTGATCGAGGTGCAGGGAAAGCTCTCCGCGCTGCTGGACCAGCTCGCCACCGGCAGCAGCGACGACCAGAGCAGCGGCGGCGAGCCGCGATGACCACGACCACCGGCACCACGCAGACGACCAGTACCGAACCAGCCGCGACGGGCGGCACCGCGACGACGAGTGTGGAAGAGGTGATCGACGCGGCGATCGAGGCCGCGGTGGGTGAGCTGGTCGCGGTGGTGGGGACCAGGGCGGCGTGCGCGGCGGTGGGTCGGGCGCGGGCCACGCACTACCGCCACCACCGCCTCGGTCCGCCGCGGGCAACCAAGCAGCGGGTCGCGCCGCGTCCGCAGCCTCGCGCGCTGTCTGCCCAGGAGCGGGTCGAGATCCGCGCGGTGCTCAACAGCGAACGCTTCGTCGACGCCGCTCCGGCCTCGGTCTACGCCACGCTGCTCGACGAGGGCCGGTACCTGTGCAGCGAGTCGAGCATGTACCGCATCCTGCGCGAGCACGGCGAGGTCGGTGAGCGACGTCGCCAGGCCACCCACCCGCCGAAGGTGCGCCCCGAGCTGGTGGCCACCGGCCCGAACCAGTGCTGGTCATGGGACATCACCAAGCTGCTCGGCCCGGCCAAGTGGACCTACTACCACCTGTACGTGATCATCGACATCTACTCCCGATACGTCCCGGGCTGGTTGATCGCCGAGCGGGAGAGCGCCGCGCTGGCCGAGCGGCTGCTCGCCGAAACCATCGCCAAACAGCACGTCGAGCCTAACCAGCTGACCATCCACGCCGATCGGGGCACCTCGATGGCCTCCAAGCCGGTCGCGATGCTGCTCGCCGACCTGGGCGTGACCAAGTCCCACTCCAGGCCGCACTGCTCCAACGACAACCCGTACTCCGAGGCGCAGTTCAAGACCCTCAAGTACCGGCCCGAGTTCCCCGACCGGTTCGGCTCCATCCAGGACGCCCGATCGTTCAACCAGACCTTCTTCAGCTGGTACAACCATGATCACCGGCACTCCGGGATCGGGCTGCACACCCCCGCCGACGTGCACTACGACCGCGCCGGCGCGGTCCGGGCCGCCCGCGCCAACGTCCTCACCGCAGCCTACGCCGCCCACCCCGAACGGTTCGTCCGCAAGCACCCCGAACCACCCGCGCTCCCCGGCGCGGTCTGGATCAACAAGCCTGACCCGGCCAACTCAACGAATCCCTGAAACCCATG
Organism: Actinomycetes bacterium; assembly: GCA_029263035.1. Taxonomy (GTDB): domain Bacteria; phylum Actinomycetota; class CADDZG01; order JAHWKV01; family JAHWKV01; genus JAJCYE01. The sequence goes on from JAJCYF010000131.1 coordinate 4,726, forward strand.
TCCCAAAAAGGTTGACAGGCTCCGCTTCCTGAGTTTCTGGCCGAACGTGGCGGCGGGTGGGTGAGGGGATGCGTGGTATGGGTTGGGTGAGACCGCAGTCCTCGCGCCACTGGTTGGGATAACCCCGGTCGGAGGTGGCGTGAGCCGGGGTGGGCGTCACACCGGCAGACCGTCGGGAATCAGCGAGGACATCGACTCCGCGATCCGAATTGGCTGCGCTTTCCGTCGCCACTGACGAGGGCACACGATTGCCCCGAGACCGGGATGCGGCACGGTGTCGTCCGCGCATGCGCGCAAGCTCCGGTTCCGCCGGAAGCAGCCCCCGGGCCCGCATGGCACGCATCGCCAGCGCGCAGGCGACTCCGAGGCCGATCATGGTCAGCCACGGCACTACCGCCGCCCCGCTGTCGCGAGCCAGGCCGAGTGCCCACCCGGTGCCGAGGTTTCCGAGGAGAAT
>JAJCYF010000132.1 GCA_029263035.1 Actinomycetes bacterium
CTCCCACATCATGCCCGGACCCAGCCGCGGGTACTCGAACTCCTCGATGAGGGTCTTGATCACCTGGCCCTCGGCGTTGGCTGGGGTCCTGGAGAATGCGTTTCTGATCGCCTTGACCAGGGACAGCCCCTTGATTCTCTGGGCCGCCCAGTCGGCGGAGATCTCATTGCAGGGAATACCCCAGACCTTCTCGGTGTAGGTCTTGAAGAAGATGCGGTACAGCTTGTCGCCGAAGCGGTTGGTCACCCAGTCCTCAAGCGAGCGTTCGGGCTTGATCGGGCGGATCTTGGCCTTGGCGTAGCTGAGCAGGCACAGGATGGTCTGGAAGATACCCAGCTTGGTGAGGGCGTCCACCGGCTTGAGCGGGTAGGCGAAGAACTTGTTCCGGTAGTAGATCCGAGATAGCCGCGGGACCGTCAGCCAGTCCTCGGGATCCAGGATCTCGTGCCAGAGCTTGGTGACCTCTGCGGCCTTGGTGAAAAAGCGGTGTCCGCCGATGTCGAAACGAAAGCCCTTATAAGAAGCGGTGCGGGCGATTCCGCCCACCTTCTCCGGGTCTGCCTCCAGCACCACGACCGGCACGTTCTTGTGCGTTAGCTCCCAGGCTGCGGTGAGACCGGCCGGGCCGGCTCCCATGACCACCACGCTGGGGGTTGCATCGGCGCCGTCAGACGCAACCTTGGATACCGGTTCGTCCCCGTTCGAGGCGTTATTCGAGTTAATGGCTCAGTTCCTTTCGGGTCCCCGCGGCACGGATTCCCAGGTTACCAGCCGGGCTCCCGGGTGATCAGGTTCCTGAGCACCGTGTGCACCCGGTCCAGGTCGCTGCGGGTGACGTGCTCCTCATGGGTGTGCGCAACCACCGGGTCGCCGGGACCGAAGTTGACAGCCGGGATCCCCCGGGCGGCGAAGCGGGCGACATCGGTCCACCCCAACTTTCCGGTGAAGCTTCCGCCGGCCTCGGCCAGAAGCGCCTGCAGCAACGGGTGGTCGAGCCCGGGAGGGGCGGCTACTGCGTGTTCGACTACGTTGAGCTCGTCGGCGCCGGCCAGGACCTCGCTCAGGTGCGAGGCCGCCTCCTCATAGGTGCGGTCGGGCGCAAACCGGTGGTTGACCCTCAGTACCGCCCTGTCCGGGACGACGTTGTCCGCCACGCCGGCGGTAATCCGAACCGCCTGGAGGCCCTCCCGGAACCGGCAGCCGTCGATGTCGACCCGGCGGCCCTCGTACGCCGCCACAGCCTCGATCACCGGCGCCATACGGTGCAGGGCGTTGACCCCGAGCCAGCCCCGGGCGGTATGGGCCCGCCGGCCGGTCGTGATCGCATCCATCTGCAGGATTCCCTGGCAGCCCGCCTCCACCTGGGCCGCGGTGGGCTCTGCGAGGATCGCGGCGTCGGCCGCGACGAGGTCCGGGCGCTCCTGGAACAGCATCTCCAGGCCGTTATCGCCGGTGGTGACCTCCTCGCAGGCATAAAAAACGTAGGTAACGTCCACCGCAGGCTCCTTCACCGTAAGCGCCAGGTTGAGAATGGTGGCCAGTCCGCTCTTCATGTCGGCAGAACCGATCCCCCACAGCACCCCGTCCTCTATTCGGGGCACCTCGTTGTTGTTGGGGGGGACCGTGTCGCTGTGCCCGGCCAGGACCAGCCTTTTGGACCGGCCGAGCGCGGTCCGGGCGACCAGGTTGTTGCCCAGGCGTACGACATCCAGCCAGTCCGCCCGGGCAAGCAGGGATTCGAGATGGTCGGTGATCAGAGCTTCGTTGAAGCTGACCGAGGGTATGGCGACCAGCTCGGCGGTCAAGGCCAGCAGATCGACGGGTTCCGTTACCGAAATTTTGGTCTCCTATAAATAGTTCTTAAGTTTTTTGTTCGATCCACCTACCCATAATGGCCCACAAGTGCGAGGATAGTGGATGCAGTTCGGATTAACGAAAGGGGAAATATGCCTCCGGAAGTTGGCTGAGCGGACGTAGGTGCAGACACCTGCAGATGGCGTGCGAAGGCGGGCTCGAAAGAAGAGCTCATGCGTGCCGTAGCGGTTCACCTTCGTGATGTTCACAAAGTCGCATCGCCTACCCAGACGATCATGACTTACATCATGAAGAACGCTAAATAAGCAGGGAGATCTGTAAATCCTCGGTCGAGGATTGACGAGCTTCTAAGATCGACTCCCGGTCGGGACGAGGTCAAAGAAAAGGACGTCGGGCGATGGATTGCCTGCACGTCCTTTCTTTTGCCCTAAAACATCCTCATCTGGCTATTGTTCAAACCTGATGCGTATCGAATCCCTCAAGTGGCTGGTCTGCCCGTCACCCGGGTGCGCCGGGTCCCTGGCGCCCTCACCTTCGTTCGACCCCCGGTACCCGAACCCGGCACAGCAGGAACTGACGGAAGCGGTGCTGTCGTGCCGCACCTGCGGCGATGAGTACCCCGTACTTCTCGGGGTTGCGGTGCTTGAGGTCGACCTCGGCGCTTATCTGGGCGCCTTCTGGGACGAAATCGAGTCCTGCGCCGCAGAGCTGTCCGGATTGCACATCTCCCGGGAGATGCGAACCTACCTGGGGATCGCCAGCGCCTTCACCGGCCAGCCGGGACCGGTCACCCGGTCGCCGGACCTCCAGTGGACGACCTCGCCCTACCTTCAGGCCCACTTCGATCCCGGGTCACTGGCAGGCGATCTTGCTCCCGGCTGGTGGAAAAGCGCGGTAGACAACCACGTGGCCGAAAAGAACGAGCCCTACGCCTGGCTCCTGACTGCGGCGCGGGAGCGGTCCGGCGGGCCGGCCGGTGGCCTCGCGATCGACGTGGGGACCAGCGTGGGCCGGGGGGCCGCCGAGCTGGCTTCTCTTTATGACTATTCGGTCGGCGTCGACCGTTCGTTCCGGGCGATCCTGGCAGCCCGCCGGCACCTTCTCGGGGAACCGTGCCCGCTGGAGACCTACGCCCTGGAGACCGAAAAGGGCCGTTGGGAGCCCCGGACGCTACCCCAGGCCGACCACCCGGCCAGCCTTGACTTCGTCGTGGCCTCGGGAGCAGCCCTGCCCCTGCGGGCGGGGAGCACATCGTGCGTTGCGGCACTGAACGTGTTGTGTGCGGCTTCCGATCCGCTGGAGATGCTTGCAGATTTCTGCAGGGTCCTTACATCGGGCGGAACGCTCCTTCTCTCCTCGCCCTTCTGGTCGGACGCCACCCCCGAGGGTGAAACTCCGCTGGCGGCGGGCGGCCCGGAGTACCTTCGCAAAGCACTTTCCCCTGAGTTCGAGATCGTTGCGGAACAGGACCAGATTCCCTGGCTGCTCCGGGTGGCCAAACGGCGCTGGGACGTGTACCTGTGCCACTGCCTGGTCGCCACCCGGCACTAAGAGGATGCGGTCGGCTAATCTGACAGGCACAAATGTTCGTCTGCAGGGGAGGCTCACGATGGCGACCGATGTAGAGCTGGAGCTGGACGATTTCATCCGGTGGCTGGCCACCATGCCGCACCACTTCGCCGAGTTCAAGCAGGACCCCGAAAGGGTGATGCGCTACGCCAAGCTGAGCGACATGGCCATCGGGACGCTGCGCAGCCGGGGCAAGGAGCAGACCATCCGGCAGATAGTGGACAAAAAAGAGGAGATCCTGACCTCCCCGGAGGCGCTCAAGGGCACCAACTTCGCCCGGGACTTCTCCGCCGGAGGCTACGGCGGGACGGTGATCAAGAAGAAGTCTGACGAAGAGGAGTAGAACTAGGCGAGCTGCCCTCTCAGGACGTTCAGGTCGGCCCCGCCCCAGTGCTCGGTGAGCAGCCCGTCCTTCAGGCGCACCAGGTCCAGCCCCGGCACCGAAATTCGCCTACCGGTGGGCCCAATTCCCTGGAATGGCCCGTGGTGCGTCCCCGACATGGTGAAGCGGAACGCAACCATGTCCCCCTCCGCCACCATGTCCTCTATGACCAGGCTCACATCCGGGAACGCGGTGCGAAAGCCCTGAAGCCGGACCCTTTGACCCTCGATGTCGAGCGGTTCGGTCCCCGGAGCCCCGTGCCGCAGGTAGCCGGGGGCCAGGTAGGCGGCCGAAGCGTCGATCCGACCGAGGTTCCACACCTCGTCCAGGTACCGGCGCACCGTCTGCTTGTTCTGTTCGGTAGACACGCTTCCTCCGGTGGGCTCGTGCGGGCGACCACTGCCCCACCATACAAGGGCCCCGCCGCACAAGATCCCGCCTCGCCTAAACTTGAAAGCTCGAAAGATCTTCCAAGAGATCGGACCGGGCAATGAGTCTGCAAGCCGGCAGTTGAGCTCGACGCACTACGAACGCCTGGGCATTCCGGCCGACTCCAGCCCGGAACAGATCCGCCTCGCCTACCTCCACAAGGCGCGGGAGAACCACCCGGACAAAGGCGCCGGCATGCCGCCCTCATCAATGCGTCAGCGGGAGACGACCATGGTTGCGAT
>JAJCYF010000133.1 GCA_029263035.1 Actinomycetes bacterium
CGCAAGATCTACGACGACCAGCTCCAGCAGGAGGCCCGGCAAAAGGAGTGGGAACGACTGGAGGAGGAGTGGGCCGAGGAGGCGGAGGAACCGTACGACTGGTCGAATGAGCCCCACGTCCTGCCGCCGGAGTACGGCCGGCACGGCAACCCTGCAGCCTCCATCGCTCGGCTCTACACGCTGGTGATGTTCGCCGTGCTCATCCTTTTGGCCGTCGGGTTCGCGTACGCGGTGGTGCGGTCGGGAACGGTGGGACAGGTTCCATCAGCACCTTGAATCCGCTGACCACGTCGAGTAATCAAGAAGATGGGCCAGGGTCCCATTTTGTGATGGATCCGGAGTGGGCCCTCTGCATGGAGGGTGAGGTACTGGTAGCTCATGCGGGCGCTGATCGCCGTTTCGAAGTTCAGGATTGTTCCGCTGCATCTGCGCGCCAACTGATTCTCGCCGTTGCGGAAGGAGGATTCGATCCTTCCGATTCTTCCGCCGAAGCGTTCCGTGCGTTCCAACAGCTGGTGATTCTGGGGGCGCTCCGCTCGGCAATAATTTCGCAGAGTAAGGCTTTGGTGGTCGGTCTGAGATTTGCCGGTTCCGCCGTGGCGGGACTGTCGGAGGCCATTTTGGCGGCAGCGGATCCCCAGAAGGTGCGCCTTGCCGGCGATGCGGAAACGGTGCAACTCTGGGTGATGGTCCGAACCAACGTCACACTTGCAGAGGCGGTAACGATGGCTCCCCAGCGGGATCCCTACCTGTGCGTCGACGCTGCATACCACCACACCCTTTCCCTGGGCCCCTTGGTGATTCCGGGACAGACTGCGTGCCTGGCATGCCTGTCGGGGCGAATAGCCCATCGTTGGGGAGACCCCGCCCCGCCGCCTGCCCCAAAAGCTACGCGGCGCTCCGGTTTGCTGGCCGGTTGGATAGCTGCGGAACTCGAAAACGTCGGTGCGGGGACCAGCACCCTTGCCAACCGCACAGTTTCAATAGATATTTCCTCTCACCAGATGACCGACCACTCTCTGCTCCGACTGCCGGATTGCGCATGGTGCGGCTCCACGCCGAGCGGGGGAAGGATCGATCTCCCATGGGAGGCGGGGCATGACTGAATCGGCGGTTGCAAGCCCGGCGGTGCGTACCCTACCCACTCAGTTCGACCGGGACTCTGCCGGGCTATCGGTCGCCACTCCCACGTGCTGTTGCTGTTGTTGCTGTTGTTGCATTGCCTCCCTGACTATCGGCGCCAGCGCCTCCGCCGCTGCAGTTATGGCCATCGGGCTGCCCAAAGTGGGCAAAACAAAGGCGGGCTTGCTGGCATTGGGGGCGTTCCTCGCCATTCCGGTTTGTTTCGGCCTCGGCATCCTGCTGGCCGATACCCTGGGAACAGTGGCTGCGATTCTTGCCGTACTGGGCGCCCTTTCGCTGATCGGGGCTCTTCTACATGCAGCAGGTGCCCAATCTGGGTTCGCCCAGGGATATCCTTTGCTGATACTCCTTGTTGTCGGCCTGGCAACTATCGTCGAAGCTCAGATCGTGCTCGGCTTGATCGACGCCGACAATTTTGACGGCTCCGCGCTCTGGCTTCCTTATGTGTTTGTGGCTATCCCTACGGGGTTGGGAGCGTTTTACTACGTGTATAACTACTACACTCGAACCGGCAAGGGCGCCTCGAATTAGTCCGTTGTCTCGGAGGCCTGCAGGTTGCGCCGGGCTCTTGGATGCGGCGATAGGCCATCGCCACGGGGTGGTGGATGCTCCTTCAATCATTCCCACCACCATGTCGGACCTACCCGGGATCTGGCATTCCAGCGTTCCGGGAAGATTCGACCAAGGACATCCACCTGCCGGAGGAGTTGGCTGGACCGAGGGCGCAGCCAAAACCGCAGCGGTGGGCGAGGCACTGGAGCGGTATGCCGCCGCGGTCTTTCCGCTGAAAACAGCTATCCGGTCTGCCTGCAACCCGTCCGATCTGCTACCCATGGAGTCATTTAGCCTGTTCACCGAATCCCAGTGTGCCCAAAACGACTTTCCCTATGGCGATGTCTACGGAGCCGGGGCCGGGGATCTCCCCTACACGGAAGTCTTCAGCTTACGGGACAACAGCCCGCGTTACGCCCCTGCGGTCCTGGTGGGATTGAGCGGAGCGCCCCACGGAATTGCCACTTCGAGTGGTCTGGCCGCCGGACCGTCTCGCGCTCACGCCCTTCTCCGAGCGCTGGAAGAGTTGGTGGAAAGAGATGCTCTGATGACCACCTGGAACCACTGCCTGCCGGGACGCCGAGTTGAGCTTGGTCGCCGATGGTGCTCCGTGGTCGATCAGATGACAGGGCGGGCCGAACTCTTCGATATCACTCCGCTGTACAGTCCCCATCCGGTGGCAGCGATTTGCGGCTCACTTTCGTTTCGGGGACGACGGCGTATTGCTATCGGGGCAGCATGCCGGGCGCGCTGGGAAGATGCGGTGGACAAAGCCTTCCTCGAGTGGGCTCAGGGCACCCTGTTTGCCGGCGTCTACCTGGCGCGCAACCCGGATAAGACCTACCGCAACGCTGGCGAAGTTCGTACATTCGAGGACCACGCCGCCTACTATTCCGTGCACCCGAACCGGTGGGACGGGGTCCCGCTTCATGCTCTGGCACGTGACACCGCCCTCCCACCGGATTCCGAGCACGCCCAGGCTCCGCTCTGGCACCAGCTAGAACACCTGGTTGCACATCTCAGCGACCGGGGTGTTGACCTGTACTACCGGGATCTGACCACCGCCGACCTGGAGCAGATCGGAGTTGCGGTGGTCCGGGTCCTCTCGCTGGACCTCGCCCCGATTCATGCCGATCAGAGATGGCCGTACATAGGGGGAAGGGCCGGGGAACTTGATTGGCGCTACTCGCTCAAGCCCTCAGGGTCTTTTCCCAACCCGCTGCCCCATCCGTTGGGCTAGGACGATGTCGGAACAGTTCGAGTTGTTCTGGGAGGAGTCAACCATCACCCCTGCCACCGCGCCGGCCTTCGGATCGAGGGTGCTCTCCTACGAAGGGACGTGGAGTCCCCGATTGCTTACCTATCCTGGGGAGGACATCGAGCTAGCTGTTTCCCGGGACCGGCTGATGCGCCGGATGCAGCAGCGCAGGAGCGAAAGGGCCTTTTCCCCCGGACATCTGACCAGAAGGCAGCTGGGAAGCCTGTTTGCGGCCTTTGGGCGGGGAGCCGAGGGGCGGATATTTCCCTCTGCCGGGGGGCTTTATCCGGTCGAGGTTTTCTGCCTTGCGAGGGAGGTGGATGGCGAGCTGGGCGGCAAGATCCTTTGCTACAACGCGGACAGGCACAGCGTGTCGGTGGTGGGTGACTGCCCCAGTTGGGAGGCATGTACGGGTGCCCTCAACCACCCATTCGAAAGCCGTCCTCAAGTGGTGTTCATCTTTGTACTCTTGTTGGATGAAATGCTGGCTAAGTACGGTCCCCGGGCAGGGCGTTTCGGGCTGATCGAAGTAGGACATGCCGCTCACAGCCTCGCGCTGCGGCTCACAGAAGAAAAGCTGGCCGGGTTTGAGCTGGGGGGCTTGTTGGATCGAGAGGTTCTTCAACTCCTCGGCCTTCAGGAGCGCTCCGCCAAGGTAGCTCTGGGTTACGCATGTGGTCTACGCGGACCACAACCCCCGCACCCCTAAGGCAGTCCGGGACAAAGCCTGATCAATCGACCCGCAGCCCGGTGTGCCTGCGGAACTCGAAGGTTGCCAGACCCAGGCACACCGCGGCAAAGGCGCCCAGGATCGCCATCGCCCCGGCCACGCCGGGTGCCCAGCCCTCAAGGATCAGGATCCGGATCGCGTCGACCGCATAGCTGAGCGGGTTCAGGCGGGCGAACACCGCCATCCAATCCGGCATGGCGGCGATCGGAACGAACGCGTTGCTCATGAACACCAGGGGCAGCGTGACGAACCCGGTGATGGCAAAGAATGTCCCGTGGGTCGGGACCCGAAAGGCCAGGGCGGTGAACACCGCGCTAAACGCCATGCTGAGCAATCCCGCGACCACCAGGATGGTAACGGCGCCGCCGACCCCGGCTTCGATGTCCACCGAGGTGGCCGTGGCGACCACAAAAACCAGGAGCACCTGCGCAGTTCCCAGGCCGAACTGGAAAAGAAAGCGGCTGACAATCAGCGAGCTGCGGGCCATCGGCATGCTGAGCAGCTTGTCCAGGTAGCCGGTCTCCTTGTCCCAGAGCAGTGGCATGGCACCGGTCATCGCGTTGGTGACCACGGTGAAGGCAATGATCCCTGCGAGCATGAACCCGACGTAGTTGGTGGTACCGATAACGTCGGTGTCCACCGCCCTCCCCATAGCTCCCCCGAAGAAGATCAGCCAGAACGCCGGCTGGGTGAGGCTGAATATCAGATTCAGACGGTCCCGAATCAGCTGCAGGTACCACCGGCGGGAGAGCGAGGAGACCTCCTGGACCCACTCCTTCCGGGCATCGGAGCGGCTGCGGCGCACGATCACCGCGTCCGAGGCGCCTACATCGACCATTAGTGAACCTTATCCCGCAGCTGGGTGCCGGTATGCATCAAAAAGACGTCGTCAAGCGTCGGCTGGGTATAGGTCACCCGGTCCAGATGGATGCCCTTTGTGTAGGCGATCCGCATGGCTTCGGGCAACGCCAGGGTGGCGTCCTCAACGTAGACGTGAAGTAGTCCCCCGTCCGCTGCGACTATCCGGTTGCACCAGGGTTCGGCGGCAATCGCTTCCTGCAGGCCCGCCGGGTCGGATGATGCCAGCTGCAGTACGTCTCCTCCCACCGCACGCTTCAGCTCGAAGGGAGATCCCGTCACGACCGCCCGGCCCCTGTCGATGATGGTCAGCCGGTTGCACAGCCGGTCCGCCTCGTCCAGGTAGTTGGTGGCCAGCAGCACCGTGACACCCCGGGTGCCCAGGTCCTTCACGTGCTCCCAGATCCGGTGCCGGGACTGCACGTCCAGGCCCAGGGTGGGCTCGTCCAGCACCAGAAGATCCGGCCGGTGAAGCAGGCCGCACGCCAGGTCCAGGCGCTTGTGCATACCGCCGGAAAACTCCTCGATCTTCTGGTCGGCGTTGTCCAACAGGCCCACCAGATCCAGTGCCTCCTCGGCGGCCGCCTTCACCCGCTTGGCTGGGACGTGGTGCAGGCCGGCCTCAATCTCCACCAGCTCCCGGGCCTTCAGCTGCCTGTTCACCTGCCAGGGAATGGACTGCATAACGTAGCCGAGCCGGCGCCGGACCTCCCGTGGCCGGGTGGAGACGTCAAATCCGCAGACCTTCGCCGAACCCGAGGTGGGAACCAGAAGGGTGGTCAACATCCGGATGGTGGTGGTCTTACCGGCGCCGTTCGGCCCGAGCAGGCCGTAGATCTCGCCCGGCTCCACGCTCAGATCCAGCCCGTCGACTGCTACGTGGTCCCCGAACGTTCGGGAGAGGCCCTCGGTTACCACGCCGGCGTCCATGGGCGCCAGTATCGCGCCGGGTCAGCCGGACAGGGCTACCGCCGCCTCTGCCGTGACCACCCGGAAGGCGAAGCTTTCCTGGAAGTACAGGTGGACGCTCTCCTCGTCGTCGTGGTCGTAACCAACCGCCAGATCCAGACCGGACTCAAACTGGAAGTCGCCGCCGCGAAGGCTGAGAACCACCGCTCCAGAGACGCCCGGCGCCCACACAATCGGGCCGCTGAGGAGCCGGTGCAGATGGTCGAAGACCGGGTAGCCGCCGTGCTGAGTGCTCTCGACCACTCCGGTGTAGCCCTCGGGACCGAGCGCCAGGCCGTAGGGCCCGCCGATGCCGTCCTGCCGGAGCCGTTCGACCGCCCGCGCCACATCGCTCGGATAGCTCTCGAAATCGTCGGCCAGACCGACCGCCGGATGCGGGGACTGCTCGATGATCCCCTCGATGGCTCCCTCCGGGAAACCGTGAAACACGGCTACGTTCTCCGCCAGGGCGATGCGCCGGGCGGCGTCGGTCAGCGGCGCCAGGTCGATCTCGTCGGCTCCCCGGTCGACATCGGCCAGCTCGGCCTTCGACAGGGCGAAGTCGGTGCGCAGCTCCACCAGCGGCAGAACCCTGCGGGCCAGCGCCGATACGCCGGTCGCCGGGGAGGTCGGCACGGCGCGGGTCCTTCCAAGATTGACGGCCGAGTGCTCCCACCCGTGCGGGCCGGTGAAGTCCACCAGCTGGCGGGCGGCCAGGGCAACCTTGAGCTGCTGGTTCGCCTCCTGGTCAATGAGCTGCCAGCCGGCCGACGTGATGGGGGCCAGTGGTCGAAGCAGATGGTTCATCAGTCGCTCCCTTCGCGCAGGCTGCCTATCCCCAGGGTCCCGGTTTCCGGCGCCTCGGGCTCGTCTGCATCGCCGGCGGTCTCCTCCGCCTCGCCTCCCAGGGCGACGATGTCGCCTTCGGTAAACAACGTCTTTTGCGCTATCTCCCGCCAGAGTGGGGTACGGCGAAGCAGGAACTCCAGGTCCATCGAGAAGTGCTTGAACTCCTCCTTTTGGGCGTCGGCCATGATCGCCCTCGCCTGGGCATCGGGCTCGACCGAGATCCGCTGCTCATACCAGCCGATTGCCTCGACCTCCTCAATGAGCGAGGTGGCCATGCGGGCAAAGGTCCGGGTCTCTGCCGATAGCTCCTCGGGGGGCTCATGGTACTGATCGAAACCCATAGGTGTCCCTTCTGGTCGGTCCGGCGGATGTGCAGGCGGACAGGATGCGGGAACACGCCGCCTGAGTCCTAGTTACCAGAAATCGGGGGGAGGTAAACTCCGCCCGGCCGCTAGACCGTCCCGGCGGAAAAGGTGTCGCAGGCCGACAGGCTGCCCGCCTCGAACCCCCGGGAGAACCACTCCTGGCGCTGCGCGGCGCTGCCGTGGGTGAAGCGCTCCGGGCTGACCTGCCCCTGGACCGCCTCCTGGATCCGGTCGTCGCCGACCGCCGCTGCGGCGTCCAGTCCATCCCGGATGTCGGCTTGGGTCAGCTCCTCGATGAAACCGGTCTCCAGGGCGCTTCCGGCCCACAGCCCCGCCAGGCAGTCGGCCATCAGCTCAACCCGAACCGCCCCGCTCTGGGGGCCGGTTTGCCCGTCCCGGCCCCGCTCCAGGAATCCCAGCAGGTTCTCCACGTGATGTCCGTACTCGTGGGCGATGACGTAGGCCTCGGCAAATGGGCCGCCCTGGGCGCCGAAACGGTTGCGCAGGTCGTCGTAGAAACCCAGGTCGATGTAGATCTGTCGGTCCAGCGGGCAGTAGAACGGCCCAACGTCGGAGCTGGCGAACCCGCATCCGGTCTGGACTCCACCGGTAAAGAACACGGTCTTGGTCTCCTGATAGGTATCCAGGTTCTTGCCCCAGAACTCCTGCAGGCTGTTGATGACCGCCACTATCCGGCAGTCGTCGCGCTGGTTGGCGTCCTCGCCGGTCTGGCATTCGGCAGAAAGGTCGTTATCCAGTGTCCCCACGCCGGTAGCAGGCAGGCCGCCTCCCCCATTCCCCAGAAGCTGCACGAGCAGAAATATGATTCCGATGATTCCCCCGCCCCCCACCGCGATGCCCGGTGCTCCGCCCATACCCCGGCGGTCGGACACCTGAGACGTATCGAGCCTTGCCCCCCGTCGAAATCGCACCCTGCTCCCCCTCCTACGGCTTTCGCCATACTATTTTTCTATGACCACCCTTTACGAACGGGCCGGCGGCCGCGAATTTTTTGTTCAGCTGGTTGACCGTTTCTACGACGGCGTCGCCGGGGACCCGACCCTCAGGCCCCTCTACCCGCCCAACCTGGGGCCGCCGCGGGACCACCTGGCGAAGTTCCTGATTCAGTACTGGGGCGGTCCCACCGATTACATGGACGAGCGCGGCCACCCCCGGCTGCGCATGCGGCACGTCAATTTCTCTATCGGATGGGCCGAAAGGGATGCCTGGTTCCGGCACATGGAGGCCGCGGTCAAAGCGGGAGGTCTTTCTCCGGAGGACGAGGCCCAGATGCTCGATTACTTCAACACCTCCGCCACCTTCCTAATCAACCGTCCCGGCCAACCGGCTTCTTAGGTACCCGGAACCAAACCGATCTATCATTAACGGATGGGGGCTTTGCGTAAGACGCTTCATGTGACGGTCCTCGGGCTGGCGATGGCCTTCTCGGTTGTCCTCGGCGCCGTCTTCCCGGTTCCGCCGCTGATGGTACTGGCCAAGCGCCGGCGCACCGACCCCATCGAGCTCGTCCTTCCAGCTTCAGCCGCCACCGGATTGGACCTGGAGAAAACCGAGGTCCCCGCAACGCTGCTTGAACCCCGCGGCTGAGATGGTCGGGGAGCTTGTGCTCCGAACCAATCCGGTACCGGCCGGCTCCACCCTCCCCAAGCGCCATCTCCCCCGGCTTGATCCCGCCGACCTCAGCTCCGCCGCCCTCGCATTCCGGGCCTTTCGGGTGGCTCCCCCGGAGCCGGTCAAGCCCCGCATAGTCTCCTCGGCCCACGGCTCCATCGACCACATCCTGATCACCTACCCCGGCTACGTCCAGGGTGAGCTGAGTTACGAACGTGTCTACTCCGACCTTTTGTCCAAGCTGCCCAAGCGGACCGAGGTGACCGTTTTCGTTCACCCCCGGGTGGAGGAGGACCTGCGCCGGGTCGTCGACGAACAGCGCCAGGGCGCAACCACCAACATCGTGGTCGCGCCGGACTTCTTGAACTTCACCGTGTGGGCGGAGGATCCTTTCGTCGTGGTCCACGACACCGACCCCGGGAGTGAAGCGACCTACCTGGTGGAGCCGTTTACCTTCAACCGGGCGGGCGACGCGCTGATCGCCGAACGGGTGGCCCAGGCCGGACCGATTCAAAGCACCCAGTCGCCGTTGTACTTCCAGGGCGGCAACGTCCTCATCGGCGACGACTTCGTGATGTTGGGCATCGACTACCTCTACAACACCCTGGAGACCTTCCGGACTACCGGCGCCGTGTCGGTCCCGGCGGACATCGAGCCCTTCGACTTCATCACCGGGCTGTTCCACCGGACCTTCGGCGAGGACCGCGACATGTTCTTCCCCGGCACCCGGTTAACCGTCCCCCAACAACAGCAGGCGCCGATCCAGGTGGCCGGCGAGCCGTGGACTGAGGTCCGCTACCTGGGAACCGGCACCCGCCAGCCGATCTTTCATATCGACATGTTTTTATCGCTGGCCGGGCGGGCCGCCGACGGCAGATACCGGATCCTGGTGGGCTCGCCGGCTGAGGCCGACCGGATTCTCGGACGCGACCCGTCCCCGTTCGCCATGCACGAGGTGTTCGACGACATCGCCTCCCGCCTGACGGCCGAGGGGTTTGAGGTGATCCGCAACCCGCTGCCGATCACCTACGTCGACTACCCCGAGGAACGGGTACGGGAGTGGTACTTCGCCACCTCCAACAACTGCCTGGTCGAGATCGACGGTGACTCCAGGCAGGTGTGGCTTCCCACCTACGGCCACGGTCCCTGGTCCGAGCTCGCCGCCACCGACGACGCCAACCGCGAGATCTGGCAAGGGCTGGGCTTCGAGGTTCACCTGCTCGGCGACTTCAACATCTTCACCCAAAACCTGGGGGCGGTTCACTGCATCAAGAAGTACCTGCAACGGGGCCCGGCGGGCTAACTCCGTCCTTCGGGAGCCGGTTGTTTCGTGAAACCCCGCACCGCCCGGCGGATGGTGTCGAAGATCACCGGCAGCTCGAGGTAATCGATAAAGATCGCAATCCAGGCGAGGACCGGGTTCAGCGTCCCGCGGTTCAGGACGAACTCGTCGGTGATCCAGAAGATGTGGAACAGCTGCACATTGACCAGAAAGAGCATCTTCCAGTTCTTCGTGCGGATGTAGAGCACGGAGGTAGCAATGATCGCCGGAAGCTCCAGGTAGTCGGCCAGCGCCAGCGGGGCCTCCGGAGGGCTCCAGATGGGAGATGACCCGAGTTGAATAGGAATCACATAGGTGGTCATCCAGACGAGGTGGACTATCTGGGTGAAGAACAACAGGGCAGAAAGACGCTCCAGCCAGGTTTCCCTTGAAGTCTGCAGCCCATCCTTCGCCATGGTGCCAATACAGTACCCGGACCGGGAGCGACACCCAGTTAGGCATGCCGCGGGCGCGGGGTTTACCTGGGGTCACTTTCGGGCAGGTTTTCGAAGCCGATGCTCAACTACCTGCCTCACTTTTTTAGACGACGGCTGGACCCCGCCTCGCGCTACGGGCTGCGCCTGACCCTGTTCCTGGTGGCGGTATGCCTGGTGGCGGTCCCGTTCTGTTGGCTTCTGATCGAGGTCGTTAGCGACGACGACGTGGTGGAGTTCGACATGGCGGCGGCGGAGCAGGCGTTCGAGATCAAGCAGCAGGTCCCCTGGGTCGCCGAGGTCCTGAATGCGGTCAGCCTCCTCGGCCACCCCATCTGGTTCTGGATACTGATCGGCTCGGTGGCGATATACCTGTGGCGTCACCACCGCAGGCGCCTGGTCGCCTTTCTCCTGACCTCTACGCTGGGTGGATCGATCATCAACACCGCGGTCAAGATTGCGGTCGACCGCCCGCGGCCGTCGTACGTCGACCCGGCGGCGCTCACCTATCAGGAAGGCAGAAGCTTCCCCTCGGGACATGCGATGAGCTCCATCATCGCCTACGGAGCCCTCCTCCTGATCTTCCTGCCGCTAATCCCCCGCCGGTACCGGAACTGGGCGGTGGGCGGTTATATCGCCCTGGAAGTCATGATCGGGCTCAGCCGGCTCGGCCTTGGGGTCCACTACATCAGCGACGTGGTAGCGGGGTACCTGCTGGGGCTCGCCTGGTTGACCGCGTCGACTGCCGCATTCAGCATCTGGCGGGTCGAACGCGGGCGGAGGCCGGTTGAGCCGGCGGCCGGCTTGGAACCGGAGGCGAAAAAAGATCTGCAGCCGCGCTAATTCTTAGCCTCCGGGCCACTTAGGAAGGGCGGATTCGGGGTACCCCTAGGGGGCAATGCTCTCGGAACGGGAAGTAAGAAGCTCGCAGGACCCCGCGGAGGCCGCCGAGGGTTGGGGAATGCTGCGGGCGAAGACCTCCAGGACCGCCGGCTGGGCCACGTTCGTCCGGCTGGAAGGCGACCTCGACATCTATAACACCCGGGAATTCTCCGACGCGTTACGACGAGCCGAGGCCGGAACCAGCGACCTGGTCGTCGACCTGTCCGGGCTCAACTTCATCGACTGCGCAGGGCTTCACCAGCTGGTCGAAGCCGGGCAGAGGGCCCGAGCCAAGGGTGGACGGCTCCGGCTGGTCAAGGGCCCGGAGCGCGTTCACCGGGTGTTTCGCCTGACCGGGCTGGATTCCGGGTTCGAGTTCGTTGCGGAGCCCGATTAAGAGAGCAGCAGCGCTCTCGCCGGGCCTCCGTCGCCGTCGACGATCTTCAGGGGCAGGCACAGCAGGGTGTAGTCGCCCGGGTCAACCCCATCCAGGTTCATCCCTTCGACGATCACTACCCCGGCGCCCAGCAGCGTCATATGGGTGGGGTGGCCGGGCGTTCCCCGGTGCTCCACCGATAGATAGTCGATCCCGACCAGCCGGATTCCGTGTTCCACCAGCCAGCCTGCGCCGTCGGCAGTCACGGCAACGTAGTCCTCGGTGAACTCGGGGCTTTCCTGCCGCCAGAACTGCGAGTTGCGGGTATGCAGCAGCAGCCTTTCCACTCCGGAAGCCAGGTTCAACGACTCCAGCTCCTCGGGGCCGATATCGGACTTCACGGACGTGAGGTCGGCAACGACCGCCGGGCCGATCAGGGCATCGAGCGGAATCTGGTCGATCGGGGCGCCCTCCTGCAGAAAATGCAGCGGCGGATCGATGTGGGTGCCCGTGTGGGTGCCGCAATGCAGCTCCGAAACGTTGGCCGCCTTGCCGGCGGAGATCCGGCTGGCCGGGTCAATGCTTACGCCGGGGTCGCTCGGCCAGGTGAGCATCTTCGCGTGGATGCCGAGTGAGATGTCGATGATCTTTGTCGGTTGCACACCCCATTCTTACCCGGCATGCCGTAACGCACACGCGCTCGCCCGAAATCTCGCTAGCAACAGATTCGACTATTGGACCGATCACTCGTAGAGTGGATACTCCATGAGCGAAACTCCGATGCGTTATCGGGTCGACGAGCTGGCGGCGCGCTGCGGAATCAGCGTGGACACCGTCCGCTTCTATCAGACCAAGGGTCTCCTGCCGCCTCCCGAACGCAAGAGCCGGGTCGCGTGGTACACCACCGAGCACCTGGAGCGGCTGCGCAAGATACGGGACTTGAAGCGCAAAAGCTTCACGTTGAACTCCATTCGCCGGCTGCTCGACGGAGAGCTGGACGCCGCGGACGAGGCCCTGGTCGAAGCACTGGCCGGGCCCCTGCCCGGTGAGGAGGAAGAGACCGAAGAGTTTCTAACCGTCGAGGAGTTGGCCGACAGAATAGGCGTCTCCCCTTCGCTCATCCACGCCATCGAGCGTGAACACCTGCTGGTCCCCCGCATGCACGACGGAGTCGCCTGCTACACCTCGGCCGACGCCGCCGCCGCCCAGGCGGGGCTGACGCTGCTGGAAACCGGCCTTCCTCTGTCCGAGTTGCTGGCGCTGGCGCACGAACACGACCAGTCCGCCCGCCGCACCGCCGAAAAAGCGGTAGCCATGTTCGATGAGTACGTCCGGGGCCCCATCCGGGACCAGGCGTCGTCCGACGAGGAGGCCGCCAAGCAGCTGGTGGAGGCCTTCCGAAAGATGCTGCCGGCCACGGTGGCCCTGGTGGCTCACCACTTCCGCCGGGTTCTGCTGGCTACCGCCCAGGCCCGGATCGAAAAGGTGGGCGCCGAACCCGAAAAGCTTGCAGTACGCACCGAGGCCGAGAAGCGGCTCGAGCCTTCATGGCCGACCTAAAAAAACCCGAACTCCCCACCGGAGAGCAGAAGGTCAAAGCGGTGACGTCGATGTTCGACGCGATCGCCCCCCGCTACGACCTGGTCAACCGCGTCATGACCTTCGGGATGGACCGGGGCTGGCGCCGGCTGACGGTCGACCGTCTGGAGCTGGCAGACGGGTCGCTGGTCTTCGATGTCGCCTGCGGCACCGGGGACCTGTGCAAGCAGCTGCGAAAGTCACGCCTTCGGGCGGTCGGCTTCGACATGTCCTCCGGCATGCTGGAGGCGGCACACACCACCGCTCCGCTGGTCCTGGCCGACGGATTGAACCTGCCGGTTGCGGACGGCTCGGCCGACGGAGTGACCTGCGGCTTCGCCCTGCGAAACGTCGAGAGCCTTCCCAAGCTGTTCACCGAGTTTTCCCGGGTATTGCGCCCCGGCGGCCGGGTCAGCCTCCTTGAGGTCGCCGAGCCCAGGTCGCCGATCATCAAGATGGGCCACCACTTCTACTTCCACAAGGTCGTGCCGGTCATCGGCGGGCTGATCTCGGACCGCAGTGCCTACAGCTACCTGCCCCGGTCGACCGCCTACCTTCCGCCGCCCGACCGCCTTCTGGAGATGCTGGGCGAGTCGGGATTCACGAACATCGAGCGAAAGGTCCTGGGGATGGGGGCAGCCCAGCTGATCACCGGGACCCGGGCTTGACGGGAGCCTTCAGCGATAGGAAACAGTCTGTAAGCTCCTCGACCGTCAAGCTGGAGGACGCTCCGGATCCGCATGACTTGATACCGGCTGCAGGGGGTCTGGCCTGGCTGAGTGAAGCGCTGTGCCTGGTCGGTGAGGGGCCGTCGCTTGTCATCGACCCGGGCACCGGTCCCGACCGCTTCCGCCGGGGCGCCGAGGCTGTGGCCGCCCTCATGGAAGGCGCCGAGATCTCCGACCAGGTCGACCAGCCGGGCACCGGACCGGTGGTGTTCGGCAGCTGGACCTTCGATGAGGACGCTCCCGGCTCCCGCCTGATGGTCCCGTCCACCGTCTACGGGTTCGGCGAAGGTCTGGCCTGGAAGACTTCGGTCACTTTTGCAGCAGGACCGCCCGCAGCGCCCGCCGAAACCCACCGGGAACGTCCCGGCCTGGATCCCCAGGGCTGGATACGAGCGGTGGAGCAGGCGGTGCAGGCCATTGTCGCCGGCAAGCTCGAAAAGGTGGTCCTGGCCCGCCGGACGGTGGTCGAGGCAGCGGAACCAATCCACCAGGGAGATCTGGCCCGCCGGCTCTCCGACGCCTACCCCGGTTGCTTCACCTTCTGCTTCGAGGATCTGGTCGGCGCCTCACCGGAGTTGCTGGTCCGCCGGCTGGAGGATGTGGTGGACTCGGTGCCCCTTGCCGGGTCGACCCGAAGGGGCACCACCCCGGCGGAGGACCTTGAGCTCGGCCGGCAGCTACAGGCATCACACAAAAACCTGGCCGAGCATGCTCTGGCGGTGGAAACCGTGGTGAACAAGCTGACCCCGTTCTGTTCCGAGCTGGTGAGAGAGCCCGAGCCGTCGCTGCTGCTTTTGGCGAACCTGCAGCACCTCAGCACCAAGGTCCAGGGGAAGCTGAAGGGCTCACCGAACGCACTGATCCTCGCCGGCGCCCTCCACCCGACTGCGGCGGTTTGCGGGGTCCCCCAGGACAGGGCGCTGGAGATGATCCGCGAGCTGGAGCATTTTGACCGGGGCCGCTACTCCGGACCGGTCGGCTGGATGGACCATCACGGGGACGGCGAATGGGCGATAGCGCTGCGCTGCGCCCTCATAGACGGCAGGCACGCCGAGCTATACGCGGGAGCGGGAATCGTGGCGGAGTCGGATTCCGTGGACGAGCTGGAGGAGACGACCCTCAAGCTGCTGGCGGTCCTGGATACCCTTCCCTAGGGCGAGACCTACTCGTCCAGGTTTGCCGAAGGGGACTCCATCGGCCCCAGCTTGTCGCGCACCTTGCGCAGGGTTCCCGAAAGCAGCCGGGAGACATGCATCTGGGAGATTCCGAGCTCGGCGGCGATCTGGGTCTGGGTCATCCCCTTAAAAAATCGCAGGTGAAGGATCTTGCGGTCCCGGTCGGGCAGGGTCTTGAGAACCGACTTCACGCTGACCCAGCTTTCCAGGACCTCCAGCGAGTCGTCCTGGATGCTCAGCCGGTTGAGCGGGGAGGACTTGTCCTCGTCGGTCGGGGCATCCAGCGGGGTGGTGGAGTAGGCGTGCATGGCCTCGATCCCCTCCACAACCTCCTCCTCGGTGGACCCGGTGTACTCGGCGATCTCCTTGACGGTGGGTGAATGACCGAGCGTCTGGTTCAGCTCGGACACCGCCCGCTCGACGTGAAGCGAGATCTCCTTGACCCGGCGGGGTACGTTCAACGCCCACCCCTTGTCCCGGAAGTGGCGCTTCAGCTCACCGACGATGGTCACCGTTGCATAGGTCGAAAACTTGACCTCCCGGCCCCGGTCGAAACGGTCGACGGCTTTGATCAGCGCGATCGCGGCGACCTGCTCCAGGTCCTCCACCGGCTCACCGCGGCCGGAGAACCGGCGTGCCAGGTACCGGGCGAGCGGGCGGAACAGCATGACCAGCTCGTCCCGGGCGGCTTGATCGGGCAGGCGCTGGAACAGCTCGTCGGCTATCTCGGCGGTCGTCGGGGGCAGAACCGTTCCATCGTCGGGCTTGGGGTCGGGCTGCCCGGCCTTGGCTTGGGTTTCGGGGGTGGACTCCAGTGGCTTCGGCACGATTTACAGCGCCCGCCGGTTGCTCTTGGTGAGCTTTACTGAAGGCCGGCCGCCGTCCTGCAGGCTCACGCTGTCCGACAGCGCTGAAAGGATGGTCCACGCCATGGAGTCCTGCAGGTTCTCGGGGACGGCAGGGGGAGATCCGTCGCCGGATACCGTCAACTCCAGGGATCCCTTCCCGAATCCGATGTTCAGCGTCAAAACGGCGGAGTCCGGAGAAAGCTCGAGCACCTGGCCGCACGCCTCGTCGACGACCAGCCGCAGGTCGTCGATGGCGTCGATGGTGAAGTCCTGGGATGCCGCAGCACTGGCCACCACCGAGCGAAGGATGTGCAAAAACTCGGGCTGGGCGGGCAGGGACACTTTGATGTCGCCGGTCAATGGGGCTCCAGACTGTCTAGTTGCGTGAGACATATACTAACGGGGAGGTAAGTTCCCGCAGGAAATCTCGCAGGGGGTAGCTATCCAACTATCGATTGATTCCGCTTCACAGGACCCTTGGGTTGTCGTCAAGGTTGAGGGCGAGGTGGATCTCTCCAACGCCGCAGCGCTGAGGGATCACCTGATCGAACAGGTACAGCAGGGCAACTACCAGCTTGCCGTCGACCTCGGCGGTGTTGAGTTCATGGACTCCAGCGGCCTGGCGGTGTTGATCTCGGGCCTCAGGCGCACAAAGGAGCACGACGGCTCTTTGGTGTTGATCTCGCCGACCGCGTCGGTCAAACGGGTGTTGACCATTACCGGACTGGACCGAGTCTTTGACATCTACGACTCGGTGGAAAAGGCCGCAGCCGGCGCGTCGTCGGCCTGAACTGGATGCCGTCACCCGGACCCGCCGTTGTTTAGCATCGAGTTTCCGCCCGAGGCGGTACACGTCAGCACCGCCCGCATATTCTCCGCTGCGGTTGCGCGCCACTTCGGCGCCGATCCTGCCGACATCGAGGATCTCAAGATCGCGCTGACCGAGGCCTGCGGAAGTGCCATCTCGCACGTCAACGACGGTTCTGCGGAACCGGTCCGGCTGGCGGCGGTGCCCGGCGGCGGCATGCTCACCTTCGAGGTAAACGGACATCGCCGGGGCGAGCTTCTGAGCAGCGACTCCCCTGCTGCCGAGCCCACCACCGAGGAGCAGATGATCGCTCTCAGCGCCGAGCTGATCGCTGCCCTCTTCCCCGATGCGGAATTCATCGACAAGCCGGAGGGCACATTCTTTCGGCTGTCGGTCCCTGCCGGCGCCGCCGGCTAAAACTGCCCAGTCGATACCTATCGGCAGGTTCGTCAGACTTTTTAAAACTTTTTGCGCGCAATGAGTGACTTCTTTGGTATCATTTTGTTCACTCACAGTGAGTGAAGCGCCAGCCCCCATAACTGCCGACCCACCCGTTGGACCAAGCTCTGCTTCAGCTATGCCCTTTTTAGCTCAGCGAGTCACCCACCGATTCCCACATGAGCCGGTGGAAGTCAACGTTGAGCTGCCTGTTCGTCTTTGCCTCTACCAGATGCACCCCGCCCGTTCCCACCGCCTGCAGCACTGCCGGCCCCAAATCGGAGGGATCATGAATCAGCGAATAACCGCAGCCGTACAGATCGGCCAGCCTGGAGAAATCGAGGCCGTGGGGGGTCCCGAACAACTTTTCGAATCCGGGCTGATCAGCCTGGGGAAGGAAGGAAAAGATTCCTCCTCCATCGTTGTTCACCACCACGAACACCACATCAAGGGAGTCCTGTGATGCCCCAAGCAACCCGTTCTGATCGTGGAGAAGCGAAAGGTCGCCGGTCAATGCAACAACTGGCCCGGAGCGCGAAAGCGCAGCTCCTAGGACGGAGGAGACGAATCCGTCAATCCCGTTCGCGCCGCGGTTCGCAAGGATCGTCAAGCCGGGCCGTGTTTGCATAGCCCAATCCAGATCCCGGATGGGCATGCTGGACGCTACGTACAGCACCGCACCGTCGGGAAGGCAGCCGGCCAGATCCCGGGCGATGCGGGGTTCGGTTACCCCGTGGGCGTTCAGCAGGGTGTCGATGGATTTCCGGGCCCTCCCGTCCGCCTCGAGCCAGCCGTTCAGCCACTCCGAGCGGGGGGACTCGGAGATGGCGGCGGCTAAGGCGGTGAAGACCCGGTCGGGAGCGGCACGCAGCATCCACGACAACGACCGCGACGGGTCCAGCCAGGACCTGGGGTCCACCGAGATCTGCCGGACCGAAGAGTCGAGCAGGGCGGCCAGGCTCGGAGAGGTCCCCAGGTTGCCCACCCGGATTACCAACTCCGGGCGATGCGATAGTGCGAACTCAGCCCGGCGCAACAAAGCTTCGAAGGTGGAGATGGCCGGGGGGCCGGTCCGAACGTTTGAGGTCGCCTCGGCCAGCACCGGCCAGGCGGCCTTACGTGCGGTTGCCAAGATGGGTCCGGCGTCGTGCATCCCGGTCCCCACCGCGATAAGCCCGCGTTCGGTACCCTCAATCTCCTGCTTGAGCCGCTCAAGATCTTCCGCCGGCGCGTCCATCGCAGAGTGCGTCTCCTCGGTCCACGGACCGCCGTCCGGGCGCCCATCCAGGGCGTAGGGAAAGCCGGCCGGGTCCGCCGCCGGGATCAGCGGGTTGCGAAATGCCAGGTTCAGGTGCACCGGTCCGGCGGACGGCCAGCGGCTGACGGCGACCGCCCGGTCGGCCAGGGAGCGCCAGTAGCCCACCGACTCCGCACGGGGCTCCCCTACTCCCACTTCCACGAACCAGCGCACCGCATCTCCGTAAAGCTTCACCTGGTCAATGGTCTGCCCGGCGCCGGTGTCGCGCAGCTCCGGGGGGCGGTCGGCCGTCAGCACGATCATCGGAACCCGGGCGTGCGACGCCTCGATGACCGCGGGGTACAGGTTGGCCGTCGCGGTGCCCGAGGTGGTAACCACCGCGGCGGGGATGCCGCTCATCTTTGCCAGGCCCAGGGCCAGGAAGGCCGCGGAGCGTTCGTCGACCGAAACATGCACTGCCATCTCCGGCCGGGCATCGAGAGCCAGAGCAAGCGGAGTCGAGCGGGAGCCGGGGCCCAGACAGGCGTGCGCCACGCCGGCGCGGATCAGCTCGTCTACCAGGACCGTCGCCAGCGCGTGCCCTGCGTTCTCCGCCTTCATCGCCCGTTTCCCGCCACTGTTTTCGGGTCCCGGCCGGCGAATCGTTCGAGCAGTGACTGATCGACCTCCGGCCGGCGCACCCGGATCCTTCCGTCGACCGGGACGAGCGAATCGGCCACCAGGTCACCTTCGAGCAGGGACACGGTACCCAGGCCGCACGGGTAGGGCAGGTGCTCAAGTGCCGCGGCCAGCGCCAGGCCGGCGGATATCCCGACCGATGTCTCGAGCATGCTCGAAACGACCGCCGGCAGGCCCGACATCTCGACAACCCGCATCGCCTCCGAGACCCCGCCGAGCGACTGGACCTTGATCACCAGGACGTCGGCAGCCTCGCTATCGACCAGCCGGCGGACCGCCTCCTGTGAGCAGGCCAGCTCGTCGGCGGCGATCGCCACGTCGACCGACCTGCGAACCCGGGCCATCTCGTCGACGGTTTTCACCGGCTGCTCCACCAGGTCGACCGAATATTTCGAAAATACCCGGATGCATCGGACCGCCTCCTCGGTACCCCATGCTCCGTTGGCGTCCACCACCAGACGGCCGCCCGGGCCCAAAACATCCCGGACCGCCTCCAGCCTGGCCTCGTCATCACCCTCTGCCACCTTCACCTTCGCCGCGCTACAGCCCGAGGAGCGCACCAGGTCGGCCGCCTCCCCGGGGGGCAGGGCCGGCACCGTAACGTGCACCGGCACAAAGTCCCTGAGCGGCGGCGGCCAGGCCTCGAATGCCGCCGAGCGGGCGGACCGGGCGGGAGACTCCACGTCCTCAGAGCCGAACCCCGGAAAGGGGGAAAATTCCCCCCACCCGTAGGGTCCCTGAACCACCGCACCCCGGCGAGACACCTGGCCCCGCAACGGCACTCGCAAGGGGATTTCGAAGTAACGCCAGTCCAGGCCGGTCAAACCCACAGCCCCACCGCGAGCAGCACGCCGAATGCCAGCTGCAGCTTGGCGGTTCCCACCAGCACCCCGATCAGCTGCCGGCCGCTGTCGGTGGCGATCTTGCGCAGGACCGGGATAGCCAGCGGGAACGAGAGCAGCGGGAGCAGCACCCACAGCCCGCCTCCGCACAGGGCGATCAGGCCCAGCGAAAGGTACGACCCCACAATCAGGGCCTTGAATGCGGTCCGGGTCCGGGCGTCGCCCAGGATCACCGCGAGAGTCCTCTTGTCGGTGCGGGAGTCTGTAGGGATGTCCCTCAGGTTGTTGGCGACCAGGATCGCCGAGGCCAAAAACCCGACGGGAACCGAAGCGCAGAGAGCCAGACCCGAGATCTCCTCGATCTGCACGTAAGCCGACCCTACGGTGGCCACGACCCCAAAGAAAATGAACACGAAGACCTCCCCCAGCCCCCGGGAGCCGTAGGGGTAGGGGCCTCCGCTGTAGCCGAGCGCCGCGACCACACTGACCGCTCCCACCACCGTCAGCTCCCAGCCCGCGGCCGCCGACAGTCCGAGGCCGGTTGCCACGGCGATCAGGAAGGCGGCCACCATCGCGTTGCGCATGGCACCAGGTGCAATCAAGCCGGAGGAGGTCAGGCGCCGGGGACCCAGACGTTCGTGGGTGTCGACCCCTTTGACCGCATCGAAGTAGTCGTTGGCGAAGTTGACGCCGACCTGCATGAAGACCGCCACCACCAGCGCACCGGCAAAGCGTGGGGGCGAAAGCCTTCCGGCGGCCGCCGTCCCAACCAGCACCGGGACGATCCCCGCCACCAGGGTTCGCGGCCTGGCGGCCTCCACCCAGTACCTGTTGTCGGCCAATGGCTGGGCTACGGCCGGCGGGGAAACTTGCCGAAGTTCGGGCGGCGCTTCTCCAGATAGGCGTCGCGGCCCTCCTGGGCCTCCTCGCTCATGTAATAGAGCAGGGTGGCATCTCCGGCGAGCTGCTGGATTCCGGCCATGCCGTCGGTATCGGCATTGAAGGCGGCCTTCAGCAGCCGCAGGGATAGTGGGCTCTTCTCCAGGATCTTGCGGCACCACTCCACGGTGGCGGCCTCCAGCTCGTCCAGGGGAACCACCTTGTTCACCAGACCCATGTCCAGGGCTTCCCGGGCGTCGTACTGGTCGCACAAAAACCAGATCTCCTTGGCCTTTTTCTGCCCGACCATACGGGCCAGCAAGCCGGCGCCGTACCCGCCGTCGAACGAACCGACGCGGGGACCGGTCTGGCCGAACCGGGCGTTGTCGGCGGCGATCGTAAGGTCACACACCACGTGCAGGACGTGACCGCCGCCGATTGCGTACCCGGCGACCATGGCGATCACCGGCTTGGGCAACCTGCGGATCTGGACCTGCAGGTCCAGCACGTTCAGCCGGCCGGTCCCGTGGTCGTCGGAGTAGCCGTCGTCGATGCGCACCCTCTGGTCGCCCCCCGAGCAGAAGGCGAGGTCGCCGGCACCGGTAAGGATCACCACCCCCACCTCGGGGTCGTCGCGGGCAATGTCGAATGCCCGGATCAGCTCGAACACCGTCTTCGGCCGGAACGCATTACGCACCTCGTGCCGGTTGATGGTGATCTTGGCGATCCCCTCATAGGTCCCGTACAGGATGTCCTCGAAGTCACCGGAGGCCTTCCAGGGGAAGCTCACCCGGCCGGAATCGCTGGTCGACTGCGGCTGCTCTGAACTCATGCGCACGGACTCCTGAGTAATAACTCGAATCGTTAGAGTAACGTATCAGACACAGTCACTCTATCCTTAGAGCCGGCCTTTAAGAGGAGCTCATGAGCGGCAGCCGTCTTGTAGCCCTGCGCTATCCCAACCGCCAACTCGCCGCCCGGGTAACCGAGCTGTGGGATGCGGGAGACGCCGCCCTCCCCATAGGACCCTTCCTTCCCGAACCCGAGGTCCGGGCGATGCTGGACGAGATGCGCCCCGATCGGATCGAGGATGAATCCGGGGTCACCCGGCTGGACGGCGGGGTAAGGGTGCCCCCGGAAACGGCGCTCGTGATGCCCACCTCCGGCACCTCAGGGCGGCCCAAGGGCGTGGAGCTGACCCACGCGGCTCTGGAGTGGTCCGCCCGCGCCTATGCCCGGCGGTTGGAGACCTCACCCGGAGAGCGCTGGCTGAGCTGTCTGCCGCTGAGCCACATCGGCGGACTCAGCATCCTCGTGCGGTCGCGGCTGGCGGGCACCACACCGGTGATCCACGACCGATTCGACCCCCAAGCGATCGCAGCCGAAACCCGGACCACCCTTATCTCCCTGGTCCCCACAACCTTGATCCGCCTCATAGACGCGGGCGTCGACCTCAGCAGGTACTCGGCGGTGCTCATCGGCGGCGCCGGCCTGCCGGCCGAAGCGGCCCGGCGGGCGCAGGATGCCGGGATCCGCCTGGTGCACACCTACGGGCTGACCGAGACCTGCGGCGGGTGCAACTTCGATGGGGTTGCTCTGGAGGGCGCTGAGTTCCGCCTGGTGGAAAAACAGATCCAGATCCGGGGGCCCATGCTGATGAACGGCTACCGCCTGCGACCCGACCTGACCTCCGACGTGCTGCAGGACGGGTGGCTTCACACCGCCGACCGCGGGCGGATCGGCCCCGGCGGCGTCCTGGAGGTCCTGGGCCGGGCGGACGACGTGATAGTGACCGGGGGCGAGAAGGTGTCCGCCCCGGAGGTCGAGAACGTGCTCCAGACCCACCCGGAGGTGGCCGACGCGGCGGTCGCCGGGGTGGACGACTACCGGTGGGGCCAGGCGGTCGCGGCGCTCATAGTGCCCGAGGGCCCGTCGGTCCCCACCCTCCGGGAGATCAAGAGATTCCTGGCGCCCCACCTTGCCGACTTCAAGGCGCCCAAGCGCATTCTCATCGTAGACCGCATACCCCGGACCGCATCGGGCAAGGTCCGCAGGCAGGCGGTCAGGGACGTGCTGGAGGCGTCGGAGATAACGGGCTGAGGCCCTTCGCACCAAATGGGGCTTAAGGTCGCACATCGATCCGCCGAAGAACTAGGGGACAAGAGTCGGGCAGCGGGGAGACAAACGCGGTCGTGAGCGATAACGAAAATCTGAGAAGGTCCCGGGCGGTCACCTGGTGCTTCGCTCTTTTTCTGGCGATCCAGATCGTCGTGCCCCTGCACCGCCTCGCGCAGCCCCGCACGCAACCCTTCGGATGGCAGATGTTTTCGTCCATAGCCGGCCACCGGTTCGAGCTCGAATCCCCGGACGGGTCCTCCCGCCAAATCGACCCGGAGGACTTCGTCCTGCACTACCGCGCCGAGATCGACTACCGGGACCACCTGCCACAGTTGCTCTGCGAGCAGTTCCCGGACGCCAGTGCCGTAGTGGCAACCAACGGGTTGGAAAAATCCAAAGACACCTACCCATGCGAGCGCTAGCCGCGTTAAAGGCCTTGCCGGGCCGCCGGGCCGCGGCAGGGCCGGTAGCACTGGCCCGCATCGGAGTAGGCCTGGCTGCGATCCTGGGGGCGGTGGAGTTGTCCTCGGAACTGAGCCGGCTGCACCAGCCGGGCGTCCTCAGGCTGCCGCGCTCCGACCTGATCCCGATTCTGCCCACCTCGGGTGCCGCCGTATTTCTGGGGATCTGGTTGCTGGCCGCCATCGCCTTTGTCGCCGGCTGGAAGACCAGGGCGGCAGGAGCCGTCCTCGTCGGAATATTCGGCTACGTCCTGTTGCTGGATCACCAGCTATACAGCAACCATCTCTACCTGATGATGATATTGACGGCCCTGCTGACCCTGGCTCGCAGCGGCGCCGTGCTCTCCC
>JAJCYF010000134.1 GCA_029263035.1 Actinomycetes bacterium
CGGCCTTATATGTCTGAACAGCTGCCTTTGCCATTACTTGAGCCTCGTGCTCTTCTCGGTGTGGTGGCCGTGCGTCCGGAAGGTCCGGGTGAGTGCGAACTCGCCCAGCTTGTGACCAACCATCGACTCGGTGACGTACACAGGTACGTGCTTGCGCCCGTCGTGAACGGCCAGCGTGTGGCCGACCATGTCGGGAATAAGCGTGGAGCGGCGGGACCAGGTCTTGATCACACGCTTCTCTCCGCGCTTGTTCTGCTCATCTACCTTCTTCAGCAGATGGTCGTCCACAAAGGGACCCTTCTTCATCGAACGGGGCACTGCCTACGCTCCTTCGTCGCTGCGGACAGGAAAAGGCAAAGCTTGGATATTCGCTGCGCTCATAGTTAGCCTCTCTTGCTTCCACGACGGCGCAGGATGGCGTCGTCCGAATACTTGCCCTGCTTGCGGGTGCGGCCTACCATCTTGCCCCAGGGCGACGTCGGGTGACGTCCACCTGAAGCTTTGCCCTCGCCTCCACCCAGCGGGTGGTCGACCGGGTTCATGGCCACACCACGGACGCCGGGCCGCTTGTTGCGCCAGCGGTTGCGTCCGGCCTTGCCGATGGAGATCAGCTCAAACTCTGCGTTGCCCACCTCGCCGATGGTCGCCTTGCAGTCGACCGGCACCCGGCGAACCTCGGTTGAGGGCAGACGCAGCGTTGCCATCTTGCCCTCCTTGGCCACCAGCTGCACCGACGTGCCTGCGGAGCGGGCCATCTTGCCGCCGCCTCCCGGCGTCAGCTCGACGTTGTGGACCACGGTACCCAGCGGGATGTTCGCCAGCGCCAGCGCGTTGCCGGGACGGATCTCAGACCCCACGCCGCTCTGCAGCTTGTCGCCCACCGAAACCTTGTTCGGGCACAGGATGTAGCGCTTCTCGCCGTCCACGTAGTTCAGCAGAGCGATGCGGGCGTTGCGGTTCGGGTCGTACTCGATCTGGGCCACCCGTGCCGGAATCCCGTCCTTGTTGCGACGGAAGTCGATGACCCGGTACTTGCGCTTGTGACCGCCGCCCTGGTGACGCGTGGTGATCCGGCCGTGGACGTTGCGCCCAGCCTTTTTGGGGTTGGGCTTGACCAGGCTCTTCTCGGGGTGGTCGCGGGTGACCTCGGAAAAGGTCGAGTGCGACATACCGCGCCGGCCAGGAGTGGTCGGCCTTGACTTACGTACTGCCATAACCTATCTCCTACCTGGTCTCGAAAAGTTCGATCTTGTCGCCTTCGGCAAGCTTCACAATTGCCCGGCGGGTGTTGTTGCGCTTCCCCTTGCCCAAACGGGTGGCCTTGACCTTCCCGTTGCGGTTCTGGGTGTTGACCTTCAAAACTTTGACTCCCCAGATCTCCTGGACCGCCTGGCGGATCTGCACCTTGTTGGCGTCGGGGTGAACCAGAAACGTGTACGAGTTCTCGTCGATCAGGGCGTATGACTTCTCGCTCACGATCGGCTTGAGAATTACGTCGCGGGCGCTCATTTGGCCTCCTCTTTAGCTGTATCGAAGGCCGACTTGGAGATGATGATCGTGTCCGCCGCCAGCACCCGGTAGGCAGTGGGCGACGAAACCGCCAGCACGTGGCCCAGGTTGCGCAGCGAGAGGAACAGGTTGTCCTCCAGACGCTCGGAACCTACAACCAACAGTACCTTGCCCTGGCAACCCCACTGCTCCAGAAGCTGGACGGCACGCTTGGTCTCCGGCTTGTCGAGGGTCGGGAACTCAACGACCTTCACTGCGCCCTCACGAAGACGGACGGTCAGTGCGCCGTTCAGCGCCAGTGCCTTCTCCTTCTTGGAGATCCGCTGCGAGTAGTCACGGGGCTTGGGGCCGTGGGCGATACCGCCGCCGACCCACTGGGGCTCACGGATCGATCCGTGACGGGCACGCCCGGTTCCCTTCTGCCTCCAGGGACGCACGCCTCCACCCCGGACCTCGCCACGGGTTTTCGTGGAGTGGGTGCCGGAGCGAGCCGCCGCCAGCTGGGCGGTGACCACTGCGTGCATGACCGGGACGTTGGGCTCGATGTCGTAGCTCTCGGGGAGATCGAAATCGCCCTTCTGCTTGCCGTCGGCCCCGAAGAACGGTGCTTTGGGGGCCTTGGTTTTGGTGTCGGCCATTAGGACCCCCTGTTCGTGGAGCGGACGAGAACCAGGCCGCCGTTGGGCCCGGGTACTGCGCCACGGATGAGCAGCAGATCTTTGGAGGCGTCGGACTCAACGACCTCGAGGTTCAGCATCGTGACCCGCTCGCCGCCCATGCGGCCCGCCATCTTCATGCCCTTGAAGACACGTGACGGGGTGGCGCAGGCGCCGATGGAGCCGGGGGAACGGTGCTTGCGCTGGGTTCCGTGGGATGCCGACTTGCCGTGGAAGTTGTGACGCTTCATGACACCGGCGAAGCCCTTGCCCTTGGAGACACCGACCACGTCGGCGTGCTCACCCTTGGCGAAGATGTCGGCCTTGATCTCCTGGCCGACGCTGAACCCGCTCACGTCCTTCAGGCGAAGCTCAACCAGGTGGCGGGCCAGGGGAACACCGGCCGTCTTCAGGTGGCCGACCTCCGGCTTGGAAAGGCTCTTCTCTTTGACGTCGCCGAAAGCCATCTGAATGGCGGTGTACCCGTCCTTCTCCTGGGTGCGAACACCGGAAACCCTGCAGTTCTCAACCTGAATAACGGTCACCGGGACCACACGCGATTTGTCATCAAAGATTTGTGTCATCCCGACCTTGCGACCGAGGATGCCCTTCGTGATTTCAGCCATTACAGTTTTATCTCGATATCTACGCCGGCCGGGA
>JAJCYF010000135.1 GCA_029263035.1 Actinomycetes bacterium
GGAAGCGATGGAGCAGCACCGGTTCGGCGACGCCGGCAACACGATCCTCATCGAGGAACGAATGGAGGGCCCCGAACTGTCGATACTGGCCTTCTGCGACGGTCAGACCGTCCTCCCGCTTCCGGCGGCCCAGGACTTCAAGCGGTCCCTCGACGGGGACCGAGGGCCGAATACCGGCGGCATGGGTTCCTACTCACCGGTGCCGGTAGCAACGGATGCGGTGATCGATGAGGTGATGGACCGGATCCTGAACCCGGTGGCGGCACAGCTTGCGGTGCTGGGGCGGCACTACGTCGGGGTGATCTACGCCGGATTGATGCTGACCCCGGCCGGTCTGAAGGTGGTGGAGTTCAACTGCCGGTTCGGGGACCCCGAGACGCAGGCGATCCTGCCCCGGCTGGAGTCCGACCTGGGTGAGCTGATGGCGGCCACGGCCCAGGGGTCGCTGGCAGGAATGAAGGTTTCATGCAGTGATCAGGCTTGCGTGTCGGTAGTCGCAGCGTCGGGTGGTTACCCGGAGGCCGACCCGCTGAAGACGGGCTTCGAGATCAAGGGCCTGGAAGAGGCGGAGGCGCTGGGAGTCCGGATCTTCCAATCGGGCACGGCGGAACGTGACGGGAGGCTGGTGACGTCGGGGGGCCGCGTACTGTCGGTAAGCGCCCTGGGGGACGACATAACGGGCGCCCGGGTACTGGCCTACCGGGCCATGGAGAAGATCGGCTTCGAGGGCATGAGATTTCGGAGCGATATAGCCTCCAAGCTCTAAGTCCCCGAGGCTGGTCCGGCGATCGCCAATATCCATCTCCCGGTCTGCGGTGGAAGGGCGGCCTAATTTGATTGGTCCAAAGGTCCCAATAAAAGAGGTCCATTCGGCACTTCTCCCACCCGGCGACCTCTGTCACGCTGGACTGGCAGTTCTTGTAGCCTCCGCTCAGGCCGGTTGTTCAGGTGTTTGGTCTGACATTTGGCCAAGAGGGGTCCGCCAGTGTCTTCGAAGGTCCGTCTTAAGTCGGTTCTGTTGTCGCTGTCGGCGCTGGTAATGGCACTGGTGATCCTCGGGGTCACTGCGCCGCTGCCGGCCGCTCTTGGACACTCGGGGCCGGGCTTCTGCGCCGAAACGCGCTGCTTCGGGCAGCTCATCGACGGCGGGAGCAATCCAGCCGACATCCGATTTGTGGAGGCGATCAGGCCGAGGAACGGCGTCGAGGTCCCCGTGTGCACGAGGTGCCAGGGGATGTATCCACCTGGGCAGTTCCCGCCGACGATTCGTCGAGACACTCCTGGACCTTGGGACCAACTATGACGGAGTTCGACGCACTCCTCTGGGATCGGGACCTCCAATGGCCCAACTTCGGTTCAGCAAGAAGCGCAGCGACCGTGCCCGACGCCGTCGATGCACTAGCCAATGCCACGTCAGAGGCTGAGGCGGAGGCTGCGTACTGGCGGCTGGACAACGTCGTTGTTCTGCAAGGCTCGGTGTACGAGGCGGCCATCGCTGTCCTTGACTCCATCGTGCGCCTCCTCGTCGCTGGACCCGAGGTCGCTCGTAGATGGTGCCTGGAGTTGTTGCTTCAGATAGCGGCCGGCTGGACCGAACCAGCGGAAGCTGAACGAACAGCCCGGGATCTCGCCGGTGAAGCGCAGCAGACGCTTCGAGCGTTGGTCCCAGTTCTCCTAGCGTTCACCAGCAACCCGAATCGGCACATCCGCGAATTGTCGTTCGAGATCGTCGCTAGAATCGCTCCAGAGGTAGCTGCAGGACAGCTTCGGTGGGCCGCTGAGGCGGCACACGACGCTGACGAGCAACGCTTCTACCGATCGGTCCTTGAGGGAGAAATCGGATACGACGCCTCGTCGTAGCCCTGCAGCAGGCCTGTTCGCGCTTGCCATCGTACCCATTCAGAGAAACACCCCTCAGAGCGCGAATTCGGTTCCTGAAAGTAGATGAAGGTGGACGACTGATACACACTCCTTAGATCCGCCAAGCTCCCGCTGGCGGGGTCCAACGTGAGGTCATCCAGAGCAAAGCAGGAGCCTGTACAGCGAATCACGCATAAGGTTCTAACGCGTCATTCGATCGAAAAGGTTGTAGCGTCACAGGCTGTGGCGCTGAAAGAACTGATGCCGCTGCTCGGTACTTCAGAAGGAGAATCGCTGATCGAAGCCTGCGCTAGCCCAATGTGAAAACGGAACCGGACTTCCAACAGAAAGACATGCTCCGGTTCTTCCGTAGCGGTGATCTGGAGCGCCTGACGCTTCCCAACGGAGCCCGAATCACCCAGGCCTACGACCAGGCCGGCCGCCTGAGCGACGAGGTGGTGCGCCAGAGCGCTTCCTCCGGCTCGACCAAACTGGCGAGCTGGGTAGACATCGTCTACAACTTCAACGACAACCGCCGCACCGAGCAGGTCACCCAGCGCCAGGTCAGCGGAGCATCGCTGTCCGGGCAGGGCGAGAGCCGCTACGACCGGCTGGAGCGGCTCACCCGGTCCGAGCACCCGTTCGAGACGGGTCATCCCACCGCCTACAGCCTGGACGACGCCGGCAACATCGACAACCAGACCGGTTTCGTCTTCAACCCCGGCACCGCCCAGTACGACCCGGCCGACTACCAACTCCAATACGTCAATAACTTCTTGACAACCCGCACGCCGACGAACCCGGCGGGAGCGGCCGAGATTTTCGACTACGACGACTTCGGCAACCAGATCTCCCAGACCGGATCGGATCCGTCGACCAACACCTATGACGCCGCATCCCACCCTGCCTCGACCACCAAGGGCGGAACCACCGTCTCGTTCACCTATGACGGCCTGGGCCGGATGGCCACCCGCACCGAGGGTGCTGAGACGACGCTGTTCTTCCACGACGGAAGCGCCGACCAGATCTCGGTTGAGAAGAACCCAGCCGACCAGGTGACAACCAGCTACCTGCTGGATGCCGACCGGACCCCGGTGGGCCAGGACGTCAACGGGGTTCGCGCCTGGTACGTCTTAGACCCCAGGGGCAACCTCACCCAGCTGCTGGACGACTCGGCCGGGGTGCAGGCGGTGTTCGGCTACGACCCGTACGGCAAGACCAAGGACAACCTGACCCACACCGACAAACCGTCGGGCTGGGACTCCCGCCTGCGTTTTCAGATGGCTCCGCGGGACCCCAAGACCGGCAACTACAACCTCGGCTCCCGCCTGCTCGACCCGGCGATCAACCGCTTCGTCGGAGCCGACTTCTATGCCGCATCCTCGGCCAATGTCGAACTTCAGCTGGACCCGCTGACCGGCAACCGCTACATGTACGCCGGAGCCAACCCGGCCGGGCTGATCGACGACGGCCACGGAGCCTGGAGCAGCCTGAGGAACATGGCCACCAAGGCCGGCAAGTCGGCGGTCACCCTCGGCAAGCGGGCCCTGAACAACTCGATCGTCCGGGGCGTGGTGACCGTCGCCGTCGTCGGAGCGTCCTACCGCTCAGTCCACGCCCCCGATTCTTCCCAGAAAGGGTCCGGGTGTTCAGGTTGACACTCGTAGGCGGCGCGGTCGGCCTGAGCCGTCGCAATGCGCACAGCGTGGACTACCCCCGTGCGCGCAGCTTCAGAGATGTTTATTGCCAATTCCCGAGCACGCCTTGCTATTTCATCATCAAGGGAGAACGTCATTCTCTTCATCGATTTGTAATTAGACCGTAATCGATGACTGTGGACCCGGGGCCAAAGGGCAAGACTCGGTCAATTAGACTGTCGCTAGGTCTTCCGGGCGATGTTTCTCGAATCCCGGGGTAAAAAAACTTCGGCAGGCCGAAGTGTCGGGTTCTGGCCTCGAACCCTGTTGATCAAAATCGAGCGGAGGAATAGATGGCAATTCAGACGCCCCTGGTGGGCATCGTGATGGGCAGCGCGTCCGATCAACCCAAGATGCAGGCGGCGGAGATCATCCTCGACCGCTTCGGCGTCCCGTATGAGTCCAATGTCATCAGCGCCCACCGCCAGCCGGAGCAGGCCCACGAGTACTCCAAGCTGGCCGAAGAGCGGGGCCTGGAGGTCATCATCGCCGCCGCCGGGCGGGCCGCCCACCTGGCCGGGGTCATGGCGGCCAACACCATCCTTCCCGTGATCGGCGTGCCGGTGCACGGCGGCCACCTCGGCGGAGCCGACTCTTTGTACTCCACGGTTCAGATGCCCTCGGGCGTGCCGGTGGCCACGGTCGGCATCGACCAGGCCACCAACGCCGCCATCCTGGCGGTGCAGATCATCGCCTGCCACAACCCGGAGCTGCGGGAGAAGCTGCGCAGCTTCAAGCAGGAGTTGTCGCAAGGATTAAAGGTCTAAACACGCCGGAGTCCCACCGAGTATTTCTGGTGGTACGCTATAAGCATGAGTGGGATGCATACGGTGAAGATGGGAGACAGGGGCCGGCTGGTGGTGCCTGCTGAGATGCGGGAGCGGCTAGGACTGCACCCGGGACGGGTTCTGGTTTTCATTGAAAGTCCCACGGGCTTGGCGTTGTTGACCCGGGACCAGCTCAAGGAACGGGTTCGTGCCGAACTGGAGGGCCTCAACCTGGTTGACGAGCTTCTCGAGGACCGCCGCCGGCAGGCCCGTGACGAGGACGCGGCCTGAACGTCTTCGATGCTTCAGCACTCCTCGCCTTTTTGACCGGCGAACCCGGGGCGGATCAGGTAGATCAGGGACTTTCGGAGGGCGGGGTGGTCGGAGCAGCCAACTGGTCGGAGGTTGCTCAAAAGATCCGGCAGCACGGACGG
>JAJCYF010000136.1 GCA_029263035.1 Actinomycetes bacterium
GGGCCGTCACCTTGCTCGCCCGGTAGGTGGCGAGCGGGTACTGCGGTTCCCAACCCTGCAGTACCAGAGGAAGCTCGAGGATCTCCGGATGCGCTCCGTCGATCCCTTCCAGGTTCTCTCCCCTCAGCACCCGCTCCGCCGCCAGGACCCCGGCGATCTGGGGCGATGAGACGTAGGGGCTGATTTCGGCGAACGTGTGGGTGGAGGCCGACACCTCGGTGAGGGGACCGAGGGCGAACCGCCCCGCAGTGGGCGAAAGAACCGACGCGGCGTAGGACGCCGGCGCCTCCAGGGCGAGCCGGTACTCGACATGCTCGGCTATGGGCCACAGCTGTTTACCCCGTTCCACCGCCTCCCGGCAGCGCCAGGCAAGGTCCACCAGGCCGTCCCAGGAGCGCGCTTCACACAGGGCATCAACCCGGCGCAGCAACTCGTTCGGCTGGGCGGCCTCAACCAGGTCCCCATCGGTCAGCCGGTACTCCCCGTCGTTCATACGCGAAGGGTAACCGTTGTGGATCCCCGCTACTCCTCCGAGCGCTCCCGGCGCAAGAGTTCTCGCTTGCGCTCTACCCCCCATCGGTACCCGGACACAGACTCGTCGCTTCGCACCACCCGGTGGCAGGGAATCACCACCGCCACCCGGTTCGCAGCACAGGCCGCCGCCACCGCCCTGGCCGCCGTGGGCCGGCCGATCCGTTCGGCGATCTCCGAGTAACTTGCGGTGGACCCCGCCGGGATTTCCCGCAGGGCCTGCCAGACCAGGTGCTGAAACGCCGTGCCGCGTACGTCCAGCGGTAGCTCCACCCGGCTACCCGGAGCCTCCACCAGGTCGACCACGGCTGCCATCCAGGCCTCGAACCGGTCGTCTGCGGGCACGATCTCTGCTCTGGGAAAACGCATGTTGAGCTCCTCCCGAAGCTTGGCGGGGTCATCCGCCAGCAGCACGGCACACACTCCGACCGCGGTGGCGGCGACCAGGACGAACCCCAGGGAGCACGGGCGGGTTCCAAACCGCATGGTGATCCCGGCACCGCCCGACCGAAAGTCGGAGGGACCCATGCCCAGCGCCTTCGACGCGCCTTCGTAGAAGCGGCTGCTGGAGTTGAAACCTGAGTTGTAAACCGCATCGGTGATGGTGCCGTCCCGGCGCAGCTCGGACTGAACCCGGGCCACCCTCACCGACAGGGCGTACGACTTGGGGGTCATCCCGGTCACCCGCTTGAAAACCCGCTGAAAATGCGACGTGCTCATCGCGGCGGCCCGGGCAAGCTCGGGCGTGGAGGGCACATCCGGAGACCTCTCGATGCTCCGGCACGCCCGGGCGACCGCTTCTGCCCACTCGGAAGCCAGCGGCTTCTCCATAGGCCTGCACCGCAGGCAGGGACGAAAGCCTGCGGCAAGCGCCTCAGCCGAGCTGTCGAGGAACCGGACATTTTCCCGGCGCGCCGTGCGTGACCCGCAACTCGGGCGGCAAAAGATCCCGGTGCTCCGCACCGCATAGAAAAAATGCGGATCGGCCTGTGGATTGCGGCCGGCCACCGCCTGCCAGCGGTCCTCATCGGTCACAAACGCCTGCGATACAGCAACCATTCGACGCTCCTGTCTTTGCTGTTCGCCGCCAACGTTATCCCCCCGGCGAACGGCCGGCACTCCGTTTTGCGCTTCGGAATTATCCGTTGACGTAGAGCAGCAGGAGAATCAGAAAGACCAGCGCCGGCAACGCCTGAACGAAGGCACCCTTCTTGAGCTGGGGGGCCGACGAGATGAGCGCCAGAGCGGCTACCACCATGGACAGGCAGCCGAAGGCAACCAGGGTGAGTCCGACTGTTTCGTAACCCGATGCCCAAACCGCCAGGCCGCCCAGCGTTGCCAAAGCGAGCATGAGGTTGTAGACACCCTGATTGAACGCCAGAAGGCGGGTCGTCTCGGCCTGTTCGGCGGTCATCAAAAAGCCCTTGTACACCGCGGGTTTTCGCCACCAAAGGCTTTCGGCACAAAAAATCACCACGTGGAGCAAACCCGCAACGAGTGCGGTAACCCACATACCAACAACCATCGCCAACCCCCGGGACTTGGTGTCTCCCGCACTATACGCAAATTGTGAGTTCCGCCAAAAGGACCCGGCGCCCCTATCCGGGCACCGGGTCCATTTCGTGCCTGGTTCCTAGAAGAACCCGAGGTAGACCGACTGCGGAAGGTTCAGAACCAGGTCCACGATTCCGCCGAAGGAGAGGACCGGCAGGCCTTCCCGGTACCAGACTCCACCCCGGTAGACCGCGGGATCGATCGTCTTGTCTCCGTCGTAATCACCCGGCACGGGCACGTCGCCGGCCAATCCCAGGAAGGTCACCGGCATACCCTCAACATGCCAGGCACCGTTGCGGTACACGGCTCGCTCGGCATCGCCGTCGCCGTCGTAATCGCCGGGCACGGGAATGTCGCCGGCCAGACCGAAGTGAACGGTTGGCTGCCCGTGGACGTACCAGGCGCCGTTTCGATAGACGGCACGGTCACTCCTGCCGTCGCCGTCGTAGTCGGACGGCACGGGGAGATCTCCTTTGAGCCCGTAGTACACCACCGATTCTCCCTGGACGTGCCAGGCTCCCTCTCGGTAGACGGCACGGTCGACCTTGCGGTCCCCGTTGTAGTCGGCGGGAACCGGATAATCACCCTTCAGGCCCCAGTACGCCGTCGGCTGACCCAGGATGGCCCAGTCGCCGGACTCGCCGAACATGGTTGGGTCGGACTTGCCGTCGCCGTCGAAGTCATTGGCGGGGGCCCGGCCGGCAACCGGAACGACGCTGGTGAGGTCGGCGTTTGAGGAGGTGAACTGTTCGCCTCCCGTGACGCCGGTCATCGTAAAAAGCTGGTTGGTCTGGTTGTAGCTCTCAGCGGGAAGGCTGTCGTGGTTTGGGGGCCGGTTCGCCTTGAGCGTGAAAAGGATCTTGCACTCATCCAGATCGGACGCAATGTCGCCGACGGTGATCTGAACGTCCCCGCCATCGGCCGGCCGAATGCTGATCTCGCCGGTAGCCGGATTGGACAGAGTTAGATTGAAGACTCTGCCGGCGCAGTTGGTGGTCCTGGCACCGATTCCCGTCGGGCTGAACGTGAAGACCCCGGGATCGGTAACTCCACCGGCGCAATTGTCGGCGAAGACCGAGCAGGACGGGATGAACTTGATTTCGGTAATCGTGACCGGGGTGCTGCCGTGGTTGATGGCCCAGGCGTGAGCCTGTACGGGCTCGGCGCCGGACTTAACGACGGTGGGAAATCCGGAAACTACTCCGTAGGCCGCGGCAAACGCCGGTGCGATAGGCAGCATAGCCAGCATCGTCAGCGCCAGAACTATCACCTTGGCCGCCCCGGCGAGCCGGGTGCGGTGGGTACGGGGCAGTGCGGAACTAAGGGGATCAGACACGGCAGGTCTCTCCTTCGAGCTAACCCGTCCCCCTGTGGACTTTGGCAGTGACCTTGTATCGGCAGGTATGCCGGAACTCTTAAGTTCAGGAGCGGAACCGGGTCGGCGGTCAAGGACATCACAGCCACAAGCAATGAGTTCTCACTGAAATTTGAGTCGCCGATCTCTGAGATTCGAAGGAATGCCGCTGGCTGTTAACCTGGGCCGATGCCTGCACAGTTCATCTTCACCATGCGCAATCTACAACGCGTGCACCCGCCGGACCGGCAGGTACTGCGTGGAATCAACATTTCGATGTATCCGGGGGCCAAGATCGGCGTGCTCGGCGCCAACGGATCCGGCAAGTCGTCACTGCTGCGCATCATGGCCGGCGAGGACGACGGGTATACCGGAGAGGCTCGCCTGACACCCGGGTTCACCGTCGGTTTCCTCCCCCAGGAGCCGCCTCTCGATACGACAAAGGACGTCATGGGCAACGTCGCCGAAGGGGTCGGCGAGGCCAAGTCGCTGATCGACCGCTACAACGCGGTGTGCGAGGCCATGGGTGATCCCGAGGCCGACTTCGACAAGCTGATCGACGAGCAGGCGGCACTGCAGGAGAAGATCGACGCAACGGACGCCTGGTCCGTGGATCGCACGCTGGAGATCGCCATGGACGCTCTGCGCCTGCCCCCGGGTGATGCCGACGTCTCAAGGCTCTCGGGCGGCGAACGTCGCCGGGTGGCATTGTGCCGGCTGCTGCTGCAAAAACCCGACCTGCTGTTGCTGGACGAGCCGACCAACCACCTGGACGCCGAGTCCGTCGCCTGGCTCGAGAGGACCCTTCAGGATTACCCCGGCACCGTGGTGGCGGTAACTCACGACCGCTACTTCCTGGACAACGTAGCGGGGTGGATCCTGGAGCTTCACGCCGGCCACGGAATCCCCTGGGAGGGCAACTACTCCTCCTGGCTGGACCAGAAGCAGGCCCGGCTGGCATTGGAGGAGAAGGCGGATGCCCGCCGCCGCCAGACGCTGCAGCGGGAGCTGGAGTGGATCCGCATGTCTCCCCGTGCTCGCCAGGCAAAGGGCAAAGCCCGGCTGAACAGCTACGAGCAGCTGGCCGCCGAGGCGGAGGCGGCGCCGGACAAGGCGGACAAGCTTGAGATCACCATTCCACCCGGCCCCCGGCTCGGCGACCAGGTGGTGGAGGTGGAGAACCTGAGCAAGGGCTACGGTGATCGCCTGCTGATCGACGGCCTTGATTTCTCACTGCCCAAGGGCGGCATCGTCGGCATCATCGGCCCCAACGGCGCCGGCAAGACCACCCTGTTTCGCATGATCACCGGGGAGGAGACACCCGACGCCGGCACGCTCACCGTCGGATCCACCGTCCAGCTGGCCTATGTCGACCAGAGCCGGGAAACCCTGGAGTCCGGCAACACCGTGTACCAGGAGGTAACCGGCGGCCTGGACAACCTCGTCGTCGGCGGCCGGGAGATCCACGGACGGGCCTACGTCGCCTCGTTCGGCTTCAAGGGGACCGATCAACAGAAGAAGGTCGGCAACCTGTCCGGGGGTGAGCGCAACCGGCTTCAGCTGGCCAAGGTGCTCCGGTCGGGCGGCAACGTACTTCTGCTGGACGAGCCGACCAACGACCTGGATGTCGACACCCTCCGAGCGCTCGAGGACGCTCTGTTGAACTTCGCCGGGTGCGCGGTGGTGATCAGCCACGACCGCTGGTTCCTCGACCGTATCGCCACCCACGTTCTGGCGTTCGAGGGCGACTCCGAGGTCCGCTGGTTCGAGGGCAACTTCTCCGACTACGAGGCCGACCGGCACAAGCGCCTGGGCGCCGAGGCGGACCAGCCGCACCGGATCAAGTACAAGCCGCTGGTCAGAAGCTAAGGCTACTCGGGAGGATCGTCCTCCCCTATCGTCTCCACCAGCAGGGCGGCGCGGGTCGCGACATCCTCCAGAAGATCGATGGGGTCACGATCAAGCCGGCCGGCGCAGTACTCCACCACCGCAACCGCAAAGGCGTGGGCGTTGAGCGCCTGGTCGGCAGGTTCCGGGCTCAGCTGGCCGAATACCTCGTTGGCGGCATCCAGGTCACCGCGAAAGACGTGGGCGAGACCGGCAGCCATGACCTGCACCGACTCTGCGGTCATCCGGTTGGCGCGGTTGCGGTCGTCGTCACTTAGGGATCCCCACAGGTCTTCCATAGGCTCCGGCGCCTTTCATTCCGGGGAATTGTGAAGAGTTTGCCCGGCAAGGTGAGAAACTTGTCAGCTAAGTCTCTCAGGTTTGAAGGGGGCCGGCGTGCACAATCGCAGACCCACAATCGTTCTAATGGTGGTTTCCCTGCTGCTCCTGGGCGCATGCGGAACTGCTTCGGGCGACCAGCCGCCGCCTTCCGGCGCGCTTTCCGCCCCCCCGCCGGAGACCTCCCCGCTACCTGAACCTTCGCCTCTGCCCAGAGCGGTCCACGAGCAGGACTACACCCCGTTTGCCCGGGTCGAAGGGGTCACGCTTTATCACCCCTCTCGCCGGATCGAACATGTCGGATTTCACGAGTCAAACCACGACGGGGCCCGGCAGATGGCTGCGGTTCGTACCACGGTGGTGCCCCTGATCCTGGAGTCCCGGGAGCGGCTGACCGGCTCGCACACCGCGGCCGACATCGTTTCCGACCCGGCCGAGGAGATCCGCTCGCCGGTCACGGGCACAGTGATACGGGGCGGTTCCTACATCCTGTACTGCGACACCCGGGACCACTACGTGGTGATCGAGCCGGATGACCGGCCGGGCTGGGAGGTCAAGGTTCTGCACATGAACAACCTCAACGTCCGCAAAGGTGAGCGAGTTATTGCAGGCCGCACGGTGCTGTCGTCGGCCGGAGCCCATCAGCTTCCCTTCGAATCTCAGGTCGATGAGATGAAGACCGCCGGTCCGGCGTGGCCCCACGTCCACGTTGAGGTCGTGGATCCTTCAATTCCCGACCGGCCGTCGCCCGGAGGCGGATGCTGACGTTAACCTTGGTGCCGGCAACATCCACCGAGAGATAGGTTGACGAATGGCCCGCTCGATCCTCGCCTGCTTCGCCCACCCCGATGACGAGTCGTTCTCCGTAGGGGGCACCCTCGCCTACTACGCAGCCCGCGGGATTCCCACCACCCTGGTGTGCGCCACCCGAGGGGAAGCGGGCAAGATAGCCGACCCTTCCCTTGCCACCCAGGAAAATCTCGGCGAGGTGAGGGAGGCCGAGCTGCGGGATGCCGCCTCCGCTCTGGGGATAGAGAGTGTCGAGATCCTCGGCCACCGGGACTCGGGTATGGAGGGGGCGGAGGACAACAACGACCCCCGGGCCTACGTCATGGCCGACCGCGATGAGGTCATCGCCCGGCTGGTCGGCTACATCCGCAGCCTGCAACCGGAGGTGGTCATCACGTTCGACCCGGACGGAGCCTACGGGCACCCGGACCACATCGCCGTCCACCACCACACGGTGGCCGCGGTCGCCGCCGCCCGGGACGAGACCCGGTACCCGGAAGCGGGACCGGTATGGGCGCCGAGGCGCCTGTATTTCACCGCCATCTCCAAAACCCGGTTTGCCGAGATGCGCCGCCGGCTCACCGAGATGGGTGTCGACACCAGCGCTTTCGACCGTGAGGACATGCCGATCATCGGCCAGGACGACGACGAGATCGACGTCACGATGGATGTCCGGGAAACCGTTGCCGCCAAGCGGGCGGCGCTCAAATGCCACGCCACGCAGTTCGGTCCCGACAACTTCATGACCCAGCTGGCAGGGGATGTTGCAGACGATCTGATGAGCCTGGAGTCGTTCACCCTATGGTGGGGAACCCCGATCCCTGAGGGCGGGGACGGGGACCTGTTCTCAGGGCTGTAAGCCTTTCGCCACCAGCCGGTCCCCATCGCGTTAGTTTTGGGGCATGGACCTGGTGGTGGGAATCGACCTGGCGACCGCAGATGTACGGGCGATGGCAGCGGACTCATCCGGAGGCGTCCACGCCTTTGCGACGAGGCCGCTGCCCCAGCCCCAGTCGCCGCAGCCGGGCTGGAGCGAGCAGGATGCCGCCGCCTGGTGGCCGGCGGTAGCCGCGACCCTCACCGAGCTGACGGACCGGCTCGGGGAAGGATCCCGCCGGGTGGTTGCCGTCAGCGTCAGCGCGACCTCCGCCACGGTGGTTGCCCTGGACGCCGCCGGTCGAACCCTTGGGCCGGCAATCACCTACGCCGACCAGCGGGCCGTCGCCGCTGCGGCCGCGGCCCAGGCCGCCGCGCCGCAGACCTGGGCCGGCCTCGGGTTGACCATCGGCCCCTCATTCGGCCTGCCCAAGTGGGCCTGGATGCTCCGGGAACCGGTGCCCGGCCCGCAACCGCCCGCCCGCCTGGGTCACGCCTCCGACGCAGTGGTTGCCGGGTTGACCGGCACCCTGCCCCCTACCGACACCAGCCACGCACTCAAAAGTGGCTACGATCCGCTCCACCGCCGGTGGGTGTCGCAGGCGATGGACGCCCT
The DNA here is from genome assembly GCA_029263035.1 of Actinomycetes bacterium. Classification (GTDB taxonomy): domain Bacteria; phylum Actinomycetota; class CADDZG01; order JAHWKV01; family JAHWKV01; genus JAJCYE01. The sequence goes on from JAJCYF010000136.1 coordinate 7,947, forward strand.
GGACATCCCCGCCCGGCTGCTCCCCGAGGTCCGGCTTCCCGGTGAGCCCGCCGGGCGGCTGAGCCCGGAGGCTTCCCGGGCCACCGGCCTGCCCTCCGGTTGCGAGATCCGCCTGGGAATGACGGACTCCTGCGCCGCCCAGCTGGCGGCCGGTGCAGCCGAGCCCGGACAGTTCGTCTCCGTGCTGGGCTCGACCCTGGTCCTCAAAGGTGCGTCCGAAGCCCTGCTTGTGGATCCGGAAGGGGCGGTTTACAGCCACCTCCATCCGGGCGGCTGGTGGCTTCCCGGCGGTGCCTCCAGCACCGGAGCAAAGGCTTTGGGGGTCTGTTTCCCCGGGGCCGACCTCGAGGAACTGGACCGGCGGGCGGCAGAGCGGGGGCCGGCGCACTGCGTGATCTACCCGCTGCTCGGCCGGGGCGAACGCTTTCCCTTCAGCGCTTCCGCGGCTCGCGGATTTACCCTCGACGAGCCGGCGGACGGCATCGACCGGTATCGCGCACTGCTGGAGGGGGTGGCTTTCGTCGAACGACTCGGATACGAACGCCTTTGGGAGCTGGGGGCAAGGCCGGCCGGGCCGATCATCTGTGCCGGAGGCGGCAGCAGCAGCACGATCTGGAACACCATCAGGGCCACGGTCCTGGGCAGGGAGATCCAGGCGAGGCCCCAGGCATCAACCGCGCTCGGGGCCTGCATCCTGGCGGCAGTCGGGACGCTGCATCCCGATCTGAAAACGGCTGCCCGCCGGATGTCGGTGTCCGGCGCCCCCATCGCACCGGACGAGGCCCAGCTATCCGCCATGGGCGAGTCCTACCGCCGGTTCAAGAACGAGGTTGCCGAAAGGGGCTGGACCCCGAACCGGGGATAATGGGCCAAAACCTGCTCCCGTCTCGACCAAAGGACTCTGAATCCACATGCGCACGCGACTTGCGGCCCTGACCCTTTTACTCATGCTGACGGCAGCCTGCGGCGGCGGCGGCGGTGAAACCGAGACCGACGACGGCTGGCGTACCTCGGACCTGAGAGCGGCCAGCAGCCCGGTGTCGCTCGGGGACACCCTGGCGGTCGTCGACGGGGAGACCAGCAACCTGGAACTGGTGGTGATGGACGGCGAGACGGGCGAGGTTCGGTTCACCCGGCCGTGGTCCGCGACCCCCAGCTACCCCCGGTTCAGCGTCGGCCGTCCGGCACTGCTGGACGGCGTGGTCGTGGGGATCGAGCCGAAAGGACTGCAGACCCTTTTGATCGGCAGGAACCCAACCACCGGCGACGAGATCTGGAACGCTGAGGTGAGCGAGACCTTCGGCCCCTTTGTCTGCGGCGAACTGGTGTGCAGCGAGGACGACTGGTCGTTGCCCACTGCGGCGTTGGTGGCGCGGGATCCGGCCTCCGGGGAGACCCGCTGGTCGTCGCCCGGCAGCCAGACGTACATTTTCAACGGTCCGAACCTACTGGTGGAAGCCTTTTTGAACGAACCGGTGATCCGCTCGATCGACCCGGCAACCGGGGCTGAACTCTGGCGGACCGATCTGGCCGCCACCATGGGTCCGGCGACCCGGCCGGTAATCAGCGAGGCTCAACTCGTGGACGGGACCCTGTTGGTGGAGTCGAACGCCGGGGGTCAAATCGGCAACACAACGCTGGGCGTGGATCCGGCGAGCGGGAGCGTCGTTTGGAGGAGAGACGGATACGGCGTCTGCCCCCAGCCGGTGGAGGGCGTGGCCATCGTGTGCAGCAGCGAATCCGGGGTACAGCGGTTGAACCCCGGCACCGGGGAACCACTATGGACGGTCGCAGAATTTGCCTACCCGGCGGAGGCCGGTCCCCTGCTGGGCGTCACTGCCGGCGGCGAGCAGATGTTGGTGAACGAGTCCGCCAACAAGCTGGTGGCAATCAACCTCGAAGACGGGACGGCGGGCGAGGTGCCGGACGGGCTCTCCTGGATGCGCATCATCAGCGGGGAGAGCGGCAAGAAGAACCCGGATGCACCGGCCGGCGAGTACATCGGACCCCTCAACCCCGTTCCCTTCAATGCCCAGACCCTCAAGCCGGCAACGGTAGCCGATGCGGGCGACGTTCCGGATTGGGTGGGCTTCACCTTTGGGGGGACCAGGGTATTCATGAATGCCAACGGCGGGCTGCAGGGAGTTACTTCCCGGGAGTAGGTGCGGGTTTAAGGACGGTGCAGGCGGGAGGGCACGTTGCGGGTCCCCCCAAGACCCTGGGCCGGCTGCTCTGCCACCAGTGAGACGCTGCCCTGCACCTTGGCGATGAGCCCCAGCAGGTCCCGGCGCTCCTCGAGGGTGAGCGCCCTCATGACCTCCTCCTCCAGCCGGTGTATGCCGGGAAGGATGTGGTCGATGGTCCTGCGGCCGGTCGGCGTGAGGTCGATGAGCAGCTTCCTGCGATCGGTCGGGTGGGGGCGCCGCTCCACCAGTCCCCGGCGCTCCAGCGTGTCGAGGACGGAGGTGGTGCTGGCTGCTGCAATAATCGCCCGCTCGGCGATTATCCCGGGGGTGATCGGCTCCCCCGCTCCGTCGATGATTGCAAGAACGGTCGCGGCGGAGACCGACAGATCGAAGTCGGCCTTCAAGCGGCGGTTCAGCTCGGCGAGCATCTGGTCCGACGCCCGGGCTATGTTCATGAAGCACTCGGTGGACAGAGCGTCCGCCCCCGGGTACTCCTCGGCGAAGTCGGGATCAACCCGCAGCGCGGGCTGTACCTCGGTGTCCAGACCGCTGGTTCGCTTGGTCAAAAGTGCCCCGTGCTTTCTATCGCCAGCGACTTTGGTCGCTCCATAAAGCATAGTACTCGCCCCCACTCGAAGAGAGCGGTTCTGGACGCAAAACCGGCCACTATCCTGGGTGCCGGGACGGATGTATAACCAGAGCGTGGACGATCCTGAAGACGACTCCAACCTCAGTTACGAAGGGCGGGCCCTGCGGCGCCACCCCGAGGTGAAGGATGCCGTCTGCTCGCTGGACGAGTTCCAGGAGTGGATGCGGTCGCTTCCCGAGGTGGTGGTGGATGAGGTCAAGTACTACGTCCGGGGAGGCGACATGCTCAAAGATGCCGACCAGGTCCTGTGGGAGTGGACCCGGAGAAACCGTCCCGATCTCATGCCGCCGGAGGAGGAGTGATGCCTGCAAGAAGACTTGAGAACAGCCTGGCCACGGCTTTGCTAAACGACAGGCCGGCTCTGCGCAACGAGATGGAGAAAGGGCTCTACGACCTGCTTCAACAGCGTCTCGAAAAGGTACAGATCGACGGTGAGACCTTCTATGTGGCCGAGGGGGACACCCTGCTGGACTCCGACCAGCTGTTCGTCTACGCCCAGCAGCGTGAGGCCTTCGAAAAACAAAAGCGAGCCGAGCTGACGGCCAACAGTGCCGGGCTGGGCATGGCCCGGCTCATCGGGGTCACCACCAACGGCGAGCGGGGCCTGATGGGGGTGGTGCAGGGCGGCAGAATCGTCCGCTGGCCGCCCGGCTTCAAGCTGACCTACACGGTGCTGAAGCCCACCTTTGCGTCGGCCGGGCAATACGACCAGGTCGTCACCGCAATGGTAGCGGCGGCAAAGGCGTGGGAGCAGGCGTGCGGGGTGGCCTTCGAGCACCTCGATGAGCTCGACGAGAGCCCCACCGTCACCCCGGAGGGAGTGCTGTTCACGGTGCGCTTCCTGGACGCCGGAGGCGCCTTCATCGCTTCAGCCTTCTTCCCCAACGACCCTCCCGCCAGGAGGCGGGTTCTGATCGACCCCTCGTTCTTTTCAGAGAGCCTGACCTTCGACACCACCGGGGTCCTGCGCCACGAGCTGGGCCATGTGCTGGGCTTTCGACATGAGCACATCCGGACCGGCGCCCCGCCCGACTGCCCGGATGAGGAGACCACCGGCACCATAGATCTCACCCAGTACGACCCCAAATCGGTGATGCACTACTTCTGCGGTGAGCTCGGCTCACGGAGCCTGGAGATAACCGAGCTGGACAAGGAGGGGGCGCAGAAGGTCTACGGCATGCCGCTGGACTCCTTCGAGTTCGTCCCGGTCTAGCCCGCAGCGATGACCTTCGACGACCCGTCGTCGAACAACACCACTCCTCCATGGGGCAGCCAGGCTTCCGCCCCCGCAGGCCCGCTGAGCACTGCCGCCTTTGCCAGAGCCTCCCCCTCCAGGGCGGTGGGGGCCAGGGCGCTGGCCTGGACAACCCCGGTAAAGGCCGCCAGGCCGGACCGGGGGTCCAGCAGGTGGTGGGTGGGCTTCGTGGACTGAAACCAGCTGCGCTTGGCGATGCTGCTGGTGGCCAGTGCCCCGTCCTTCACCTCGAACTCGTACAGCAGGGGGCCGCCGAACGGGTTGGGCGATTCCAGCATGCGGACTGCGCCCTCGGTTCCGCCCACCCGCACGTCGCCCTCGCAGTCGACGGCAAAGCCCGGATGCCCGAGGAGCATGCCGGCGACGATGTCGGCAGCAAGCCCCTTGACGATCCCCCCTCCGTCGAACCGCATGCCAACAGGACGGGTGACCAGGCAGGCTTCGACGTCCACCTGCACCTGCTTCCAGCGGGCGCCGGGCTCGCTGCCGCCGGGTTTGCGCGCCGGGCCCAACGCAAGAGCTAGCGGCAGGGACAGAGTTCCCCGGAACCGGTCCTCCCGGTATCCGGCCGCCTCGATCTCGTTCAGGAAGGTGAAGTCCACCAGCCCTCCGGTGGCCTGCGCCGCGTCCAGTGCCGATCGGACGAAGCGGGCCATCACCGGGCTGACCGGAACCTGTTCCCGCTGATCGTTGTTAAGCGCGGACAGCTCACTCTCCGGCTTGAACCGGGAGAAGGTGGCATGCAGATCCAGCAGGAGGTCAACCGCTCCTTGAACCGCCTCCTCCGGCTCCCCGGCCGGGCCGGCGCCGTCCACCGCCACCGTGGTGGCCCCGCCGAAGCAGGTGAAGGTCCGGGACACCTCGGTCACGACGCCACGACCAGCTCTACCGGCAGCCCGAGTGTCTCGGCCGCCAGGTCCGATCTCTGAGAAGCGCTGAACAACTCCAGGCCGATGTCGCTGCCGTCTTTGGGTACCGCCCGGATGGTCAGGGATTTACGTGCCGACACCGCTACCTCCGATACTTTTTGTCCATGGGTTCTATCGAGCCCTATGGCGATTCTCAGCAGCCCGGCGCAGCATCGCACCAGGTATTGGTCTTTCTTTGCAAGCGCTCCGAACTCCGGGTGCTTCACCTCCGGGACGCTCTTGCGGTGGTAGCGGGCGATCTGGGCTATCAGCTCGATCTCCCGGTTGGTGAACCCCGTCAGGTGTTCGGAGTTGCGGATCATGTAGTAGCTGTGCCGGTGGTGGCCGGCGTGCGAAAGGAAGAGCCCCAGGTTGCACAGCAGGGAGGCCGCCTCAAGGTACTCCCGCGCGTCGTCTCCCAGCCGGTGAAGCTGCCGGGTCTGGTCGAACAGGCTGAGCGCCAGCTGCGCCACATGCTGGGAGTGCTCACGATCGTCGTTCATCATCTCTGCCAGGTGCACCACGCTGCGGCGGCGCAGGTCCGACAGGTGGTGCAGCGAGCCCCCGTGGTGCCGTTGCCAGGAGTCGAGGAGCACCCCCTCCCTCAGGGCGTAGTCGGAGTAGATCATCGACTCGATCTGCAGGTCCTCGAAGACCTGCTCCAGGATCAGGGCCCCGGCCAGGATGATGTCCGCCCTTTTGGGGTCCATTCCGGGCAGCTTCGCCCGGGCGTCGGGCGAAGAGGCCTTGATCAGCGACTTCACCACCGCCTTGAGATCGTTTCTGGTCAGGCTGAAGTTGTTCCAGGTCTTCGGCATGGGCATCTCATTGCGGGCGCCGGCCATGGCACATAGCGTCGCCATGGTCCCGGAGGATCCGACCGCGACCTCGAATCCGAGGTTGCCGACATCCCGGCCAAAAGCCGCAAGGTTGGCCCGCACGTAGCGCCGGCATGATTCGACGGCAGCGGCAGACGGCTTGTCGGAACCGAAGAATCGTTGAGTGAGGCGGATGGCACCCATCTTCAGGCTGCGAGCGGCCAGGGTCTCCCCCCGGCGCCCTACCAGCAGTTCGGTCGAGCCGCCCCCGATGTCACAGAGCAACAGCTGCTGATCGAATACCGCCACCGCCTGAAGGACGCCGAGGTGGATCAGGCGGGCTTCCTCGAAACCGGAGACCACCTCGACCTCGATGCCGGCCTCCGCCAGGGCCCGGTCCAAAAAAACCTGCTGGTTCCGTGCCTCCCGGACCGCACTGGTTGCGACGGCGGTGATCGGCGCCCCATACGCCTCCGCCATCCCCCGGAACCGGTCCAGGGCTTCGATTCCCCGGTCGACGGCTGCGTCGTTCAGGTGCTTGAGCTCGCCGGCGCCGGATCCCAGGCGGACCATCTCCTTCTCCCGGGCGATGACCTCGATCGCGTTTGGACCGCCGACCCGCGCCACCACCAGGTGGAACGAGTTGGTCCCTATATCGATTGCGGCAAGGACCTCTGGTGCGCCGGGCAGCGGCTCCAGGGACTCAGCGGACGCCATGGCGTCAGAGTACCCCAGGCGACCTCCACACAACTGCCCCTAGCGGCGGCACCCCGAGCGTTCGTGCGCCAGCCGCTTGCGCAGCGGCTTGGGGATCTTTTTGGGGGTGCTGACGCCGGCCAGTGCAGCCATGGCCGACAGGGCCTTGGGTCCCTTCATCTTGCCGAACCACTCCATGCGGCCCCGGATAGACAGACCGGCCACAGGCCCCTCACAAACCTTCTGGCACCGAACCGTCTTCACGTTCGCCCGGGTCTGGGTGGTGAGGAAGTCGACCACCTTGTCGCTGCCTTTGCATTTGCGACAAACCAGCACGGTTACCAGCGGGCAGCCGGCGCAGGCATCCGGGAGCCCGGCGACCCGAGGATCCGTAACCGTCACAGTTTTGAGCCCGCCAGCTCGCTTGCCACCCGTCAGCCCTTCGCATCGCGAATCGGTATTAGGTGGGCCATAGTCTTGGTGTTAGGGCGGCCAAGGTCAAGTGTTTTTATTTTCCCGGCCCTTTCGGCTCAACTTCGGGCGCTTCCTGCCGATTAGACATCGGGCGGTATCCAATCTCTGACCAGATTCGTTATTTCGGCCCACACGTCGATTTCAACGCAAGAGTGGAGGATCAAATGTTTGGGGGATTGTTCGGAACCCTGTTCGGAAAGATTGCAGCCATCGTCCTCACCGTAGGTGGTGTGGCCGGCGGCCTGGCCGCAACCGATGCCCTGCCGATGCTCGGCCAGATGGATTTCAGCGTCCCCGTGGTTGCCCCCGCAGGCGGGCCGGCGGGCGTGGCTCTGCCGATCGGCGCCGGCATGCCCCTGAGCTTCCCCGACCTGCCCAAGCTGCATCAGGCGGTTATCGATCAGGGCGCCCAGCAGATCGCCAGCACCGCCTCCACCCAGGCGATCAGAGTCTCCTCCCAGGCAGAGGCCCAGGCCAAGCAGGCCGCGGCGGCTGCCCAGAAGTGCCTGGACGACCTGACCGCCGAGGTTAACGCGCTGGTCGCAGGAATTCCCTCCATCACCAACGCCGAACAGGCTTCCGCCATGGTCGGCAAGGCCCGCACCATCGGCCAGAGCGCAACCGATTGCGCCAAGAAGGCCACCGCGCTCGGACAGGGCGGCGTCGACCAGATCAACAAGGCCGCCATCCAGCTGAACGCCGCCGTCGCCCAGATCAGCGGACTCAACCTGCAGAACACCGCCAACACCGTGGTACAGGGCGCGCAGGACACCATCGGCACTGCCACCAACAGCATCGACAAGGCCAGCGGTTCCGCCTTCGGGATGTTCGGGCAGATCACCGAGATGGCCGCGGCTTTGATGGCCATGGCTTCGGAGTACGAGGGCCGGTTCATCTCGACCCCGGTCTCCCCGGTGACCAACCCGGTCCCCACCGTCCCCTCCGTGCCCACCCTTCCGACCGCCGGCACCAACCCGTTCGGCGGGTTCGGCAACCTCAGCAGTTGGATGGACCTGGCCAACCAGATGGCTCAGGCTTCGGGCGGCTCCTGGAGCGATGGCAGCAACAACCAGGATGACGACGACCGCGACGGTCCGGCCAACTGGTTCGGCGGCCGGTAACCGGCAGAAAGCGACGGAAGAGCAGATGAGCGCCCCCAACCTTGCCGGACTGCCCAGGTCCATCCTGCTGGGCCGCATCCTGGGGCTGGTGGTCCTTTTGACCACCGCCCTCGGCAGTGGGGCCGTGATCGGGATTGCCAACGCTTCGGGACCGGAAACCGTTCAGGCGCCGGCAACCGAAACCCCGCAGCCGGAGGGCTTCGAGTCCCTGCTTGCGGTCAGCGAACCTCCCTCCTCAATGAGGGCGGCCGACGCCCAGGTCGCGGTAGCCGGCTCCACTGCAGCCCCCCGATCCGGCAAGAAGGTTGCGGCTCCGGTCCTCAATCTGGTCATCCCCGGCCAGCCGGGCGGAGCCGGGGGTGGAGCGCAAGCGGGAAGCGGAATTAAATGCAGCCGCTTCGACGACGCCAAGATCCACTGGCTGCTGGATCAGGTGGCCAAGACCAAAGCCGAGCACCCGGAGATGTCCGCCGGTGCCGACCGGATGTCCGCCGAGCTGCGAAGCGCCCTGGGCCAAAACATGTGCGCCTCGGACGCCCAGGTGATGATCAACCGGTTGTGCGATGACCCGGCGGTGGTCAGGGTGATGAACCAGATGGTTTCCCAGCTGCCGTTCTTCATCAAGCCGATGATCGGCAACCCGTGCACTGCAGACTTGGTGTCGGTGTTGAACAAGGCGGGAAAGTTCGTCCCGGGACTGGCCAGCGACCCGAGTTAATGCCCCGGATTACCGGCTCGCGGATCGGCGGGGACCCGTTCCCTCTCTGCTCTACGAAGCCTACGAAGCCGCTGCCGTGCCTGCGGACGAGTCCATGTGCAGCCGTGCCCACTCGGTAAGCTCGGCTAGAGCAGGCCTCAGCGCCTGACCCCGGGGAGTGAGCAGGTAGATGGTGGCCACTGGGGGCCCTTCGACTATCTGGCGCTCCACCAGCCCGGCGTCCCTCAACTCGGCCAGCCGCGAGGACAGCATGCCGTCGGTGATCGAGGGCATGGAGCGAGCAAGCTCGGCGAAGCGGCGTGGGCCTTCCAGCAGCACCCCGATGATCATGCCGGTCCAGCGCTTGCCCAGAAGGGAAAAGACCTGAGTCAGTGCGTGGTCGCAGATTTGTGTTCGCTCGGCGTCCATTGCTAAATCTTAAGGGATAAATTCACTAGGAATAACATAGGGGCTTGTAGCGTTATAGTGATAGACATACTTTTGACGACAATGGAAAAGGAACTACCATGACCCAGATTGCTCCCTCCGCCGAGTCGCGCCCGTCAATCGCGGCAGCTACCGGTGTCGGCGCCGTCCACCTGGCGGTGACCGACCGGGACCGTGCGTTGACCTTCTACCGCAACGTCCTCGGCCTGGAGCTGATGGACGACGGGGCTCTCCCGAGACTGGGGACCGCCGGCCGTGAGCTGGTCGTGCTCCATCCGGGCGCCCGGGAGCCGGTCGAGCAGGGCGTCACCGGGCTCTACCACCTGGCGATAGTCGTCCCCGACCGCCTCGCGTTCGCCCGGTTCGTTAAACGCATGGTGGAGATCCGCTACCCCAACTCCCCCACCGACCACACCATGACCAAGGCGGACTACCTGTGGGATCCGGACGGCAACGGCATCGAGGTCTACGCGGAGACCCCGGAGGACGGCACCTGGTTCATGAACGATGACGAGTTCGCCGCCCGGGACTCGGCCGGCCGGCTGCGTTCCGGCCGCGACCCCATCAACCTCAGGGAATTGTTCTCCGTGCTGGAGCCCGACGATGACGTCTTCGGTCCCCTTCCCCCGGGCAGCAAGATGGGTCACGTCCACCTGCATGTGCGGGACGTCGATGAGGCGGTTGAGTTCTACAGCGGCCTCATCGGCTTCGATCTGATGGGGATGTCCCGACGGATCGGGGTGGGGTTCGTCTCCGCCGGCGGCTATCACCACCACCTCGGCCTGAACATCTGGGCCGGGCGCGGGGCCTCACCCGCCGCTCCCGACGTCGCCGGGCTCAGGCGATTCACCATCGAGCTGCCCGCCGCCGGCGACCTCGATGAGGTCGTACGCTGGCTGGGCAAGGCCGGGATTGCGATGGCCGACTCCGGCGAGGGCGGCGTGGTGGTCACGGATGCTTCGGGCAATCCCGCGCTGCTCACCACTGCCAACGAAGGAGGACGAGTATGAAAATCGATGTCTGGTCCGATGTGATCTGCCCCTGGTGCGGGCTGGGCAAGCACCGGCTCGAGGAGGCGCTGGACCGGCTGCCGGACGGTGAGCAGGCCGAGGTGGTCTACCACTCGTTCCAGCTGGACCCCAATGCCCCGGAGAAGCCCCAGCGGGTGCAGGAGTTGCTGAAGGCCAAGTACGGCCTGGACCAGGCCGCCTTCGAAACCAGCACCGGCCGGATCGAGGCCATGGCCGAGGCCGAGGGCCTGACGCCCTACCACGTGGGCGACAACCTGTCGGGCAACACCGCCCTGGCCCACCAGCTTCTGGCCATGGCGACCAAGGAGGGCCTGGCCGAGAAAGCGTGGGACCGCCTCTACAAAGCCCACTTCGGCGAACGCCGCTCAATTTTCGAGATCGACTCACTCGTGGAGTTGGGATCGGAGATCGGACTGGAGGCCGAGCGGGTCCGGGAAGCCCTGGTCACCGGGCGCTACGCCACCCAGGTCCAGCTCGCCGGCATGGAGGCCCGCCGCATCGGCGCCACCGGAGTGCCGTTCTTTGTCATCGACGGCAAGTACGCGGTGTCCGGCGCCCAGCCCGCCGAGGTGCTGGTATCGGTGTTCGAGCAGGTAAAAGCCGCCGGCTAAGGGTTTGACCGGTCATCTGCGACCGGGTAGTCGGCGATCACCCGGCCAAGCTGGTCGTAGGCCACCACCCGGACCGGCGGTGCGCTGGGGCGGATGAAGACCACCCCAAGGCCGCCGGAAGCGGTTCCGGCGGCCGTCCGGCCGTTCTCGAACTGCATCACAAATCCGGTAGCCTCTCGCGGCAGCCCCACCCGGCACCAGTCGTAGAAGTCATCGGCGCAGTGCGGCTCCCCGAGCACATAGCTCGAGCCCGCTATCGAGTCGTCCTCCAGCCGCCATCCGGTGCGCCACCAGGAGTGGTCCGGCTGAAACCACCAGGCCCGGAACCGGGGACTCTCCCCCGCTACGGTGGTCTCAACGAGGGCCACCGCCTCCTCTCCCCGGTCGAAAACCATCAGCACCCTGCTGGTTCCCGTCAGCGATGACCGGTTGGAGGCGGCAAGCTTTTTCGCAACCGCCCCGTCCAGGGTCCGCTCGACCGGCCACTGCTGCGCGGGCAGGCTGAGACCGAGCGCTACGAGGGTGATCAGAACACCCGCGGCCACCGCTGCCCGAAATCCGCGGGTCCACTCATAGGGCAGCAGGGTGCCTGCCCAGGGCCGGTAGGGCAGCCCCACCACCCGATAGATCACGCCGGCCGCCACCATGATGTTGAACAGCGGAATCAACAGCAGCCACCAGGCGTTGCGGCGGTGGCCAATAGCCGGTCCGAGTTTCCGAATCAGAACCGCTACTGGAAGCAGAAAGCAGGCATCCGCCAGATTGGCGAACAGGGGACCGAAGCCGGTGGCCGCCCACTGCCGGGCGACGGTCCACATGATCAGGTAGCCGGCAACCGCCAGACCGCCCAGAATACGGCGGCGTACCGGGGGCGGTTCCTCCGGGGGCAAACGCGCGCCTGCCAAACCTTCGATCACTCTGGGTGGCGCGCTCATCGCAATATAGTGATCCCCGATTCGGCCCCGGTCAATATGTTGTTCGGCCGGCGTTCCTACCGGGCGAGCTGATCCAGGTAACCCACCACCCGGTTGGTGACGATCGTTGCGGTCCGCAGGTCGTCGCTGTTGCGGATCGGCTGCGACTCCAGGTGAGCGGTGATGACGGCCGCCAGGTCGGGCGCTGTGCGGTCTACCAACTTCACGCATGCCCGGGACGCATGCCGCACCAGCTTGGGTTCCACCGTCCAGATTGCCTCGAACCGGCGGGGGCCACCCGGCATCTCCGGTCTCTCCCAACCCGCCAGGCAGGCGGTGAAGGTCGGCGAGTCGCATACCACCGCCCACTCCCGGCGCAGCACCGAGCCGGCATCCAGAACCAGTTCCACGGGTTTGACGCGCTGCCGGGATCGGGGGAAGCCGGCGAACACCACGGCATGGTCCCCGGTCCTCGCCAGTTCCCGCCAGCGGTGGGCGGCGGCGCGGAAATGACGCTCCCTCTGAAAGGCGCCAAAGATTACGTGGCGGTCGCCGTGGGCGTAGCACTCATCTTCAATGGCCCGGCTGATGGCGAGCATGGAGCCTACCCCCATCACCTGGACGGGCAGTTCCCCGGCGGCCCTGCGGATGGCGGCAAAGATCGACGGCTCTGCAGCGCCCGTCGATGCCCGAGCCCGCTCGATCGCAGCCTCCAGGGACAGACCGCTGCGCCTTTCCCGGATGACGCCGCCGATGGCCTCCACCGACCCCTCGTTGTAGCGCCGGTGCCCCCCGGGCAGACGCTGGGGGGTGGGAAACCCGTAGCGAGCCTCCCAGGCTCGGAGCGTGGGTATCGTGATGCCGGTGCGCTCGGCGACCTCACTGATTGAAAGACTGCTCAACTCCGGGCCCCTCTCCCTGTAACTAAGTCGTATGTAGAGGTTAACCTGGATATCGATGAGAGATTCGGATACCCTGCACATCGAACGCACCCCCGGTGGCGACTACCGGCTGACCACATCCATCGTGGTGGACCGCGACATCGATGAGGTCTTCGAGTTCTTCTCCGATCCGCACAACCTGAAGGAGATCACCCCGGGCTGGCTGAGCCTGCGGGTACGGTCGGGCGACCGGATCGAGATGGCTGCGGGGACCAGGATCCGGTACCGATTCCGGGTACGGGGAGTTCCGGCCATCTGGCACAGCGAGATCACAGCATGGGATCCCCCCTTCCGGTTCGTCGACGAGCAAAGGCTGGGACCATTTCGAAGATGGGCTCACGAACACACCTTCGAAGCGACCGAAGGAGGCACCCGGGCCGGCGACAACGTCACGTACGCAGTCCCGGGCGGGAGTCTGATCCACCGGCTGTTCGTCGAAAGGGACCTGAAAAGGCTGTTCGCCCACCGGCACCGGCAACTGAAGGAGATCCTTGAAAACCCGGCGATAGCCCCAGGGACCGCCCGCCGCAGAGCCGACCGGGGCCGGCCGTAGAACGAGCCCGGGGGCGCCGTAGAGCCGCCCGGGGGCGCCGTAGAGCCGCCCGGGGCCGGCCGTAGAGCCGCCCGGGGCCGCCGTAAGGCCGCCGAGCTACCGCTTAATCGTCGTCGTCATCATCGCCATTGGCGTTGCCGTTGCCTTTGCCCTTCTCGGCCCCTCTACCGTTCTCGCCCTTCTCACCCTTTTCTCCCTGAGCGCCATCGTTGCCCCGAATGGAGCCCCCGGCGTTCGACCCACCTGCCGGTGCGGGTGCCGGCGCAGGGGCCGGCGCCACCGCGGGCGGCGGCGGCACGATCAGGCCCAGATTCGCCTGCACCTGCAGGGCTGCGGTCAAGATCGTCTGAGTTTCCGCCTCGGTGAGCACGCCGTCGGTGCGCAGCTGGGCAACATTCGTCCTCAGGCTGGTCAGCCGCTGTACTGCGGTGGCGGCATCCTGGGCCTCGGCGGCGTCCCGGATGGCGACCACCTGATTCTGCAGCCGCTCGTACGCCTCCCCCTTGGCGTCCTGGCCGCAGGCAACCAGGCACATCAGCGCGGTGAGGCACACGATTATCCGTCGCAGAGTCATGGCTGCACGGCCTCCTCCAGCTGCTGAAGGGCACCCTCCAGCCCGGCCGGAACGTCGCCGTCCGTTGGCGCCGGAGTGGCTGCGGGGGTGGGAGCCACCGCGGGCACGTCGGACGAGAAGCTCCTCGCCAGCACCAAGGTCACAAGGAGCAGGGCGGCGGCAACTGCTATCCCCATTTTGTGGCGCACGCTGAGCCTGTGCCAGGGGGGGACACGTTTGCGCTGCGCGGCCGGGCGGTCGACAAGTGTGGGGTTGGTGGGGGCGGCCTCATCCGGCGTCTGCATTACGCGCGTGGGGTCGGCAATCGCCTGGACCGCCGTGGCGTCGCCGGTTGGCGGAAGAACGGCGGGCCCGGCGAGGGCCTCCTCCATCTCGGCCGCAGAACCGTACCGGATCGCCGGGTCCCTGGCCATTGCCCGCTCGACGACGGCAGCGAAATGCACGTCGACATCCGGCCTCACGGTGGCCAGCGCCGGCACCGGCTCGTCCTGGATCGCCCGGATCAACCCAAGGGGCGTATCGGCTTCAAACGGTTTGCGGCCGGCAAGAAACTCGTAGAGCATCACCCCGACCGAGTAGACATCTGTGGCCGGGCTGGCCGGCCGGCCCTCAATCCGCTCGGGTGCCAGGTAGGCCGGGGTGCCGAGCATCATTCCTGCCTGGGTGAGATCCATGCCCTCGGCCATCTTGGCGACCCCGAAGTCCCCGACCTTGACCGAGCCGTCCTCGCACAACAGCACGTTGCCGGGCTTGAGGTCCCGGTGGAGCACACCCTGCCCGTGGGAGGCCTTGAGCGCCGAGACGATCTCCATGCACACCCGACGAGCCCGTTGTTCGGTTGCCGGGCCGCCGGACGCCTCGTCGGCCAGGGTGCGGCCGGACAACAGCTCCATGACGATGAACGGGTTGCCCTCATGCTCGCCGCTGTCGAAGACTCCTACGACGTTGGCGTGCGTCAGCCGCCCGGCGGCCCGCGCCTCGGCCTCGAATCGATCCCGCAGGTCGTCCTGGGAGGCCATGTCCTTACGCAGGAATTTAAGAGCCACAGGCCGGTCGAGCCGGGTGTCGCGTGCGGCGTAGACCTCGCCCATGCCTCCGGAGCCCACGAGCTCTCCCAGCTCGTAGCGGTCGGCAATAAGTTCGGGCGCCGGGCTCAACTGTTTCCCATCCTCGGTTGCGGCGCTCGACGGGACGTCGGCAACGGGGCTCCCCATCTCACATCATGCTTTACGGCACCTAGGGCCAATAAAAATGCCTGCGGCCAATATAGATGCTTAACAGGTTCCCGAACCTGCCGATAAGTATTCCGTCTCGAACCGGGGGGGTTCGAAACTTCAGGGGTAAAGACCACAGGGGGGTTCACCAGCACAACAGCTCTGGCCGAAAGCCTGGGGGGGCAAATCGGCCGCAACACCAAATAAGGACCGGATCGCATCTGCTACAGCTACACGGCAGGTGCGATTCCCAATTCCGGGCCCTTTCGTCCGCCTCCCTAAAGATCGACGGCCCGGGGCAAAGCCTCGTCCGAGACCTTCAGGCTGGCCTGGCCTCCCTCAAACTGGGTGCGGTACAGGTCCTCGTAAAGGCCCCCGCCCCGAAGCAGCTGCAGGTGGGTTCCCCGCTCGACAATCCGTCCGTCGTTGATCACCAGGATCTGATCGGCGCTGGTGATCGTGGAAAGGCGGTGGGCGATCACCAGGCTGGACCGTCCCTCCAGAACCCGGCCCAGAGCCCGCTGGATGAGCACCTCGGACTCGGAGTCCAGGTGGGCGGTTGCCTCGTCCAGGATTACCACCGCAGGATCCTTGAGCAGCAGGCGGGCGATGGCCAGTCGCTGCTTTTCTCCGCCCGAAAGCCGGTAGCCGCGCTCCCCCACCATGGTGTCCAGACCGTCGGGAAGGCTCTCGATCAGGTCGTGGATCTGGGCCGCTTTGGTGGCCTCGACGATCTCCTCGTCGGTCACCTCGGGCCTGGCGTAGGCGAGGTTGGCCCGGATCGTGTCATGAAACAGGTGAACGTCCTGGGGAACGGTGCCCACGGCATCGGCCAGGCTTTGCAGGGTGAGGTCCTTGACGCTGATGCCGTCCAGTCGGACCTCGCCCTCGGTTGTGTCGTACAGACGGGGAACGAGCGACGAGATGGTGCTCTTCCCGGCGCCCGACGGGCCGACCAGCGCGACCATCTGCCCAGGCTCGATCTTGAAGGAGAGTCCCTTGAGAACCCATAGGTTCTCCTCTTCCTCCGCGCCGGAATCGGGCCTGCCCTCCTCCAGGGAGGGGATTGAGACGGTTGGGCCGGCCGGGTAACGGAACCAGACGTCTTCGAACTCGACCGCGCCCTTGGGCTCCACCAGGTCGACGGCACCCATCCGCTGCTGGATGGAGCTGGGGAAGTCGAGGACCTCAAAAACCCGGTTGAAGGAGACCAGAGCAGTCTTGATCTCCACCGGGATGTTGCTGAGCCCGGTAATCGGACCGAACAGCCGGGCCAGGTACAGCGAGAACGCCACGATGGTGCCGGTCTCCAGTGTTCCCCGGATGACCATGCGGCCACCCATCCAGTACACGAGAGCGGTGCCGATAGCGGCGGCCACCGTGAAGGTCAGATACAGAATGCGGCCGTACATCGCAGTCTTGACGCCGATATCGCGCACGTCGGCCGCCTTCCCGGAAAACCGCTTGGATTCCGAGGCGTAGTTGCCGAACAGCTTCACCAACAGCGCGCCGCCGATGTGGAACCGCTCGGTCATCTGATTGTTCATCGAGGCGTCGCGCTCCATGCGCTGCTGCACGAGGGCCTGCAGCTTTTTGGCCACCTGCTTGGTCGGCAGTACGAACAGGGGCAGCACCAGCAAAGACACCAGGGTGAGCCGGGGCTCCAGCGCAAACATGGCGGCGGCCGTGACGATGAGGTCGGCCGCAACGGACAACGTGCCGGAGGTGGTCTCGGTGACCGCCCGCTGGGCACCGATGACGTCGGTGTTCAGCCGGCTCATCAGGGCACCGGTCTGCGTCCGGGTGAAAAAAGCGATCGGAAGCCGTTGGACATGGTTGAACAGCGCAACCCGCAGGTCGTAGATCAGTCCTTCACCGATGCTGGAGGTCAGATAACGCATCACCACCGCCACCAGCCCGATGAGGCCGGCCAGTCCGACCATCGCCAGACTGAGAAGCGTCAGCAACCCGAGATCCCGGTTCGGCAGGGCATCGTCGATGATCAGCTTGACGATCAGTGGGTTGAGAACCCCGAGACCCGACATGCCCAGGATGATCGTCATCAACATGATCAGGCGACGCCGATAGGGCTTGGCGAAAACGAAGACGCGCTTGACCAGACCCTTCGGCAGCTTGACGTTTACAGCATCACCGTGGGGTTGCGACAGCCTCCAAAGCTCGTGACCCATGTATCCATTATGGGGTTGAGATCTGCGCTGTTTGTGGAGAACCTTTTATGATCGGCTGGCGGGGTTCTTTTCAACCCGCCCCAAATCCCCGATCTGAAGGAGGCGAGCATGGCAATGGAGGAGGTTCCCGAGGAGCGCCCTCTCGACCCGACCAAGCTGATGCGCATCGCCAGCATGGTCCGGGAGGTTCTGGATGAAGCACGGCGAATGCAGCCGACGAAAGAGGCGGCTGAAGAGCTTGCGGCGCTGTACGGCAGGGTAAAAAGGGAGCTGGATGATGCGCTGCCCGAGTTCCTGGTCAACGAGCTCAACGCCATGGAGCTCGACCTGCCCTTCAAGGACGGGGCAACCGCCGAGGAGGTCCGGATGGCGTACTCGGGGCTAATCGGATGGATGAGCGGGCTGTTTCAGGGCTTGCAAGCCTCGTTCCAGGCCCAATCAGCTGTACAACAAATGGAGCAGGGTCCGGCCATCGCCGACCTTCCGGGCAACACGAACGGCAAGCCCAAGCGCGAGGGATATCTGTAGCGAATCCCTGGCGGCCGCCGCACGGGGGGCCGCCGCACCGGGAGGACCGCCGCACGGGGGGCCGCCGCACCAGGGGGGCCGCCGCACCGGGGCCGGGTCGCACAGGGGGACTGCCGCACCGGGGGGGCCGCCGTGCCAGCGCCGGGTCGGCCGCCGCACGGGGGGCCTGCCGCATGGGGGGCCGCCGCACCCAGGGGAGCCGCCGCACGGGGGGCCTGCCGCACCGGGGGGCATTCCACAGCGGCCTTCTACCCCATGCCCATAAAGGCCCACTCGTCTTTGGAGAAGAAGGTGCTCAGTTCGGGCTGGTCGGAGTCTTCGTCCGGTGGCGGGTCGTTGGGGCCGAGCCAGATCCACCGATGCCGGTAGTGCTGCAGCCGGTAGCCGTGAAATGTTTTCAGCCTGTGGTGATGCCGGCATAAAAGCCCCAGGTTGTAGATGGTGGTTGGTCCACCTTGTTTGACTCCGGTCGTATGGTCGATATCAATACGATCGTGCTCGGTGTTGCACCCGGGGACCACACACTTGAAGTCGTCTCTTTCGTAAACCGCCCGCCGCAGCTTGTCGGGGATGGAGTGGCCGTTTCCTTTGACCATGCGGATGTCATCTTCCTCAAACCCGATGATCACCTGGCGGGAGTCACCAAGCAGGTCCTTGGCCGCCTCAAGC
>JAJCYF010000137.1 GCA_029263035.1 Actinomycetes bacterium
AGCAGCTGCGGCGCGGCCTGGAGTTCCTGCGGCGCGACAAGGAGGCCAAGACCGTCGCCGAGGTGTTGGCGCTGGCCACCAGCCACCCCGATGATCTAGAGACTCCGCTGCCGGTGACCGGTGTGCGAGCCGACGGCCGGCTGGGTGAGCTACTCGCCGGTACGGTGGACACCTCGCTCGAGGCGGTGCACCCGCCGGATGCGTTCGAAGCCACGTTACGGCCGTATCAGGAGCGCGGCTTGTCCTGGCTGGCGTTCCTGTCGTCGCTCGGGCTCGGGTCGTGCCTGGCCGACGACATGGGGCTCGGCAAGACGGTGCAGCTGCTCGCCCTGGAGTCCGCGCACCGTGCTCAGCACCCGGATGCCGGGCCCACGTTGTTGCTGTGCCCGATGTCGCTGGTCGGCAACTGGCAGCGCGAGGCTGTCAAGTTCGCTCCCGGGCTGCGCGTCTACGCCCATCACGGACGCGAACGGCTCCGTGGAGACGCACTGCGCGAGCGGCTCACCGCGACGGACCTGATTGTCACCACCTATGCCACCGGCACCCGGGACATCGACGAGCTTGCTGGTTACGACTGGCAGCGGGTGGTGCTGGACGAGGCGCAGGCGATCAAGAACAGTCTGTCGCGGACCGCCCGGGCCACGCGTCGGCTGCGCGCCGGGCACCGGGTTGCGCTCACCGGCACTCCGGTGGAGAACCGGCTGGCGGAGCTGTGGTCCATCATGGACTTCCTCAACCCCGGGATACTCGGGTCGTCGGAGCTGTTCCGCACCCGCTACGCCATCCCGGTGGAGCGGCACGGCGCGAGCGAACCCGCTGAGCGGCTTCGTGCGATCACCCGCCCGTACATCCTGCGGCGGCTCAAAACCGACCCGGCGATCATCGACGACCTCCCCGAGAAGATCGAGATGAAGGAGTACTGCCAGCTCACCGTGGAGCAGGCGTCGCTGTATCAATCCATTGTGGACGACATGATGGAGAAGATCGAGAACTCCGAGGGCATCGAGCGGCGCGGAAACGTGCTGGCCGCGATGGCCAAGCTCAAACAGGTGTGCAACCACCCCGCGCAGGTGCTGCACGATCGCTCGCCCATCGGCCGACGCTCCGGCAAGGTGATCCGCCTCGAGGAGCTGCTCGAGGAGATCCTCGCTGAAGGCGACCGGGTGCTGTGCTTCACCCAGTACACCGCGTTCGCCGAGATGCTGCTGCCGCACCTGTCCGCCCGGTTCGGCACCGACGTCGCCTACCTGCACGGCGGCACCCCGAAGAAGCGCCGCGACGAGATGGTCGAATGCTTCCAATCCGAGCAGGGTCCGCCGATCTTCCTGCTGTCGCTCAAGGCGGGCGGCACCGGCCTCAACCTCACCGCCGCCAACCACGTCATCCACCTCGACCGATGGTGGAACCCCGCAGTGGAGAACCAGGCCACCGACCGCGCGTTCCGCATCGGGCAGAAGCGCGGAGTACAGGTCCGCAAGTTCGTCTGCACCGGCACCCTCGAGGAGAAAATCGACCAGATGATCGAGGACAAAAAGGCGCTGGCCAACCTGGTCATCGGTGACGGCGAGGCCTGGCTGACCGAGCTGTCCACCGGCGAGCTACGCAAAGTGTTCGCACTCTCGGAGGGAGCCGTCGGTGAGTAGGCTCTTTCCGCCGTCAAAGCCGCGCGCTGTCGAGGGCGGTCTCAAGGCGCGCAGCAAGCGCGGCGCCATCGCCCAGACCTGGTGGTCGGAGCGGTTCATCGCCGTGCTCGAGGACATCGGCATGGGAAACCGGCTGCAGCGCGGCCGCACCTACGCCCGCACAGGGCAGGTGATCACCCTTGACGTCGACGCCGGCTCGGTCACCGCGCGGGTGCAGGGCAGCAGGGCACGGCCGTACCGCGTGCGCATCGGCGTGACGGCCTTCGGCAAGGCCCAATGGGCCAAGCTGGAACACGAGCTTGCCGGCAACGCCTGGTACCTGGCCAAGCTCCTCGCCGGCGAAATGCCCGACGACATCGAGGACGTCTTCACCGGCCTCGGGCTGTCCCTGTTCCCGGCCAGCGCCGCGGAGCTGTCCCTGGACTGTTCGTGCCCGGACTGGGAGGTGCCGTGCAAGCACCTTGCCGCCACGTTCTACCTGCTCGCCGAGTCCTTCGACGATGATCCGTTCCGCATCCTCGCCTGGCGCGGCCGCCCGCGCGAAGACCTCCTCGACAACCTGTACGCGGCACGGTCCGACGGCCCGCCGGCCCCCGACGCCGCCGAACACGCCGGTACCCCCCTTGAGGACTGCCTACAAGATTACTTCGCGCTGCAGGGCGACCTTCCCAGGCCGAGCCCGCACGTCACATCCGGTACGTCCCTACTTGACCAGCTGCCACCCGTCGACGTCATGCTGCGCGGCCACCCACTTCCGGATCTGCTGCGGCCCGCCTACCGCCGCTAGGCGGCCCTGGTATCGACAAGGCCCTGCGGCCGCTACGCGGTCGGGCTACGCCCGAGCCCTGACCCCGACGCTAACTCAGCACGCCCACACAGCGACGGAGAAACCCAAAAAGACGCAGCCAACAGCCTTGACCGGCCCCGCCCCTTCCGGAATGACCTGCGGAAACGTGGGGCGGGTGGGGCTCGAACGGACCTTCTGTTCGTTCCCCGTGGTGTCAGCGTGACCGCCTCTTCCTGGAGCGTTACCGACGGGTGGCATCGCGTCAGCCCCGGGGCGTGCCGTGGCCGTACGACCGAGAAATGTCGACGGTCTAGCGTCGCCACCTCGTTCACGCCGAGACGTTCGGTAAGCGCGATCACCGTGGCGTCGGTTGTGCCCAGCGGTGGTCCGCGTAGGTCGTCACCAACTCCGCCGCGCGCCGGTAGCCGTTGGCGGCCAGGTCGATCGGGGTGAAATCGCCGTCGGCCAATGCGGTGAGGAACAGTGCTTCGACGTCGGGTCCGGCCTCACGGTTGAGCAGGTAGCCGACCTCGGCTACCAGGTCGCCGGAACGAGTAGCGGCCAGTTGGCCAGGTGCAGCTCTCTGAACAGATCGACACACGTCCCATGGTGGTCGTCTTCGGCGAGCGCCGCTGCCACGATCGGCCCGGTGCCGCAGACGATCACGCCGATTGGCCGAAACCCTCGTCCAGAATCTCCTCCGAACGCGCGGCGACGTCAGAACGCTCGACTCGCCCCGCGCCGAATAAGGCCGGCGGCCACGGCCTGCGCGGAGCGGTTGGTACGTGCCGGCGCACTTCGGCCAGGACCGCCGGCACGTCCTCGTCCGGCAGATGCTCCACGAGCTCACGAAGCTCCCGCGCCGCACTCATGGCCCCAGCATATCCCGGCGGCCCAGAAGGACGCCGAGAGCTTGCGGTTTCCGCACTTGAGTCCCGATAGCGTCAAGCCTGGCGGCCCCGGTCCCACGCGGGCTCGGCCGGTGGGCTGAACCGACCAGCACGTCATGGGGTACTTCCTGCGCCAGGTGCCAGGACAGGAAGAGGCTCCAACTGGCGTGTCATCCACGACAAACCGAGGCTGGACTCATAATCGCCCGTCTCTTAAACGATCACCGAAGATCGCTCCACAAGGCTTCTACCAGCTAATACAGTGGGGCGGGTGGGGCTCGAACCGACGACCGGGTCTGTCAAATGAACGGTGTAACTGGGTTTGATGTGGCTACTTGCGTCCGGAGGCCAGGCGGCCGTCGAAGGTCATGTCGAAGGCGTTGAGAGCGGGCTTCCAGCGCATCATCCAGCGCTTTCGGCCTTGCCCGGTG
>JAJCYF010000138.1 GCA_029263035.1 Actinomycetes bacterium
CCCACGGGGGTAACCGGCCCGATGCCGGTTACCGCTATGCGGCGCTTGTTAGGCATTGGTACCTACCTTGGCGCTCAACAGGTCGGCGGCCTGCCCCAGGGTGGTGACGTCCTCCAGCTCCTCGTCGGAGACCTCGATCGAGAACTTCTCCTCAACCGCCATGACCACGGTCATCAGGTCGATGGAGTCCAGCCCAAGGTCCTCGAACAGATTGGCGTCCTCGGTGATGGTTGCCGCGTCCACCTTCAGGCGGTCGACCAGGGTTTCTTTCAGTGCGGTTACAACTTCGTCTCTGTTGGCCATTTCAACTCTCCTTAGTTATATGAGGTAAATCTAGACCAGGCCGCCGTTGATGCCGATGACCTGTCCGGTCAGGTAACCCGCCCGGGCGCAAAACCGGACCGCCTCGGCAGCTTCGTCGGGGGAGGCGCCGCGGCCCATCGGGACCTTGCTCATCAGTGCGTCGACCGCCTGCTGCGGCAGCCGGGCGATGAAGTCGGTCTCCACCAGGCCGGGTGACACCACGTTGACCGTGATGCCCTTGGTAGCCACCTCCAGCGCCAGCGCCTTGGAGAACCCGACCAGGCCGGCCTTGGCGGCGGCGTAGTTCGCCTGCCCGGGGTTCCCGGTGGTGCCGACTACCGATCCGATGTTGATTACCCGGCCCCAGCGACCCTTAAGCATGCCCGGAAGCGCCCGCTTGGTGCAGCGAAACGCCCCTTTGAGGTTGACATCGATGACCTCGTCCCAGGCGGACTCGCTCATCCGCATCAGCAGCCCGTCCCGGTTGATGCCTCCGTTGTTGACCAGGATCTGAACCGGGCCCATGGCCTCCTCGATCTCGTCGAAGGCTCCGGCAACACTCTGGGTGCTCGAGATGTCGATGTTGAACTCCATCGACCCTTCACACAGGGAGACGGTTTCCAGCGCGCCGTCCTTGTTGCCCCGGTAGCCGACGGCCACCTTTACCCCCTCGGCGGCCAGTGCAACTGCCGAGGCGCGGCCGATCCCGCCGCCGGCGCCGGTGACCAGAGCCACCTTGCCGTCCAGTACTGCACCCGACGTGCTCACGCCCGTGCCGGCGCCAGGCCGGTGGCCGGCGTCAGGGCCGCTGCGACCTCGGTCGGGGCGGGAAGCGTCCAGTTCATGCGGGCCGCTCCCCAGGTGTAGCCGGCGCCGAAGGCGACCATCAGCAGGCGATCTCCCGGGTTCAGCCTGCCTTCGGCCCACGCGTCGCACAGGGCCAGGGGTATGGAGGCGGCCGAGGTGTTCCCGTAGCGCTCGATGTTCTGGTAGACCTTGGAGCGGTCGACCCCGATCTGGACCGCACACTCGTCGAGAATTCGCCGGTTGGCCTGGTGGGCGACCATCAGCTCGAACCCGTCCCTGCCGAAGCGGGCGCCCAGCTCGCTCATCACCCGCACGGCGTTGCGAAAGACCTCACGACCCTGCATTGTTACGTTCATGCAGGCCGGGTTGAAACGATCGCCGTCGGCGGGAAGTTTGCTGCCTCCGCCGGGAACCAGGACCTGGTGCAGCCCCGAGCCGTCGGATCCCATCTCGAACTGGATGGGCTCGGCGTTTTCGTCGGCTTCCAGTACCACTGCCGCCGCGGCATCCCCGAACAGCGGAGCGGTCATGGCGTCCGTGAAGTCCAGATGCCGGCTCAAAAGGTCGGCGCCGACCACCATGACGCTGGTGGCGGCTCCGGTTCCGATCAGCGACGCACCGATGGACAGCGCATAGACAAAACCCGAGCACGCGGCGTTGAGGTCGAAGGCACCGGCTCTGGTGGCCCCGATGTTGTCCTGGATGATGCTCGCCGTTCCCGGCAGGATGTAGTCGGGGGTGCAGGTGGCACAGATCACCATCGACAGGTTCTCCGGGTCGAGTTGCGCCACCTTAAGCGCCTGCAGGGCGGCAGTGGTGCTAAGGCTTGAGGTCGACTCCTCCGGCGCGGCGTAGTGCCGCTCGAGAATTCCGGAACGGGTTTCAATCCAATCGGTGGAGACCCCCACCTGCGGGGCGATCTCGGCGTTGGTCACAATTCGGGAGGGCACGGCTTTGCCCAGGCCGGTAATGGCTACTCGCATCATGTTGGTGGGGTCGGAAGCTACGTGCGCCGCAGCCACAGAACCGGCTCGGAGCCCTGGACGGGCGCCCCGTGGGGAAGCATGTACCCCATCATCCAGCCGGCGAAGGTGGAGCGGACCGGTACTTCCTGGCCGTTGGAGGACGTGACGCTGCCTACAACCTGCCCCTCCATGACGTACTCCCCCTCGGAGGTGAAGGGCTTGGCCGGAGCGGGGCAGAAGCGGCCGCTGCACGGTGCGAGTACCAGACGTTCTTCAAGAACCAGCGCCTCGCCGGGCGCTGAATCGGCAACTGTGTCGGACCAGGCAATCATGAGGACACCCCGGCCGGCTCGGATTGGTAGTTGATGTTATTTCTCCTTGAGATAAGTGATGTTGCTTCTTCATCGTTGGAAACGCCGTCCAGCTCTGCGCCGGCGTCGATCTGGCGGACCAGACCGCGGAGCACCTTTCCGGGCCCCGCCTCGATAAATGTCGAAAAACCGTCGTCCCGCATGCGGCGCACCGCATCGGTGAAGCGCACCGGGGCCGTGATGGCTTCGACCAGCAGCGCCTTGATCTGGGCGGGGTCGGTGTGGGCGCGGCCGTCGGCGTCGCAGTAGACCGGGCAGGCGGGCCGGACCATGGTGACCTCGGCCAGAGCCTTCTCGAAGGTATCCCGGGCCGGCTGCATCAGCGGGCAGTGGGCGGCCACGGGGACCTTGATGCGTACAACCCGCATGGCGCCGGCGTCCATGCAGCGCCCGGCCGCCTCCGCCAGCCCCCGGTCCCTGCCGGAGATCACGGTCTGCTTGGGAGAGTTGTAGTTGGAGACCCACACGTCGCCCTCGGCGGCGCAGATTTCGGAGATCTTCTCGGGGTCCAGCCCGATGACGGCGGCCATGCCGCCCTCGTTGCGCCGCCCGGCATCGGCCATGGCCTTGCCCCGAAGGGCGACCAGGCGGAGCGCTTCGTCGAACTCAAGAGCCCCGGCGACCACCAGTGCGGGGAACTCACCCAGGCTGTGGCCCACGACTGCGTCGGGCTGAACGCCCAGGGACTGCATCTTGCGGCCGATGGCAACCTCGGTGACGAACAGGGCGGGCTGAAGCACGTCCGGGGCCCAGGCGGGGTCCGGGTCGACGGTGCACAGGCGCTCGAGGTCCCGGCCGACCACACTGGATCCGGCCTTGAACAGCTCGGAGGCGCCTGCAATGTCCAGGCCCATGCCGGCCTTCTGGGATCCCTGTCCGGGGAACATCCAGGCGTTCAAGAGACTTCCTTCTTCAGGGTGGCCAGGGTCCGGTGCACCAGCACCCGGGCGGAGCCCTCGGTGCGGCCGAGCGCCTGGGCGATCTCGGCATGGGTTAGCTCTTCAACAAATCGAAGGATCATGGCGTGGCGCTGCTCGGCGGGGAGCTTGCGCACTGCGCTCAGCAGCTCGGCGATCTGCTCTTCGTCGACCAGTGCCTGGCTGAGGTCCGAATCGTTGGCGGAGTCGGAGGCCGGCTCTTCGATCTCCTCGATGGAGACCGTGGCTACGAACTTGCGGCTGTGGTTGGCGCTGGCATTGCGGGCGGAGGTGAACAGCCACGCTGCGATCTCCGGCTCGCCGGGCTCCCGGGGCGCCATATGCTTGAGTGCCTGGGAAAATACCTGGGCGGTCAGGTCCTCGGCATCGTGGTGGTTGCGCACCCGTTTGAGAACGTAAGCGTGTACCGGCTTAACGTACCTGGAGTAAACTTCTTTGAACGCCGCATCTTTCCAGGCTAGCTGGGGGCGGCGTAGGCGACTGACTGCCTTGGGGATTTTTTCGCTCACATAGAGAAAGACACGTGAGAGTGCCAAACGTTACGAGTTACCTGAGGTAACTTTGACCGAGCCGCGAAGACGGGTTTCGAAGGAAGAACGCCGCCGCCGGCTGCTGGCCGCCGCCGCCGACCTGTTTGGTACCGAGGGTTACCGCAAGACCGAGGTCGAGGCGCTGGCTCGCAGGGCGGGGGTGACCAAACCCATGCTCTACCGGCACTTTCCCGGCGGCAAAGCCGATATCTTCATGGCCGTCCTGGACGCCCACATAAATACTCTACTGCGTTCTCTGTGGGAGGCGATGGGCTCATCCAGCGACCCCCGCAAGCGCCTGCAGTACGGCCTGCGCGCCTACCTGATCTTTGCCGAGGAGAATACCGCCGGCTTCCACCTGCTGGTCCACTCATCGCCCGAGCTCGATCCCGGGGTGGGGGACCGCCTTCACGAGGTGCGCGAGTCCATCGCCCGGGGGCTCAGCACCGCCATCGCCGACGTGATGAAAGGCGCCGGCCTGCACGCCGAGGGGGCTCCCCTGTACGCCCACGCCATGCTCGGGGGGGTCGAGTCGGTCACCTCCTGGTGGCTTGCCGAGGGCAAGACCCCGGAGCGGGAACGGATAGTCGACCACCTGCTGGCCTTTTTGTGGAGGGGCTTCGACGGCCTGCCCCGGGACCCGACGAGGTTCCAGCAAGGCAGGCCCTAATCCCGGGAGCGTTAACTGCTTCCGGCGAGGAGACCATCAAGGAACGGTTCTGACGGGAGCCATTTGAGTCCGGCCTCGATCTTCTCCTAGTGCTGGTCAAACCGCCCCGGCAAAATGTGTCTTCGGCATTATTCATTGCCAATGTTTGGATTGACCCTTAAGCAACTGTCACATCCTGCCGATAGGTAGACCACACAACAACTGGAACAGGGGCATTCCATGCCAAGGATTGATCGTCGGGTTTTCATCGCGCGCATGCCGAGTCGTCTAGCGCCCCGCAAGCTGGTGCTCCTGGCGCTATCGCTATCCCTGCTGGTGACGCTGGCACCCTCCCTGCCCGCGGCTGCTACCGAGTCCAGCTCCACCAAGTCTTCCGACGCCGAGGTATCAACTGAAGCTCCCGATCCCCAAGAAGTCCTGGACAAGGTCGATACCGCCGCTCTGCGAGCAGCCGACGCTAAAGAAACCATCACGCCGCCGCCGGCCCCACCGGCAGAAACTCCATCAAATCCGCTCGAGGCAATAAGCCCGCCCCCCGACACCCTTCCCGACGGCTGGGAAGCCGGAACCGAGATCGTGCAGCGGCGTACTGCCACCACCAAGGTCTTCACCGGCAGGGTTCCGGGCGAGATTGAAACCCGGACCTACCCCGAGCCGGTACATTTCAAGCAGGACAAAGCATGGCTGCCCATCGACTCCAGCCTGAAGGCTTCCGATGGGGATAGCCGCAGCGCCAAAGCGAATGATTTCGACCTGGAACTGGCCGATACCGCAGACAGCTCGAAGCTGGTCAAGCTCACGCTCGACTCCGAACACTCGGTCGCCTTCGGGATGGACAAAGCTGCCAAGGTCAAAGGCAAGGGTGCGAACAACAGCGTTACCTACACCAAGGTCCAAAAGAGCACCGATGTCCGCCTGACATCAACCAACGCCGGCGTCAAGGAGGAAATCATCCTGACCTCTGCCGATGCCCCGACCCGTTTTGTCTTCCCCCTCACCCTCAAGGGCCTCACCGCATCCATCGACGAGTTCGGCGATGTCGTCTACCGGGATTCCGCCGGCTTGGAGCGGGCCCGC
>JAJCYF010000139.1 GCA_029263035.1 Actinomycetes bacterium
CGGGTCAACCCGAAGCAGTCGAAGCCCACGGTCAGATTGAGTAGCTTGCTCTGACGATGGAACGCAGGCGCTTACTGATTTCGTTCTAGGTCGGCATCTTGTTTTCAGCCCGGTCGTCCATTCCAACCTAGCGACAAATCCCGCATGCCGTCGCCAACGCGACACACCCACCGATCTGCATCTTGCCGGGTAGAACACGCGAACCTATCTTGAGCGAGTTCGTATCGCCCTGACGAGCTTGGCTGCGGGGAGTCACTGATGTTCACGGCAGAAGATGCGCTTCGAAGCAGCACCCTCGGCTTTCATTTGCCGCGCCCGGGCCGGCGAAATTCCCCCAGAGACCGACTCGCGGAAATCGACCGTCCGCGAGTGGAACAGCTTCTCGCTATGGCGGGTCTCCGCCATGCGGAGATAACGGCCACCAGGGTTTGCGGCTCCCGCCGACTCGTGGTACTCGTTGACTTCGCCGACGGGTCGAGTGCTCTGATCAAGTGCGCAGACAATGACACGGTGTTGACGAACGACTACGAATCGGTCAGGTTGCAACTTCTGCACGACCAGGGGATCGATGCTGAGTTGAGCCGCGCGCTGCCCACGATTCTTGCCCACAACGCCTCCATTCCCCTCCTTGTGCTCGATGCGATTAACCCGTGCCGGTCCCTGCGCGATCTGGTTTGCGGTGCCCGTCAGGTACCCGAGGTTGGTTTGAGAGGCCTAGGCCGGGCATTAGGCGGCCTCCACTCTGTCCCAACCACGCGAATATCGATTCTGCACCCGGATTGGCTGCTGGTACCCCCAGTTCCACTCGACACGATCCTGGATCCAGTCGAGTACTCGCTCGGCTGTGGGCTTGAGTTCGACTCGTTTCTTGCGGCGATGCAGGAGTTGGAATCAGAGTTCCGAGGACTTCACGAGTCGTGGAACCACGACTATCTGGTTCACTTCGACCTCCGGGACGACAATGTTCTATTCGGATCGTCACCAGAGTTTCCCGTCCGCATCATCGATTGGGAGGTGATGGGTTTCGGCGATCGTCACCTGGACGTGGGCTTCGTAGTGGGACAGCTAGTCTTGCCCTGGCTGGAGATGCGGTGCCACGATTCAGCCACTGGCCTGGAGGCGCTACGTATTACGCACTGGAACGTTGCGACGTTTCTTGACGCGTATGAGCGGTCCTCCGAACGCCCGCTAGAGGTCGAGTGCGTAGCCCAGTACGCCGGCGTGAGTCTGCTGCTGCTTGCATCGACGCGACTGCAGCAGCTGGGTTCGCTCGGTAGGCAGGGTCACGTTGCTCTGCTGTTCGGGAAACGATTCGTGGCCGATCCAGGGCGGGCTGTCGCGTTCATTCAGATGCCGCGCGGGTGAAAAGTCACCTGGATATTTTTTTGAAGATTGCCGGTGAGGTCCAGATTGTCGATTCGTCAAGCTTCAGCCACCCCTTGGTGGGAACCCTGTCCCCTGAAACCGAACGCGACCCGTCGCGACCTCTGCTGAAATTTCTCGCACGTTTCATCTACCTTGCCTATCACGCTGGCGACTATGTCGCTGTCCGGGCACTGTCTCGAAAGGGCTTGGGGGTGTCGGCCCTTCCAGACTACGAAGACTTCGACTTTGCCGAATCCCTCAGCTTGGCGCATGCGGGGTCGGGCTACGTGGATTGGGGTTGGACAATGGACGAGGGCGCATCCCTGGTTTCCAAGAATGGCGTCACCCTGCGCATTGGATCCCGCGACCTTGTATCGGAGGGAACCCGGGTGGGTGTGCGCCTACCTCCCGAGAGGCGGTATGCCATGCCAGGGTGGTACCTGTTTATAGGCGATGCAGGACCCAGCGACGTGTCGGGGGAACTGGTTCGAGTGTACTTCACCCTTCAGGACGCGGCCGGTGCCCGAGAGTTGGTTCATGTCGTTACCAGATTGTTGAACAAGGCCTGGGTTCCGTTTCAATTCAAGGTGGTGAACCATCCGGCCTCCTGGTCCCGCCGCGACGCCGGCGTGCTCTACCTGGAGCGCGGGGTGTGGATGGCCCACAACGGTTTCGTAGGCGATCTTCAGGCCGATCTAGCATCCCACCTTCGAGACGACTGTCCCCCCATGGCCCTTCGGCTGGGGCACGGGTTGGCCTTTGCCGAAGATCCGAGCCTTGCCGAATCGTCCATGAGCTTCGGTCAGCATCGGAGCCGGCTGGTGGCCGAAGGGCTTCTCGATGCCTTTGATTCGGGAGCAGAAGAAGCCAAGGATCGGTTCGATGCGATGGCCAACCGCTTTCGTCGGGAGGGACTCGACATCGCGCGACCGTACCTGAGCCGGCTGCAAACCGGATGATCAAACGCAATGCCGTTGTCCGTGAGCTAAACGGGCCCTTCGTCCGAAGACTTTGTCTTGCGGAAGATTCTGGATTCGCTTGGGTCGAGATGTATCTGACCCCGGGGTCCTACCTGGATTCGGGACAGATCGAGAGCCTGGCCACGGTACTCGGTCACCCCCCGCCGCTTGCCTTTCCAGTGGTCGAGCACTGCATGGCGGTGTGGCCGCTGCAACCGACCTCGAGGTTGTTGTGCGACATCCTGCCTCAATCGGGGTCTGCCTTACGGGTTCAGCTACGTGATCTGGGCTCTGTCTTGCAACTTATCCACAGCGTGGATTGCCCATTGCCGGATTTGTCGGATTTGCCGGAGCGCCGTTGGCCTGCCTGGTTCGACTCCCCGGAGTGGCGCAACCGGATCCGTAGTGCACGCAACTCGCTGCCGGTCGACGAGGCCGGGAGTCTGGCCGTGCTGGCCGCAGAAATCCCCGACGGCGATTCCGCAACGTTCGGACTAGTTCACGGCCGATTTAGCCTCGGAGTTTGCACTGCAGCCGATCCGATCCGACTGATGGGCTGGCGGGAGGCGGGTTGGGGCGATCAGATGCAGGATCTGGCCTTTCTGCTCGGCGAGCTAGTCGAGGCGTCCGCCGCCCTGGGCACATCGACCAAGGCTTTGAGATCCCAGCTGGCCAGTCTGTTCGAGGGCTATTGGGAGGGGAACGCACGCTTGGACCGTCGCCGCGCCCTGAAGAGGTTGCCAGCTTTAGTGGCCGGGAGGATTCTCGACCATCAGGCCCAGGCTGTCCTGGCGTTCGGTCAAGCGGACGATCGAGAGGCGCTTTTGGCTCG
Organism: Actinomycetes bacterium; assembly: GCA_029263035.1. Lineage (GTDB taxonomy): Bacteria > Actinomycetota > CADDZG01 > JAHWKV01 > JAHWKV01 > JAJCYE01. The sequence goes on from JAJCYF010000139.1 coordinate 3,157, forward strand.
CGCCTCTGCGCACCTGGATGTGCTCGGGGAGTTCTTATCATGAAGGTCGTTAGAGAACGCGGCCTCGCGTCCATCAAGCTGTTGGTGGGAGTCTGCGGATCTTCCTCCTCTGTGATCGTCCCACATATGGTGCTGTGGGTTCGTTCGGAATTGGGTATCTCCCAGGTGCGGGTGGTGCTCACGGGAATGGCCCAACGGTTCCTTACTGTCGAATCCCTGGCGACGATTCCGGATTGCGAGGTGGCTACCGGATGGGACGATATTCCCGGGAGGCTGAAGACGCACATCGCCCTGGCCAACTGGGCGGATGTGCTGTTGATCCTGCCCTCTACGGCGAATTTTCTGGGCCGGGTCGCAAACGGCATCGCCGATGACCTGCTCAGCTCAATTGTCTTGGCGGCGTCGTGTCCTGTGGTAATCGTTCCGGCCACCAGTTCCACGGCCTGGAACAAGCCGGCCGTGCAGCGAAACGTGAGCCTGCTCGTGGAGGACGGATACCACGTCGTTCTGCCTACTAATGGAACATCTTGGACCGACGGCTCCCTCGAGTTTGGTTCGCTAGGCGACTTCCGCCGTCCCGTCCTGGACGCGATTTCGAAGGCGATCCGCAATGGGGGAGCCCAGGCGTGATGCCGCTCTCCCCGGAGTCGGTTCTCCAGAGGATTCCCGAGCTGATTGTGGCCCTCGACGGCGCGAACGCTGTCCGGATCCACCACGACCTACGCGTGTTCGACATGGATCAGCACGCGTTAGCAATCCTTGACGTCTTCCATACGCCGACGAGCGTGCAAGATGGTCTGGCGCGGCTTGCCCCTCGGCTTCGGGGGAGGCGCTCGGCCGAGGAGATGCTTTCAACAATCGCATCGATGGTTGGCGCGGGCATCCTGGTCGACGCGGTCAGGCCCGGATTCTCCGACCTGATGTTCCCGACCGGAGGCTACGGGTTGGCCTACATGAACATCGCCATGCTCGAGGATCCGGTTCGCAAGCCGACCTTCATCCAGGCGATTCAGGAGGTCGTGACCCCCGATGATGTGGTGCTCGACCTTGGAACGGGCCTGGGGGTCCTGGCGATCGCGGCCGCGGCCGCGGGAGCCCGCAAGGTCTACGCGGTGGAGCCGGCCCGGAGCGGGAGTCTAGCCGCCCTGCTGGCCGAACGGAGCGACTTCGGGAAGGTGATCGAGGTTGTCCAGGGTTGGTCCTCCACCACCTGCCTACCCGAGCCAGCCACGGTTCTCACCACGGACCTGATCGGAAACGACGCCCTGGACATGTATATCTGGGAAGCGCTCCAAGATGCCCGCGATCGCCTCCTGATCCCCGGCGCCCGGCTCATCCCTAACCGATTGCAGGCGTACGCGTACCTGGTTGAGATCCCCGGCGACGAATTGGCTCGTCATCGGGTGACCCCCAACCACGTAGCGAGGTGGAAGGGACGCTTCGGTATCGACTTCCAGCCGATGCTCGAGGTCGATAGCCGGCGGGTAGCTGGCTTCTTCGAGCGGCCGGAGATCGTTCAGAAGTGGGAGCGGCTTTCGGAACCCACGCCCCTCTACGCCGTCGACCTGAGTTCCAGCGTCCGGAACTTTGGCAATCAGGTCATCCTGGAGGCCACCAGGGGTGGGCGAGTCAACGGCGTAATCGTATACTTCGTTGCCCGATTGAGCCCTGGAGTAAGCCTGTCCACGGCCCCCTGGAAGGGCGGGCCACTAAGCCATTGGTACTCCGCAGGGTGGGGGTTTCCGGAGCAGATGGAGGTGAGCAGCGGCGATCAGGTCCCGCTCTGCTTTGAGTACCTGGGGGACGGCAGGTCGGTCGTTCAACTGGGTGCACGCGAGGATGTGCCGGTTTGCAGTTGAGAACGTGCGCTCCCAAGGCCAGGGGGTCGTGGACCAGGGAGCTCGACTCTGAGGGAACTTTAGCGAGGATACGGCCGCACTTCCTCCGCGCGGGTATTACTCGCATAGCGGACATCACGGGCCTGGACCGGATCGGCATCCCCGTCTTCAGCGCCGTTTGTCCGAGATCGAACGATACCCTTTCGGTCTACAACGGCAAGGGGGCCACCCCTACTGACGCTCGGACCTCGGCGGCGATGGAGGCGATCGAACGGTTCTCCGCCGGCCTGCCCAGGCATCCGTCGCTCATTGCGTCCTACGCCGAGCTCGAGGAGGCCGGCATTCCAGCGGTATCTCCGCGCGACTATAACCTCACGCTCTCTCGCCACTATCGCGACGGTCTCCCGATTTCCTGGCTCGCCGCCTGGGATATGCTCCGTCGCGAGGAAGTGCTGGTGCCACACTGCAGTGTCATCTACGGTCCCAGCTACCATGAGCCGCCCGCGTTCGAGATAGCGACGACGAACGGCCTAGCCTCCGGCAATAGCCTGGAGGAGGCCCTCTGTCACGGCTTGTGCGAGCTCGTCGAGAGGGATGCGATGACCCTGGCCACTCTCATCAGCGGCCAGTTACCCAGGGCGCTTGAGCAGACGCAGGGACCGAGCCCCGAACTGGCTCTACTCAGAAATCTCAATCCTCACGTCGATATGGAGACCCTGCCCGACTGCGCGATGGAGCTGATTGACCGATTCCGGGCTGCGGATCTGTCTATCCGTCTGGTGTGCATCGGTTCCGACCTGGGTCTTCCGACGTTCCTAGCGCAGGTGGCCGAAGATCTCGGGCCGACATTGTCCAGCCGGCACTGGGGGTTCGGGTGTCACCCCGACGCCGGCGTTGCCGTAACCCGGGCGATCACGGAGTGTGCCCAGAGCAGGGCCGTGGACATTCAGGCGGTACGGGAAGACATAAGCCTGTCCACCGAGGAGGTGTCACGGCACCGGATCCATGTTCAGCGAGCGGTTGCGGGCGACCTGGACTCCTGGAGCTGGAAACCGACCTCGTGCTTGACCGACTGGAGCACCATCCCGTCTTTCCGCAGCGGCGACGTGGTCCAGGATCTCGACTTCATCTTGGACCGCTTGGTGGCTGCGGGGATCGACAGCGTCTTGGCGGTAGACCTCTCTCCCCCTCAGATCCCGGTCAGCGTGGTCCGGACCATCGTCCCAGCGCTGGAATCGTATGCGGTGGACCGCTGTAAGCTCGGCCCCCGGGCGACGCAGGCGTGGCGCTCGGCCCTAGCCCGGGTAGCTCCAAATGCGTCGCCGGCCTCTGCATGAACGGGGCGCCGGCTACGGTCTTCATGGGTCCGAGCCTGGACGTGGGAAGAGCCCAGCAGGTGTTTGAAGCCGAGTACTTGCCCCCGGTCAAGCGCGGCGATATTGCCCGCTTGGTGGAGCGATCGAGTCCACCACGGGCAATCGGTCTGGTGGATGGGAATTTCCATCAGAACCTGTCCATCTCTCCCAAGGAGATCCTAACTGCGCTTGATATGGGAGTCCCCGTTTTCGGTGCAGCGAGCATCGGTGCGCTCCGGGCGGTCGAGTGCGCGCCGTTCGGGATGGTAGGTGTGGGGAGGGTCTACGAGGCCTATCGGTCCGGCAAAGTCGACGCCGACGATGAGGTTGCCGTTCTGTGCGAGGAAGAGAGTCATCGGGCACTCACCGATCCGCTGATCTCGATAAGGCTTGCCATCGAAGACGCAGTCGCGGGCCGGGTGTTTGCCGCCGCTACGGGAATTGAGGCTATCGCGATCGCCAAGTCCCTGCACTATTCCGAACGGAGGGCGATGTCGATCCTCACCAGGCTTCGAGACAAGGTGGATGACCATGAGTATGAGGCGATTGAAAGGTACCTGCTCCACGAGGCCGAGGACGCCAAACGAGAGGACGCCCTGTCTCTGCTGGCGACGATGCGTGAGTTCCTGGAGCAGGGCGACAAGTGAACCCGACCATAGACCGCGTTCAGCCCTTCCCCTGCCTTAGCCCCCACGCCGAGGGCAAGATCGGACTTCCTGAGTGGCTTCGGGCGCCCGAGCCCGGAGTTTTGGCCGGCGGTGTCGATCTGCGCGCCTGGTTTCCTCCGGTTATCGATCAAGGATTCCGGCCCCTCTGCGCGGCCGCCGTTACGACCTCCATCGCTGGCTTCTATGCGACCCGAGCGGGGGAGCGATCCTTCACGCCCTCGGTGCTGTTCAACTACCGGATGGGCCGAGCCATCGCCGGGAGACCTAACGGGTGCGGTACCACGCTTGAGGCCAGCTTTCGCGCCTGGTTCGAAGCCGGAATGGTGGCCGAGCAGGATTGGCCGCTGGAAGACGAGCTCGTTGACCAGGATCCACCGGAGACTGTCCGCCGGGATGCGCCTGCGAGAGCCTGCTCGCGGTACTGGCGAATCGACGGCACAGAACTCCTGCCCGTGGCCAGGACCTCTCTAGGCAATGCAGCGCCTGTGGCCATCACCATCCCGCTGCACCCGCTCCTGTTGGAGGCGTTCCACGACGATGTAGTCCGATTGCCGGAGGATGGAGAGACGGTGTTCGGCGAGCATGCGGTTGCCTTAGTCGGCTATGACGATGCGCAGCGGTCCCCTGGCCAGGACCGGCCGGGCGCTCTCCTTGTGCGCAATAGCTGGGGTCCACGGTGGGCCGATGGGGGCTACGCGTGGCTCCCGTACCGCGACTTCCTTCGTCGAAATTTGCGCACCATGTGGATAGCCGAACCGCCTGACCGGGCCGCGAAGTGAGTGGAACCCCGCTCGAACTGCCGATGCCGCCATCCGATCTTCGGTGGCGGGTAAGCGCGTCCAGGGACCCCGATCAGTTCGAGTCGATGGGAGTGAGTATCGCGAAGACGATCGAGATTCTGGGTGGGCTCCGGGAGTCCGGTGCGGGAATGCGTTGCCTGGATCTGGGTTGCGGGTGCGGGCGGGTGCTACGAAAGTTGGCTCCGGGCTGGCCTTTGATCGATTGGCACGGTGCGGATCCCGACGGGGAGGCGATTGCCTGGTGTCTCAAACACCTAGGGGGGCTTGCGACTTGGCACCATTCTAGCTACTGGCCGCCCTTGGACTTCCCATCCGACGCCTTCGACCTGGTGTTCGTGGTGTCGGTCTTTACTCACCTGCCGGAGGACTGGCAGCTTGCGATGCTGGCCGAGTTGGCACGAATCGTCAGACCCGACGGCCGGGTCATAATCAGCGTTTATAGCCCGACGTTGCATCGGGTGCTGCCGTCCGAGGTGCAGGGAGAGATTCGGACGCGCGGCATCCTTCACCTCTCCGATGGGGGAACAAGCGGACTGGGCACCTGCTATCAGACCTGCCTGCACACTCGCGACTACCTAAACGAGACCTGGAGCAGGTTCCTCGACATCAGGCATCATGTCGATCGCGCCTTCTTCGGAGCGCAGGACGCCGTCGTCATGGCTCCTCCAGAAGCGGGCGACCAAGTAGTCGGAGTGCGCCAGCGAACCGGAGCCCGCCCATTGAAACAGTTTCCCCCATCCGTTGCTAATGCTTCATTCGGCGGTAGTTGGGCATTGAGAGGGAAGTCGAAAGAACTTAACTTCAAGGGGTCAAGCGATGCGAAAGGGGAAATGCAAAATGACGACTGCAAGTCTTGACAAGGTAGGAATTGGCGACACCAAGGTGGACTGTTCGTTCGAAGAACTGGCCGGCATGAGTTCCGAGGAGCTTCAGCGGTTCCTGGAGGAGAAGGCCGGGATGTCTCCGGACGAAGGGGCACAGGGAACCCTCGTTTCAATCCTGGTCTCTATCGGCTACCACTGCTAGGTCGGCGGTCCTGCTGATCGATGTAGTTGAGCGTCGGGGCGTCGGCCGTTGCGGTTGACGCTCCTCGACGCGCGTTTGGGCCGTCGATGATGGCGACCTCTGGACCGCCAGAGCTCACAGCGGACGCCATAGTCGTTGATGGGATCACCAAGCGATTTGGTTCCCAGTTCGCCGTGGATGGCCTCAGCTTTACGGTCAAGCGCGGTCAGATTGCCGCCTTCCTGGGCCGGAACGGTGCGGGGAAGACGACGACCCTTAGAATGCTTGTGGGCCTTACTAGACCTAGCGCTGGAACGGCGCGATTCTTCCGCCGCGACTACCGATCGTTGGCCGATCCCGTCAGGCTCGTCGGGACGGTTCTCGAGGCGGGGTTTCATCCTGCCCGCACGGCATCCGATCACCTTCGGATACTTGCTCTGGCCGCTGGTCTGCCCCGCAACCGGGTGAGTGAGACCCTTGAGATCGTCGGTCTCACAGAAGTTGGAGATCGACGAGTTGGAGAGTTCTCTTTTGGAATGAGGCAGCGCCTGAACTTCGCAGCAGCCCTCCTGGGCCAACCCGAGGTGCTCGTTCTGGACGAGCCGGCCAACGGACTGGATCCCCAGGGTATACGCTGGCTGCGCCGGTCACTCGAAGCCTTTGCGGACGCCGGCGGCACTGTCCTGCTCTCAAGTCATCTCCTGTCCGAAGTGGCGCTGGTGGCTGACGTCGCGGTGATCATTGATCGGGGGCGCCTCGTCTACTCCGGACCTCTGAAGTCCCTAGGCCGAGCCACCCCCGATGTCCGGGTTCGAACGGCCTGCAACGAGTCCTTCTGCCGGATCCTGGTCTCGGAAGGTTTGGAGGCAAACCTGTCGTCCGAGGGATCCATCCGGGTCGCCAACGCAAGCGCCGAGCAGGTGGGACAGGTGTCCGCCGCTCACGGGATCGTGATCCACGAGCTCGGAGTCTGTCCCGCCGTCCTCGAGGATGTCTTCCTGTCCCTGACCTCGGGGCGCGGCGATGTCTAGGCATTTGCGGCTGGTCCGGGCGGAGATTCTCAAGCTGACCACCACCAGGACGTTCCTGGCGTTGGTTGCTCTGGCGGTCGGCTTGTCCTCACTGTTTGCGGGGATCACTGCGGCCATCGCTGGGAGCAGTGGGACTTTCGGGCTTGAAACCTCTCAGGGGGTCAAGAACGTACTAGGTGCATCTTCGGCGGGCGCGAATCTAGCGCTGATTCTCGGGATCGTGGTGGTTGCCGGCGAGCGTAGGCATGGCCTCTCAGAGTTGACCTATCTGGCCTGCCCCAACCCAACTCTTACCTTGGCGGCCAAGTCAGTGGTCGTCGTCCTCGGTGGGGTGGTGTTTTCGCTGGCCGCATCCGCAGCCAGCTTGGCGGTGGCGTACGTGAGTCTGCTCATTAAGGGATCTCCGGGTTCGGAGCTCATTGCCGACGGGGTTCGGGTGGCGACGGGTTTGACTATCGCGGCAGGAATGTTTGGTCTCATCGGCGTCAGTATCGGCGCGATTGCCAAGGGCCCAGTGCAGGCGATAGCGGTCGCGTCTGTCTGGCTATTCGCAGTCGAGGGTCCGCTCATTGGCTTGCTGCCCTCCGCTGGCAGGTGGCTGCCGGGGGGTTTGAGCGCTGCGTTGATGGGTTGGTCCACCATAGAGGGCGATTTGCTGTCGTGGCGGACGGCCCTATTGTTGTTGAGTTCTTACTGCCTTGCGCTGCTGGTGGTAGGTGTCTCGGTCACGGCACGCCGAGATCCGATCTAGTACCGTGCATGTGGTCAGGATGCCGGAGCCGTCGGAGAGACTAAGAGCATGAGCCGGTTCCGCCGGCTGATCAGGTGGGGGCTGCCGATCCTGTTGGTCGGAGAGTTGATCCTGTTCATCGGCGGCGGGGGTATTAACCCGAAGGTAGCGGCCGCGGCAGTTGTGTCACTGGAGCTTGTCCTTGTCCTGTTCGTAGGCTCCGAATTTGCCGTCCTGCGCCGGTCCTTCAAGGCGGCCCGTGCCAACGGCTTGGACTCGCTGGCAAGCCTGAAGATGGCGCTGGAGGAAGTGCTGCCCCGGCCTATCGCCTCGGTTGTACTCCTCGACGTCGCCACCTGGTATGCACTCTGGCAGCGGATCCGGGGGCGCAGGGATGTCGGCGTTGACGCCGTGGCGATCCCGTACGGAAGCGATCTCCGCCCGTTTGTGCTGGTGACCGTTGGGCTGGGCGTTGTCGAGCTGGTGGTCGTTCACCTCCTGGTTCCGTGGCCTCCGGCCCGGTGGGCGCTGCTGGTCCTCGGGGTGATCAGCCTCTTGTGGATCTTCGGATTCTTGGCCTCGCTCCGGGTGATGCCCCACACGATTGACTCTCGCAACCTTCGACTGCGGTTCGCCGGATTCACCGACATAATGATCCCGACCGAACTCATTGACAAGGCGCAGGTGCGCAACATTGCCAAGGGGCATAAGCGCACTGTCGCGGTCGCGGATGGGGTGCTGACGATCGAAGTCGCCGGCGGGTCCAACATTGCCGTCTCGTTGCGTGAACCGTTCGAGGTCCAGCTACCGGCGTGGCCCTGGTCCAAGCCCGAGCCGCCTCAACCGGTACACGAGGTTCGGTTTGTGGCAGACGACCCGAAGATGGCAGTGGAGGCTCTTGGTCAACGGCGAAATGTCGGAAGTCAAGTCGAGCCAAGCGACCCCCTGGACTCAGAGCACGACGACAGGCCTTGGCGCGCCTAACGCAGCGAGAATCCTGGTAACGGGGCCGTTTGGGATGGGTGAATTGATGCCTCAGGTATCCCGACTAGCAGCATGTTGCAGTACCGCTCAGCGAAGGTTCGACTGCTCCACGGATTTTCGGACTCCAGCCACCAGACAATCATTCCCTGCAACGCATGCACTGCGAACGAGGCGTTGGATTCGATCGTCAGGGGGCATAACTCGCCCCCACCAAGTTGAATCATGCTGGTACGCGCGCCATCGAGCCAGTAGTCGCGCAGCCAATGCTGAAACCACGGGCTCCCCCGACGTCCCAGCAACGCTCTGTAGAACTGATCATGACTGGCAATGTAATCAAGGGTTGATTCCAAGCCGTCGAGACTGAACGAACGATCGGACACGGCGCCATTGCCCCAGGGGAGGCCTTCCAGCTTCCACGAACATGTTCCGGAGGTGAACTTGGAGGTCAACATCGCGTACTTGTCGCAGTAGTGACGGTAGAAGGTTGCGCGATTGATGTCTGCGTAGCCAGCAAGATCGACCACCGTCAGCGAGTCGAACCCCTTTTTCAGGGTCAACTCTATTAATGCCGCATCAAGTAACCGCTTAGTCTTCAGCGGCCGACGGTCGATGTGATCGTTAGGCAATACACCCCCAACTAGTTATCGCAGTGTACCGTGGCCGTGTTTAGGCCAAATCTGACCTGCGAGCGAGCTAGGTGCGAGGTGCATTAGAGGTGGAATAAAGGCTGCAATGCGTGCCCCCGCACCGCTTGAGTGTCACGTAAAACATGGCTCGTTGTCAACGCCAACGCCTAACATTTAACATAAGTTCATGAATCACTGGTTCAGCGCCGCTAGACCTAGACGAAGACCTGATGTCCCGCCTTCCGTGGCACCCGCAAGGGTAGGAACACGATCGCCACGCGGGCGGCATCCTCTACGTGCCCTCCAACCTGACCCCTCGGAGGATCGGTAGAGCTTCGGATTGCGGATGTGTCAGTAGTTCCCAGGTCATTGTATGGCGCGTATTTTGGGAGAATCTTCGAAAGCATGCCTTGTGAGCGTGAAGCAAGCACTGCTGTAGCTACCGAAAATCCCTGGCCTTCAGAGCTGAAGCCATCGTCAGGCTCAGCGGCTCGATCTTGGATGCCAGCAGGTTCACCACCCCGTCGTAGCGCTCCAGGCGTCCGGTTACCAGTAAGGCCTTCGAATTCGTCGCCACCCGCTTGTAGCGGGCCCACACCTGCTTTTGGCAGATCACGTTGATCAGGCCGGTTTCGTCCTCCAGGCTGACGAAGATCGTGCCCCCGGCGGTCGCCGGCTTCTGCCGGTGGGTCACCACGCCGCCCACCTTTACCGTCCGGTTCGGCGTGGCCGTCTCCAGGTCCTTGGCCGACAGCACGCCCTTGTCCTTCAGCGCCGGCCGGACGAACTCCACCGGGGAGCTGTCCGGCGACAGGCTGGTGGACCAGAAGTCGGCCGATGCCTGCTCGATGGCGGTCATACCCGGCAGCTGCGGCGAATCGGCCCCGGTCACGACGTTGGCCAATTGGTTCTTCTTGGACCGGGCCACCACCCCGGCCGCCCAAAGCGCCTCCCGGCGGGTCAGGCCGAAGCAGTCGAACGCCCCGGCGGCGGCCAGCGCCTCCATCTGCGGGACCTTCAGG
>JAJCYF010000140.1 GCA_029263035.1 Actinomycetes bacterium
ACTTTGCCGCCGACGTCAACGGCACCGGAGGGGGGCGCCCCGCCGGATCCGCCTTCAAGACCTTTGCCCTGGCAGCCTTCCTGGAGGAGGGCAAGTCGGTTCACTCGACCTTTTCCGGCAGCTCCACGGTCAGCATCAACACCGACCGGTGCCGCAACGGATCCGAGCCCTGGAAGGTGGCCAACTACAGCAACGCCGGCTACGGGTACCTGGACGTGGTCGAGGCGACCACCAGCTCGGTCAACACCATTTACGCCCGGATGATGAACGAGGTGGTCACCCCGCAAAAGTTCATGGAGGTGGCTGCGCGAACCGGGGTCCCGATACCGCCGACCGACTCCGGCTGCGCCCTGGCTCTGGGTACCTCCGACGTCACCCCGCTGGAGATGGCGGGGGCCTACACCACCTTTGCCCAACGCGGACGGCGGCCCACCCCGATTGTGATCACCAAGATCACCCGTCCCGGCGGTGCGGTCGTCGCCGAACGCCTGCCGGCGGTGGCGCCGGTCATGGACCCGAACGTTGCCGACACCGTGAACTACGTCCTGGAGCGAAACATCCAGTCCGGAACCGGCACCGGCGCCAGGATCTCCCGGCCGGCGGCGGGCAAGACCGGGACGACGGAGAACTTCCAGGACGCCTGGTTCGCCGGCTACACCCCGGACCTCACCGCAGTCGTCTGGATGGGTTTTGCCCCCAACCCCGATGGGCAGATCCCCGTGATGTCCGGCGTGCGGGGAAGGTCGGTCACCGGGGGATCATTTCCGGCCACCATCTGGAAGAACTTCATGGACCGGGCGATGGAGGGCAAGCCCGTCACCGAGTTCCACGAGCCGGAGCTGACCGGGGAGGTCATCAACCACCGTCCGCCGCCGCCAAAGGTTGAGGTGTTCGAGTGGCCCGACCTGGACCTCAGGTTCCCCCCGTGCTTTCCGTTCTGCTCACTGTTCGAACGAAACCAGCAGCAGCTTACCGAGGACCCGCCGAGTGCCCGGGACCTTCTGGAGCAAAGCCGCGAGCAGCGGCATCGGCAACGCAGTAGGGAGCGGGCCGAAGACTGACCCCGGTCCCTCAGGACGCGCCGAAGGCCCGGTCATGGTCTGCTGAAAGTTGGAGGTAGGCTGGAAAAATTCCAGAAACCGACCAGCGAAACTTTCACAAAATACCGAGCCTTCGAGGTTCCTAGTGTACTCCTCACAAAGCTTCTAATCCAATCGAAAGGTCCGGTTCGCGAAGAAAAAGCGGGCTCCGGTTGAGCCCGCTCCTTCTCTGGTCGAAACCGTTACCAAAGGGGACGCCGGCGGCGGCCCCAGAAGGAACGCCGGGCGTAGCCGTCGGAGTAGGCCGGGTCGTACGCCGGGTCCACCGTACGGGCTCCGAAGATCCCCCGGCGCACCGGGGTTCCGGGCACTACCACCGTCTGGGCGACGTACATCCGGAACGGGAGGATGAACAAGATGGCGGCGCCGACCGCCAGGGCAAAAACTATCCATCCGTTGTTCGTGCCCAGAAGATATCTTGCGATCAGTCCGCCGATGAACGATCCCGCCAGGCCTGCGAGGATGGTGCCGAAGACGCCGATGGCCTCCCTACCCGGAAGGAAGATGCGGGCGACTCCACCGACCAGCAGGCCGGCAACCGCCAGCATGATGAGGGTCTGCAGCAAGTTCATGAAAAACCTCCTTGAGCCGATTATTCGACTTCGAGATTGTTCCCGGAACCGGCCGGTTCTAAAGCATGGCTTGCTACCACAGTGACGGGGTTACAGGGGGCCAGGACGCCCGAAAGCGGCAGCGCTGCAGCCTGGGCGGGGACCAAGGCGAGCGCTGCCGCATCGGGTTCGAGGGGTCGCTCAGGGCTGCGGGGGCTTCCCTTCGGGCGACCCCCAAATTGCGGGGATCGTTTCCTTTGCCGGAAACTTTCTTACGACTACCTATCGGCAGGTTGCGTGAGAACTAAAGCCCTTTCTTTCGCCGGGCCCGCTGACGGAGCGGGCAGACGCCTCCCCCGGCTAAAGGCATTGACGACGCCGGGGGAGGGCCTGCCCGCTCCTTTACCCGGTGGCTAAAGCTTGACTACGCCGGGGGAGGGCCTGCCCGCTCCTTATCTGAGTGGGCAAAGCATTGACTACGCCGGGGGAGGGCCTGCCCGCTCCTTATCTGAGGAGAAAAGCGGCGATCGTGCCGGCAATTACGCAGTAGGCCGCGAACGACAGCAGGCCCCGGCGCTGCAGAAAGCTGATGGTCCCCGCGATCGCCAGGTACCCGGTGACCAGCGATGCCAGGAAACCAACGACCAGAGCCGACATGCCCGCGCTCTCCCCTGCCAGGTCCGGCACTTTGAAAAGGGTGGTTCCAAACAGAATCGGGATGGACAAAAGAAACGAGAACCGGGCTGCCTGGGCGCGGGACAGGCCGGCAAGCAGACCGGCCGCAATGGTCGAGCCGGAGCGGGAGATGCCCGGCACGATTGCAAAGGCCTGGGCGAAACCCACCGCAGCCGCCTTGGTGGCGGAAAGCTGGCCGACCAGGCCGTCCAGGCCGGTCAGGTCCTCCGGCTCGTCCGCCGGACGCGGATTGCGGCGAATCAGGATTTCGATTCCGACCAGAATCAGGCCGGTGACAATCAGCTGCAGCGCCACCTGGAACGAGTCGCCGAAACTATCCTCGAACTGCTCCTCGAACGCCACCCCAATGACTGCGGCGGGCAGCGTGCCGGCTATCAGCAGTATCAGGAATCGGCGGGCCGGCCCGGGGCGCAACATGCCGGCAACGGTTGCTATCAACTCCCGCCGGAAGTAAACCACCAGTGCCAGAAGGGTCCCGGCGTGAAGCAGCACGACGTACGGGAGGCTGGGCTGCTCCCAACCCAGCAGCTCGGGCACCAGCACCAGGTGAGCCGATGAGGAGATCGGGAGAAATTCGGTGAGACCCTGGACTATGCCCAGGACCAGCGCTTCCAGCAGGCTCAACGGGCACTTTCCATCGGCCTCAAATCGGCGTCGGCGCCCCAGGCGAGGATCCGGTCCCCCTCCTCCACTAGTACGTCGGGGCCGGGATGGGTGAGCGTCTCGCCTCCCGAACGGTGAATCAGAAGAGGAACTGCGGCTCCGCAGGCGTGGGCGACGGTCTGGCCGACCAGATGGGAGCCCGGTTCGACCGCCACCTCCTCCAGCCGGCGGCCCAGGATCTCCAGGGAGTCCACCACCCGGGGACGCAGAACGAGCAACGCCATCTGCCGGCCGCTGGAACGGTAGGGCGATATCACCCGGTTCGCCCCCGCCCGCTGCAGCCGGGCCGGAGTCTCGGGCGAGCTTGCCCGGGCGACTATGTAGATCTCAGGGTTGAGAGAGCGGGCGGTCAGGGTGACGTAGACGTTGGTTGCGTCCGAGTCGACCGCGCAGACGATACCCCTGGCCTTCTCGATCCCTGCCTGCCGGAGCACCGTCTCCGAGGTCGGATCCCCCAGGATGTGCAGGACACCGTCCTTGCGCATCTGGATCTCCACGTCTTCTTTGTTGTCGATAGCCACAAACGGAACCCCCTCCGACTCCAGTTCGCGAGCGGTGGCCCGGCCCACGCGGCCGTAAGCACAGACGATGTAGTGGTCGGTAAGCCGTTCGATCTGTTCTTCCATTCGGCGCCTCCTCGACGAGAGCCCCAGGCCGCCCTCGGAAGCAATGCTAAGGGCAGTGACGATAACGGCCAGGAGGGCAATAGATCCCAGTGTTGTGATTGCCAGGGAAAGGTAGCGCGGTCCGCCGGTCAAAGCGGTGAACGGGTCGGCCGGGCTCACGTCGGCCCATGCCAGCAACACCGCCTGCCCGATGGAGAATCCGCTCAGAAGGTAACCGAGGACCCCGAGTCCCACCACGCCGGCGAAGAGGGTGAGCGGCAGCACCAGCCGCCCGGTGCCGCTCTGGCCGCTGCGCCAGCGCCCCTTGAACTGTCTCCAGGGTTCCTCCAGCCGGTCCATTAGCTGGCTGACCAGACCGGGCGCCTCGTCGCCGGCAGCCCTGCGCTCCGCCAGCCGGGCGGCCAGAGCCGAGTCGGGCCGGGGCCGGGCAAGGCCGGGGGCCGGCCCGGGCTTGAAGAAGCCGGCCGGAAGCCATGCCGCCAGGATTCCCGAACGGGAGGCAAGCAGCGGCCCAAGGATCGCCAGAGCCAGGACGTAGAGGGCTACGAACGGGCCTATCCGGGGATCCAGCCCGGCCGCGGCGGCCATCGTCGCCAGAATCAACGAGAACTCCCCCCGCCCCAGCACCGTCAGCCCGATGTTGGCCGCCGCCCGCCGGTTGAACCGGTAGAGGCGGGCGGCGATGGTCCCGGCCAGGACGTTCAGCACTATCGACAGCGCCACCGCAGCCACAACCGCGGTCCCCACCGATCCGATGTCCCCGGGGTCGATGGTCAGGCCGAAAGCGAAGAAGAAGACCGCCGCGAAGGCATCCCTTAGCGGCAGCACCAGCTTTTCAATCCGGTGCTTGAGGTTGGTCTCGGCCAGGATCATGCCGATCATAAAGGCGCCGATGGCGTCCGAGACGCCGAGCTCCTCGGCCACTCCGGCGCCGAAGATCGCCAGGCCGACGAACAGCACCGTGAGAAGCTCGTCGTCGTTGGAGTGGATGAGCCTGCCCACCCACTTCGCCCCGTACCGGGCAACCGTCACCAGAGTCACCAGGAAGGCGAAGGCCCGGAAGAAGAGCAAAGCCGACTCGCCCATTCCCTCACTGCCGCCGAGGATCGGCTGCAGCAGGGCCAGGTAGAGCGCCAGGAACACGTCCTCCACCACGATGATCCCCAGGATCAGACCCGTCTCCCGGTTGGCCAGACGTCTCAGCTCCACCAGCAGTTTGGTCGCGATCGCCGACGAGGAGATGCCCACGGCGCCGGCAATCACGAATGCCTCCCGCACCCCCCAGCCGAGCGAGAGGCCGAACAGCAGGCCGCCGCCGACGTTGAGCAGGATGTAGACCGCTCCGGCCATCGCCAGCGACCGGCCGCCTGCGGTCAGGTCGCCCAGAGAGAACTCCAGTCCCAGGTGGAACAGCAACAGCACCAGCCCGACCGCGGCGAACAATTCCAGTGCGTGCACGTCGCCGATCAGCGTAAGACCGGGCGTGTTCGGCCCGGTGATGATGCCGGCGGCGATGAAGAACGGGATGGTGGGCAGGCCGACCCGCCTGCCGATGCGCGCCAGAAGCCCGGCGACCAGGAAGGCGCCCCCCAGGGCTATCAGCTCATCGCCCACGGCAACCTTCCGATCTAATCGCCCACCACCAGCCGGCGAAACGCCGGCATGCTGGAGTGGCGGCCCGCCACTATCAGCCGGTCCCCCGGCTCGAGCCTCTCCGAGTCCCGGGGACCGTGGATCACGGCGTGACCCCGCAGGATCGTCATCACGTTAATACCGGTGGCGCTGCGGATGTGCAGCTCCTCAATGGTCTGGCCGGTTCCCGGAGAGCCGGGACTGAGGGTGTACCACTCAATGGCCAGGTCGTCGACCACCTGCTCTATTTCGGTGATCGCCGCCGGCGGAGAGAGGCCTCCGGTCAGGATCGCCCCGGCAACCTTCGCCTGCTCGTCGTTCATAGCCACCGTGACCGGCATCTCGCTGTCCGGCGGGACGAAGTAGATATCCCGCCGGCCGCTGTTGTGAACCACGATCGTCAGTACCGCCCCGTAGTCGCAGTCGATGCTGTACCGGCGCCCGATCCCCGGCAGCTCCTCTTCCCGGACCAAACGGCTCATGTCAGCGCCTCCTCAATAGGCTTTCGAGACCCGCGGATACGATGCCGGCCGCTCACCGCCGGGACCGGCCGGAAGAGGACCGGCGGGACGAACTGGGCGGCTTGCGCCTGGCCGTGGCGGTCTTGCGGATCGGGGTGGGCGCCGGCTTCCACCGGTCGAGCATCACACACAGGGGAGCCGCAGTGAGCACCGAGCTGTAGGTGCCGACCCCGATACCGATGATCAGCGCCAGGGCAAAGTCCTGCAGGCTGTCCCCGCCCAGGACGTAGAGAGCGATCAGGATGAAGAACGCCCCCAGACCGGTGTTGACGGTCCGGGGGAAGGTCTCCAGGCAGGCGTCGTTGGCCACCTTCTCCAGGGGCTCGCTCACCCGCTCCCGGCGCCGTTCCCGGATGCGGTCGAAGACCACCACCGAGTCGTTGATCGAATAACCGATGACCGTGAGAAGGGCGGCCAGGAACACGCCGTCGATTTCCTTGCCCAGCCAGGCGAATATGCCCATCAGGATCAGAACGTCGTGGAACATGGCCAGCACCGCCGCCAGTCCGAAGTTCCACCGGAAGCGGATCGCCAAGTAGCCAAGCTGCGCCAGCAGAGCCAGGCCCAAAGCGATCAGCGCCTTTTGGCGAAGCTCGTTGCCGATGCTCGGACCGATGAACTCGTCCCGGACCTTTTCGGCGGAACCGCCCAGCCCCTCGACCGTGGCCAGTACCTCAGCCTCTTTCTCCGTGCTCATCTGGCCGCTGCGGATGCTGACGTTGCCCTCACCCGACTCCTGCACCAGCGCCCGGGGCAGGTCGACCTCGGCCAGGCCGTCACGCAGCTGCTCGATGTCTACCGGGCGCTCGGTGGAGTACTCCAGCAGGCGCCCGCCGGTGAACTCCAGGCCGAAGTTCAGGTTGCGCAGGAACAGTCCGGCAACGCAGGCGGCCACCACAACCAGGGAGATCGCGAAGAAGATCTTGCTGTGGCCTATGACATCGGGCTGTTTGGCGTCCAGCCAGTTCATCAGCTTCCGCTTGGACTCAATGCCCAGCATGCGGGGGTGATTGCGAAGTGCCGGGATCTTCACCAGTAGCTCGATGAGTACCCGGGTGACCACCAGTGCGGTGAAGATCGACACCGCCACCCCGACCGTCAGCGTCACGCCGAAGCCCCGGACCGCGCCCGACGCCAGGAAGAACAGCAGGATCGCGGCCAGGACAGTGGTGGCGTTCGAGTCCCCGATGGCACTGAGCGCCTTCTTGAAACCGAGGCCGACGGCAGCCAGGGGCCGTTTTTTGCCGACGTACTCCTCACGTATTCGCTCGAACACCAATACGTTGGCGTCGACGGCCATACCGATGGCCAGCACAAACCCCGCGATGCCCGGCAGGGTCAGGGTCGCATTGAGCGCCAGGAGCACGGCAAAGGAGATCAGGCCGTACAACAGCAGGGCGATGGCCGCCGCTCCGCCGATAAGCCGGTAGTAGAAGACCATGTACAGGATGGTCAGGGCGGCGCCGATGATCGCCGCACGGGTGCTGGCCTCAATGGCCGCCGCGCCCAGCGTCGGCCCCACAGTCCGCTGCTCGACGATCTCCACCGGAACCGGCAGGGCGCCCGCCCGGACCAGCAGGGCCAGGTCCTTGGCTTCCTCTTCTCCGAAGTTGCCGGTGATGACCGTAGAACCGCCGCCGATGCCCTCTTCGCACACGATGCCCGGGTCGACCTGAGGTGCCGAGATGATCTCGTTGTCCAGGACGATCGCCACCAGGCGTTTGGGATCCCCCTCGGGGTTGCAGGCGGCGGCTCCGGTCAACTGCTCCCACTGCTCGCTGCCCGCCCGCTCGAAGTCGATGCTGACCTGCCAGGCGCCCCCTTGGTCCAGGATGGCGTCGGCGCCCCTGACTGCGTCGCCGCCCACCTGCGAGGGGCCGAGCGCCAGCGACCGGCCCAGCTCATCGGTCAGGGTGATCGAGCCGTCCTCAGCGGGAACCGGCTCGGCCCCGGGGTCTGCGGGGGGTGCCACCGCTCCGAGGACCGGGTGGAACTCCAGCTGTGCGGTCCGGCCGATGACATCCACCGCCTGCTCGGGGTCCTCCACCCCGGGCAGCTCAACGATGATCCGCTGGTCGCCGCTGCGCTGCAGGCTTGACTCGGAAACGCCCAGCTGGTCAACCCGCCGGCGCAGCACCTCAACCGTACGGGTCACCGCGTCGTCGGCGGAGCCCCTTACGTCCGCCGTGTCGGCCTCCAAGACGATCTGGCTGCCGCCCTTGAGGTCCAAGCCCAGGCGAGGTTCACGGGTGAGGGCCAGGGCGACTGACCCGGCAATGACGAGGACGGCAAACAGGCCGCGCCACAAAAGCTGGCGGTTCATCGGTGGGTTCCTCCAAACGATTGGAATAGCTGGCGATATCAACTCTAGACCCCGGAGTTCTGGTCTGGGAATTCCGGGCAAACTTGACCGTCTAGGCCGGCGGGGGGCCTCTCAGCGAGGGCCTGCTCAACTGCGGTACTGAGTGCAGCCCAACTGCCAGGAGGAGCAGGACAACTGCCCCAACGACCGGCGCAAGACCGAGGGCATCCGCCATCGCTGCGGGCGCCGCGGCTCCGGCTCGACGCGCCGAAACCTGCGGGACGGTCCGGGCCAACCCGATCTGGGCGTCATCGGGCATCGGGGAAAGCAAACTTTGATCGAGGGTACCGGCTAAAGAGCCCCGTCCTGAACCGGGACCCCGCTCGACGCCCCCGGCAAGCACGAGCACCATTATCAGGGCAGCCGAAAAGAGCGCCAGGGCGCTGAGACCGGCGAGTTTGGCGTGCGCAATCATAACGGAAGTCTAACCGTGCGGAGCGTCCGGGCTTTCGTGCTCCGCCAGCTCGTCGATGTGAAGCCGGTCTCGCTCGGCCGCCAACGTGCGATAGGCGGCGCGGCCGATCAGGTGTGCGGCAATTGGCGCGGTCAACAGCTGGAGCACCCCCACCAGCAGCAGGGTCGGGATGGCGGATGCCTCCACTCGCAAGATCGCTCCGCCCACCACCAGGAGCATGCCGAGTGTCGCCGACTTGGTCGCCGGGTGCATCTTGGCCAGGACGCCGTTGAACCGGTTGAGGCCGACGGCCGCCAGCAGCACGATTACCGCACCGGAGAGGACGGCGGCGGCGGCTATCCAGTCAGTCACGGCCGGAGTCCTTCTCGATGAACCGCGCCAGGAACGAGGTCCCCAGAAAGCCGACCAGCGCGACGACGACCAGCACCGACGCGTTCAGGCCGGAGCGCGACCGGGCGGCCGCCACCCCCAGGCTGGCGACAACCACCAGGACCAGCGTGTCGGAGGCCACTATCCGCGCCGCCATGGACGGGCCGAGCGCCACCCGAACCAGGCAGAGGGCGCCGGCCGCCGCCAGAATCAACAGCGAGATCGTGTAGACCGCGTTCATCCCATCTCCCGGCCGGTTTCGGCCGCCAGCTCCTCCGGGGAGCCGAAGGCCCGCAACGCAAGCTCCTCAAACCGGTGCAGGTCTCTGCGAACCTTCTCCAGGTCGTGCAGGTGCAACACGTGGACGTAGATCATCCTGCGTTCCATGTTCACCTCCAGGGTGAGGGTGCCCGGGGTGAGGCTGATCGCGTTGGCCACCATCGTCGCCACTCCCCGGCTGCTCATGTGCAAAGGAACCGCGACCACCCCTTCGCGTATCCGGTCTCCCGGAGTAGCCACCTCCCAGGCAAGGACGAGATTTGCCTCGACCAGCTTGTAAAAGAAGTGAAGAAAGAACCTTATCGCCGCCACCGGCCGGAAGCTGGAGCCGGGTCCCTCGGGCGCGGCCGGGAAGACGAAGACCAGCGCCACCGCCACCGCAATCCCGCCGAGGACGTTGGCCGGAGTCACCTCACCCCAAAGGAACACCCAAATCGTGCTGATCCAAACGCCGGTGAGGATGCGGTTCACTTGAACACCGTCGTCACGTAGACCGATGGGTCGAGCAGCTGGGCGGCCGCCCGGGTCGAAAGGTCCCACAGCGGCCCGGAGGCCAGGGCGATGGCGATGCTGAGCCCCACCAGGCCGGCCGTCGCCAGGATCATGCCGGCCGGGGCGCCCATCGGTCCCGCCCCGGGCGCCAGAGCACCGGGTTCCCTGCCGGCGGGAACCTCCTCGGCAACCCCCCAGAAAACCCCGGCCCAGATCTTGGTCATGGAGAACAGGGTGAGGGCACTCACCGCCAGGCTGACCGCCACCACCACCCACTGCTGTTGCGCCACCCCCGCCTCCACCAGGCCGAGCTTGGCGACGAACCCCGAAAACGGGGGGATGCCGGCCAGG
>JAJCYF010000141.1 GCA_029263035.1 Actinomycetes bacterium
GCGCTGGCGGCGCCGGCGGCGGCGGTGCATGTGACGGCAGCGGCACCGACACCGGCGCTGGCTGCAGCGGCGGCGACGGCGGCACCGCAACCGGCGGCGCTGGCGGCGAAGGCAACGGCGGCGACGCTGAGTCCGGCGAAGCCGGCGAGGGCGGCGACGGCGGCGAGTCAGGCGACGGCGGCGACGGCGCAGCGTCCGGCGAAACCGGCGACGGCGGCGACAGCGACGCTGGTCTGCTCTAAGCAGCACTACAGCAAACACCAAAAGGAGCGGCCTTCGGGCCGCTCCTTTTGTATTAGAACCACAGAGGCGGCCTTCGGGCCGCCTCCTCTTGTTTTGCCCTTGCTACCTCCGACCCGTAGCACCCGCGCCGCGAAACCGCCGGCAGACGTTGTGTGAGAGCTTTGTGTTATGTAGGGTAAATGCCAGATCACTAGTAGACATATCTGTCATACAGTTGCGATTCGTCGGGAGGTCAATGCATGCGCCTTAGCAAGTTGCTGACATTCGGAGTCCTCACCCTGCTCGCGATGGGTGCGGTCATTTCTCTGGCGACTGCTTCGGCAGTGACATGCACCGAAACCAGCGACGGAGGCCTCAACTGCACCGACGCGACCTTTGACCTGCAGATTGACCTGGTGTCCGGGGATGCCGGCAATGGTGCTTCCTCGGGCACGGGGGGCAGCGGCGGGCCCTCCGGGGGCGGCGGAACCGGTGGACGAGGCGGCAGCAGCGGCGCAAGTGTCGCCGGGTCCGGCGACGGAGGTGTCGGAGGCGCTGCCGTGGGCGGAGCCGGAGGAACCGGGGGCGGAACCGGTGAGGGTACAGACGCAGAGGGTGGAGCCGGCGGCCGGGCCATAGGCGGCAAGGGCGGAGACGGGAACGGCGGAGCCAGCAGCACGGCCGACGCGGGCCAGGGCGGCAGCGGCGGAGCTAGTGGGGAAGGCGCAGATGGAGCTTCCAGCGGAGGTGCCGGCGACGGCGGCTCGTCATGCGTCGGTAACTGCTGACACCTTACGCTTGAAATGAGGCGCCTTAAAGCGCCGCTCATGCTGCCTCGTGCCGGCCTCCACGAGCCCGACCCCCCTGAATGCTCCCCGCAATGAACTGATTCGCCCCCACCGTTTCCGTAACGAGCGGGCTCCCAAGGGATTGTACGTCCCGTCGGACACAGACCTCACCCGGTATGGCTGCGGACTGGTGCCGTAACAATGCCCAAAAAGCGTGTTGTTACCGGGGTGCCCCTGAAACCGGCCCCTGAGTTCGACTGAGAGCTCTTGAAGGCGTAGCCCCAGGGTGAAGGGGTAGGCGAAAAGCTACCCCGACAGACCAACAGCCCAACGGATGGCCTGACCGGGATCGGCCTGTCCGCCCGGGTCGCCCCTCCCGGATGTGGTTCGTGTCCCTCAGGTCGGGGGGTTTGCCTTTTAAGCTTCCTTCGCACCCCGCCGCACGACGGACGGCGCATTTGCCCATGGCTAACGTGGGCATCCCCTCTGCACCCGGGACTTCCACCCATCTGCAAGAGAGCACCCACGCCGGGCACAAAAAAAAGCAGCCCCCGTTTCCGGGGGCTGCTTTGTGAAGCGGTGTTACTAGTTACAGGCGACGCCTCGGACGGTAGGTCATGGAGGCCATCGCAACCTTCGTAGCGGGGTGCTCAACGAAGGTGAAGAAGAGGCCGACCAGAATCATTCCGGCGCCCAGTGCCAGGGTGGCTGCAGTCGGGATACCCGTGCGGGGCAGAGCCTTCGGAGCGGCCTTGGCCGGAGTGTCGTAGTGCTTCTTGTCATCGGCCGTTCCCGGACCGCTGATGCTTCCGCCACAGTTACCGCCTGCGCAGCTGCCGCAGTCCGGGCCCTGGCAGATGCTTCCGCCACAGTTACCACCGGTGCAGTCGGGGCCCACGCCAGCGGGGTCCTCAACGATTACGCCGCCACAGCTTCCGCCGACACAGTCGGGTGCATCGCCGGACTCGACAACGACTCCGCCGGCGTTGCTGTCAGCAGCAAAGGCCGGGAGAGCGAGAGCGGCGAAAATCGCTCCAGTTATCACAGTCACGAGCAGTAGTCCCGTGAGCTTCTTCATTACTACCTCCTCTTAACATCATTTCGAATCAAAGGGTATTTCACCCGCAGTCTAGAACACTATCAGAACGATCAGGCCGTCGGTGGAATATGAATCCTAAGACGACCAGCTTTCACAATCCTGCCTTTCGGGGAAGTTTCTGCCCCTCTTTAAAGGAATAAAACGCCGGCGCCCAATTAAGCACCGCCGGTCTCCCTTAAATGACACAACCATGTGGCACAAACAAGTGACACAACCAACCATGATGCAACCCCAAATGGGGCGTATGACATCGGTATCGTACAAGGTGAAGACCCATTAGGCCAGTTCTTTTTGATCCGCGATCCAACCCCGTATCCGGAAGTGGCGGAGCACCCGCCAAAAGGCTTCTAGCGGGTGTGCGCGGGCGCTGCGGCGGGAGCCATGATGAGCGGCAGAGACTTACGAACCCGGCTCTTGGGCTTGGGCGGAATAGCCTTCACCAGGGCTTCGGTCACTTCCTCGAAGGCAAGCGCCGACGGAGACTCCGGGCTGACGATGACCGACGGTTTACCGTGATCGGACAGGGCGCCCATCGGCGGGTCCAGGGGTATCTGACCAAGCAGCGGCGCCCCAAACGTGTCGGCCAGCTCCCGCCCCCCTCCGGTTCCGAATGGGTGGGTCCGCTCGCCGCAGTGGTCACAAAGGGCATAGGACATGTTCTCGATAACTCCGGCGACCTTCATTCCCACCTTGCCCGCCATGTGACCGGCCCGCTCGGCCACCTTTTCGGCGGCCTGTTGCGGGGTGGTGATCAGGATGATCGAACACCCGGGTACGAACTGGGAGAGGGACAGTGAGATGTCTCCGGTGCCCGGAGGCATATCGATAAGGAGGTAATCCGGGTCCTCCCAATGAACGTCGGAGAGAAAGCTCTGAAGGATCTTGTGCAGCATCGGCCCGCGCATCACAACCGGACGGTCATCCTCGACCAGGTTGCCCATGGAGATCATCTTGAAGCCATAGGCCTCCACGGGGACGATCAGGCGCTCGTCGATGACCGTCGGCTTGGCCGAGGTCCCCAGCATTCGGGACGACGAGAATCCCCAGATATCTGCATCCAGAAGACCCACTGAGTAGCCACGCTTGGCCAGGGCCGCTGCAAGGTTGGCGGTCAGCGTCGATTTACCGACCCCGCCCTTCCCGCTTCCGATGGCCAGGACTGTGGTGCGTGACTGGGGTCCGGCGAACGATGAGGGGGATTCGCTCTTAACTCCCCCTACCAGGGCCTTGCGCTCCTCGTCGGTCATGGACCCGAGGTTGACCGTCACCCCGGTGATCTCGGGGAAGGAGGCCTGGATCTTAGCGGGCAGAACCTCCTGGAAGAAAGACTTGAGGGGGCACCCCGGAATGGTCAGAGCCAGGTCGACAGTGACATGCGGGGCAGCGACGTCGATGCCTTTCACCATGCCCAACTCGACGATGCTGCGGTGCAGCTCCGGATCATTGATGGTGGCGAGGACTTCTCTTACCTGTTCGATAGTAGGCATAACCCAGACTACCGCAGGATGGAACCCTTCCCGGGAGGCGGTTTAGCGGCCACCTTCCCGTAAAGTGAATGGATGTACAGCGACGCCCTGATGGGCCGGTTCCTCGAGCCATCGCACGCCGGCGATATCGAGGCACCCGACGGCGCCTCCGAGGCCGGCAACGTTACCTGCGGTGATGTCGTCCACCTGGCAATCAGGGTTGAGGAAGGCATAGTGCGGGATGCACGTTTTCGTGCCCAGGGGTGCGCCACCGCTATCGCTTCCGCCGACGCAATCTGCGAACTGGTCATAGGCAAGTCGGTCACGGAGGCCCAGATGGTCGACTCCGCCGGGCTGACCTACACGCTGGGCGGAATTCCCGACGACCGGATGGGCTGCGCAACCATCGTTCTGGATGCCCTGCGGGCCTGTCTGGAACGGGCTCGCTCCCGGCCACAACCCTCCTCCGCTGCCTGAACCGAGAACCGGTTCAGGTCAGGTACAGGCGAAATCCGTAATAGAAGGCGCCGGTCGCAAAGAGCAGGGCGTTGAGGAGTGTGAAGACGCCGGCGTCAAAGATTGCGACATCCTCCGTCCCGCGGTCCAGGTCCTCCGAGGTGATCGCAGCCGCCGCATGCCCCAACCCGGCCGCAATGCCCACGGCCAGACCCAGGAAGATGGTGCTGACGACGCCGGGGGGGTTGGGAAGAAACAGCCGTGCCACCAACCCGGCCGCGGCGCATCCGGCCGCTCCCGCCATGGATGCAACGGGGTTGAGGTAGGCGGCGCTGGTCGCAGACTCGGATACCGGGCCGGAGCGGGATCCGGCAAAACCGTACGCGGCCTCAAAGCCCCCCATCATCAGGACCAGGGCCGCCAGAAGCCGGGTGCCCGTCGCGGAGACGAGCACTAGGTAGGAGCCCAGCAATCCCAGGTGAAGTACCACCGCAAAGCTGAAGGCGAGTGCACCGACCACCCCGCGGGAGGGCCTTCTCACCACAAACGCCCCCGCAATGACCATCAGGGTCAATGCAGCAGCCCATAAGATCCCACCCTCGCCCTGCTCAACCGCCGCCAGGGGGTAGGAAACCGCAAGGGAACCGCCCAGCACGGGCAGCGAGCGCCCCATGCCTGCGAAGGAGTTGAGGGCCAAACCAACCCCGACGGCCAGGCCGACCGCGACATAACCCGCCAGAATCCGGGGACCCATCAGGGATGACCCGGCGGCACCGACGGCCAGCCCTGCTAGGGCTACCCTCGCCGTTACGGGTGTACGTGCCTGGGGCCGGGAGGACATTTGGGCGTTATCCTATGTTTTTGCGCCAAGGAGACCCTCGGCATTCGATATTTCTCACAGGATCGTGGTCAGCACTTAGACTGGTCTCAATGATTCGTCTCCTGTGGCTGAGCAGCCGCCGTTCGGACCCCGAAGAGTCGTTCCCCCCGCTCTCCGGTAAGAGGCCTGCCCCCGAACCGATCGCCTTCGCCGATGCAACCCCCGATCTGCTCGCCCGCCGGCTTGCCGATCTCATCATGGTGGACGGCCGCGACCGCCCGGAAGAGGCGGCCGGGGTGATCCGGAAATTGAGGGGCGAGTCCGAGGCGCCGTTCGTAGTCGTCCTCAACGACGACTCTCTCACCGCATTCGACTGGTCCTGCGGGGCCTCGGACTTTCTGACGGACCGATGTACCGTGGCCGAGCTGGACACCCGCCTGCGACGTGTGGTGACACCGGCCCAGGCGGAGTCCTCAGACGTAATCAAGCGTGGAGAGATCAGCATCAACCGGGAGAGGTTCGAGGTACGCGTGCGGGGTGAGACCCTGGACCTTACATTTAAGGAGTTCGAGCTGATCGCCTACCTGGCTCAAAGACCGGGTCGGGTGTGCTCCCGGAGTGCGCTTCTCAGCGAGGTCTGGGGCTACGACTTTTTTGGTGGCACCCGGACGGTCGACGTTCATGTGAGACGGTTGAGGGCCAAGCTCGGTCACGAGGCTCACATGATCGAAACAGTAAGGAACGTGGGATACCGCTTCGCCGGCTAGACGACTGCGGGCGCCTGCAGCAAATGCGGGGCCCGGTTTTGGAGGAATTTTGCTGACACCCGATCAAGAGTTTGTCCTGAAGACGGTGGAGGAGCGCAACATCAAGTTTGTGCGCCTGTGGTTCACCGATATCCTCGGGTTCCTCAAGGCGTTCGACATCACGCCCACCGACCTCGAAGAAGCGCTCACCGAGGGTATCGGGTTCGACGGTTCCGCCATCGAGGGTTTCGCCCGCATCGAGGAGTCCGACATGATCGCCTGGCCGGACGCCTCGACCTTCCAGGTCATGCCCGCTCACCCTTCCCGGTCGGACTCCGCCCGCATGTTCTGCGACATATGGAACCCGGACGGCACTCCGTTCGCCGGCGATCCGCGGCAGGTGCTCAAGAGGACGCTCAAGGCGGCGGCAGAGATCGGATACAGCTACTACGTCGGGCCGGAGCTGGAGTACTTCTACTTCAAGGACTCCCGCAGCACCCAGTTTCTCGACCAGGGCTCCTACTTCGACCTGACCCCGCTGGATGAGGCGGGCGACCTGCGCAAGCGAACGGTCGAGTACCTCGAGGAGATGGGAATTCCGGTGGAGTACGTCCACCACGAGGTGGCTCCCTCCCAGCACGAGATCGACCTGCGCTACGCGGATGCGCTGTCCATGGCCGACAACGTCATGACCTACCGGCTGGTGGTCAAGGAGGTCGCCCAGGAGTTGGGGGTCTACGCCACCTTCATGCCCAAGCCGGTCAGCGGCATTAACGGAAGCGGCATGCACACCCACATGTCGCTGTTCGCCGACGACCACAACGCTTTTTTCGACTCATCCGACGACGCCCACCTGTCCCTGGTCGGCAAGCAGTTCCTGGCCGGCGTTCTGCGCCACGCCAGCGAGATCTGCGCGGTGACCAACCAGTGGGTCAACTCGTACAAGCGGCTGGTGCAGGGCTACGAGGCTCCCGTCTACGTTTGCTGGGCCCGTCGCAACCGGTCGGCGCTGGTCCGGGTCCCGATGTACAAGCCCGGCAAGGAGCAGGCCACCCGGATCGAGGCCCGCTTCCCCGACCCGGCGTGCAACCCCTATCTCGCGTTCAGCGTGATGCTGGCAGCCGGGCTGAAGGGGATCCGGGAAGGCTACGAGCTTCCGCCCGAGGCAGACGACAACATCTACGAGATGAGCATGAAGGAGCGCATCGCAGCCGGCATCGGCTCGCTTCCGGAGGATCTGCACGAAGCGATCCAGGTCTGTGAATCCTCAGAACTGGTGCGCGAGACCCTTGGCGAGCACACCTTCGAGTGGTTCATCCGCAACAAAAAGAAGGAGTGGGACGACCACAAGGCGTACGTCACCCCCTACGAGCTGGAGCGCTATCTTCCGATCCTTTAGCTCCGGGCACGTTTACGCAGACTTAACCGTCCGGCCACCGCGGGGTAACATGGACTGAATACAGTTTCAATCAAGGTCCCCGGAGTGCCCATCCGGTCTCGCCGCCACGAGCCTCCTCCGTAGGGCGCTCCGCCGGGACCCCCATCCTTCAACCCGGGAAGCCACAATGGAACGTAGCGGCAACCAAAGGCCGGTCGGACCTACGGACGGCATCGCCTCCCACGGCTTCGAGCACTACGACACCGAGGGCTTCTTTGACGAGATGTTCCAGCCCAACGGGCGCCCCCGGCCCCATTCGGAACCCGTCGTCGACCGGATCATTTCGCTCTCCGAAGGGGACCTGGTGCGCCGCCAGCGGGCCGCCGAGCTGGCCCTTCTCAACATGGGAATCACCTTCAACGCCTCAGGCTCGGGTTCCGAGCACATCTTCCCGTTCGATCTGATCCCCCGAATCGTCGAGGCGAGCGACTGGAAGCGGATCGAGGCCGGCCTGGAGCAGCGGATCCACGCGTTGAACCTGTTCCTGGACGACATCTACAACGACCAGCGCATCCTCAAAGCCGGGGTCATCCCCGAGTACGTGATCCGGTCCTCGAAGTCGTTCCTTCCGCAGTGCGCCGGAATCAAGCCCCGCCACGGCATCTGGTGCCATATAGCGGGGTCCGATCTGGTCCGGGATCACGACGGCCAGTTCTACGTACTGGAGGACAACCTGCGGTGCCCCTCCGGCGTCTCCTACGTCCTGGAGAACCGCCAGGTCATGAAGCGCACCTTCCCGCAGGTTTTCGCCGAGTGCCGGGTCCGGCCGGTGGACAACTACTCCACCCGGCTGCTGGAAACCCTGCAGCACCTCGCCCCGGCCGGGGTGACCAACCCGACGGTGGCGGTCCTTACGCCCGGCGTTCACAACTCCGCCTATTTCGAGCATTCGTACCTGGCGCAGCAGATGGGCGTTGAGTTGGTCGAGGGCCCGGACCTGCTTGCGACCGACGGCGCCGTCTACATGCGGACCACGCACGGGATGCGCAAGATCGACGTCATCTACCGGCGTATCGACGACACCTTCCTGGACCCCCGGGCCTTCCGGCCGGATTCGATGCTGGGGGTCCCGGGCCTCATGGACGTGTACCGCGCCGGGAATCTCGGGCTGGCCAACGCCCCGGGGACCGGCGTAGCCGACGACAAGGTTGTGTATGCCTACGTTCCAAAAATCATTGAGTACTATCTGGGTGAACAATCCATCCTTCCCAACGTTCCCACCTACCTGTGCTGGGAAGAAAAGGATCGCCGCCATGTACTGGCCAATCTGGAAAAACTCGTGGTCAAGCCGGCCAACGAGTCCGGCGGCTACGGGATGATGGTCGGTCCGCACGCCTCCCCCCAGAAGCGCCGGGATTTCGCCGCCCACATCGAGGCCCACCCCCGCAACTACATCGCCCAACCCACCCTGGCGCTCTCCCGGGCTCCGATCATCGTCCAGGACCACTTCGAGGGTCGTCACGTCGATCTGCGGCCGTTCACTCTGATGGGCAAGGACATTTACGTCATGCCCGGTGGGCTGACCCGGGCGGCGCTCATCAAAGGCTCCCTGGTGGTCAACTCCTCCCAGGGCGGCGGCAGCAAAGACACCTGGGTTTTGTCCGAGTAGATGCTTTCACGAGTAGCAAACTCTATCTACTGGATGCACCGCTACGTCGAGCGCGCGGAAAACGTCGCCCGCTTCATCGACGCCAACCTGAACCTCACATTGGACCTTCTGCCCGGCTCCGAGGAGCAATGGGAACCGCTGGTGCTCACCCTGGCCGAGTTGCCGCTGTTCGAGTCCCGCTACGACGAGCCTTCCCGCGCCAATGTGATCGAGTTCCTGACCTTCGACGCCGAGAACCCCAACTCAATCCTCAGCTGCCTGAAGATGGCCCGGGAGAACGCACGGGCGGTCCGCGATGCGATCTCGTCGGAAATGTGGGAGCAGGTCAACACCTGCTACCTGTTCGTGGCGGCGGGATCCCACCGGGATCTGAAAGCCGGCGACACCCACACGTTCTTCAGCCGGATCAAGACCCAGAGCCACCTGTTGCGGGGCGTTACGGACGACACCATGTCGCACGGCGAGGGCTGGCACTTCGGCCAGCTCGGCCGCAACATCGAACGGGCGGACAAGACCTGCCGGCTGCTCGACGTGAAGTACTTCATCCTTCTGCCGAGCGCCGTCGAGGTGGGTTCGCCTTTCGACGCGCTTCAGTGGAAGGCGCTGCTAAAGTCGGCCAGCGGCTTCGAGATGTTCCGCAAGCGCCACGGGCGGATCACGCCGAACCGGGTCGCCGAGTTCCTGATACTCGACCGCCAGTTCCCCCGGGCGATCTGCCACTGCCTGTCCAGCGCCCAGGACTCGCTTCATACGATTACCGGCTCCCGGGTCGGCACCTTTGAGAACCCGGCCGAGCAGCACCTGGGGCTGTTGTGCTCCCGGCTGAACTTCACCCCGATCGAGGAGATCATCGCCTACGGCCTGCACGAGTTTCTCGACAACATCCAGGCGCAGCTGAATCTCATAGGGCAGTCGATCTTCGACAACTTCTTTGCCCAGCAACCGGTACAGGACCTGGACAGCCACCGCCGGGCGTGGACGGTCTCCCGGACCGTAGGCGACACTCTGTCCCGGGCCGCGGGGGGAAGTGAGTGACGTTCTGCATCGGTATCAAGGTCCACGACGGACTGGTGGGGGTGGCCGACACCCGCATCTCGATGGGCTCGCAAACACTGACCGCCCGCAAGATCACTGTGATCGAAGACGGCGCCAACTCCATGCTGCTGATGACCTCCGGCCTGAGGAGTGTGCGGGACAAGGTTCTCACTTACTTCGAGGAAGCCCTCGAAGAGCGCAAGACCGGCTTCGACAAGCTCTACCAGGCCGCAAACGCTTTGGCCGAGCAGGTCCGCAGGGCGGCGGCGGAAGACAAGGCCGCCCTCGCGGAAGCCGGACTGGGGTTCGATCTCAACTGCCTGATCGGCGGCCGGTTCTCGGCAGACAAGGATCACAAGCTGTACATGTTGTATCCCCAGGCCAACTGGGTGGAGGTCGGGCAGGGAACGCCCTACTGCATCCTGGGCGAGAACAGCTACGGAAAGCCGCTGCTGGACCGGATCCTGCGCTATGAATCGACGCTTGAGGATGCGCTTAAAGCCGGCTTCCTGGCTTTCGACTCCACGCAGAGCAGCACCACCGGAGTCGGGTACCCCATGGACGCCGTGATCTTCAGACCGGGAGAGCAGATGCAAACCCACCGGTTCATGCAGGAGGACCTGGCTGCGGTGGCCGAACGATGGAACTACAGCCTGCGCCGGCTGGTTGCGCGGATGCCCACCGACTGGATGGAGCCCTTGCTGGGGGACGATGCGGCATCCAACGTCACCCCCATCACCTCGGTCGAAACATGAGCCACGCGTGATCTTCGACATCGAGCACGCCACGCGCTACGACTACAGCGAACCGGTCAGGCTGGAGCCGATGGCCGTTCGACTGCGTCCGCGTGCCGACCGCTCCCAACGCCTGCTGCACTTCCGGATGGTCCTCGACCCTGAACCTGCCGGGCTTACCGAAATCTCCGACCTGGAGGGCAACGACACTGCGCTTGCCAGGTTCACCCAGGAGACGACCAGCCTGCAGATTGCCACCCGCCTGCAGGCCGAAACCCTTCGGGTCAACCCGTTCGATTACCTGGTGCTGGACGCCGGCCTGATGCAGCTGCCCATGAACTATCCCTCTTCAGAGTCGGACGCCCTCGTCCGCTACAGCAAGCCGTCCGGGGACCCCGAGGTGGAAGCTACGGCACAGCGGGTGCTGAAATCGAGCGGGGGCAGCGCCCCGATTTTTTTGACCCGGCTGAGTGAACACCTGGCATCGGTTGTCGAGGGCGAGGTGCGGCTGGAAGGCGAGCCGTTCGCCCCCGGCGAGACTCTTCGCCGCGGACGGGGGTCCTGCCGGGACGCCGCCGTGCTGTTCATGGATGCCTGCCGCTCGGTGGGGCTGGCCGCCCGGTTCGTCAGCGGCTACCAGGAGGGAGACCCCAAAGTTGAGGAGAAGTATCTTCACGCATGGGCGGAGGTCTACCTGAGCAGTGTGGGGTGGCGAGGCTTCGACCCAACCCTGGGCCTGGCGGTGTCCGACCGCCATCTGGCGGTGGCCGCTGCGCCGGACCCCGGGTCGGCAGCCCCTTTCGACGGCTCATACCGGGGGACCGCAGTTTCATCCATGAAGGCGAACCTGCAGGTAAGGGTTCACTAGCCGAACGGCGGCCTCTCCTCAAACGCATCCTCTGCTTCAGCGTTGAGCACCCGGATCACCGCGTCGTACATCCACTGTGCCTCCTCGGCCGAGTCGGCCACCGCCGTCAACCCGGTGCGGCCCACCTCGGGCAGAGCGCTCACCATGTGGAACACCACCCCCGCCTGGGCGGCATGGTCGAAGTGGAGCCGATGCCGGACGACGATGTCGAACAGGTCGTCGGGGGTGAAGCCCCGGTACTTGCCGGACTCGACGTGGTCGGAGGCCACGAAGTACTTCCGCCTGCCGTTCGGGGCGACGAAGATCCCCTGATCCGGGACGTAGCGGCCGTCGGTGAGGAACTGAAGCGTTAAAAACGGGTGGGTGGTGCCGCCCTGGCGCAGGTTCAGCTCGATGGCGTAGGCCTCCCACTCCCCCGCGGCGGTGCGGATGCAGACGAAGTCGATGGCCGCCCGGCCTACCGCCCCCTCCTTTGCCAGCCTGCGGCCGATCTTGGCGGCCTCCTCGGTAATCGTGACCGCGTAGGCCCGGTCGGCCGGAAACTGGCACCCCTGGTAG
The DNA here is from genome assembly GCA_029263035.1 of Actinomycetes bacterium. Taxonomy (GTDB): domain Bacteria; phylum Actinomycetota; class CADDZG01; order JAHWKV01; family JAHWKV01; genus JAJCYE01. Next base: position 11,840 of record JAJCYF010000141.1, read on the forward strand.
ACCTGTCCCGCCGGTCCCCCCAGCAGCTGGTCGTGGGTGGAGAGCATCTGTACAACTCCCAGAGGGTCAATCAACATCTGGGCGCTGGGACTGCGGACCACCTCGCCGCTCACCATCTCCTCGACGATGCCCCCCTCCTTCAGGAACTGGGCCTCGAACTCGGAGTACTTTTCGCCGATCTGTTCCTTTAGCGCCAGCTCGATCGCTTCAGTCTCGCCGGGTTCTCCCGGCACCGGCAGTTCGGTGAGGACGATCGGAGCGTTGCCCCAACCACTCACGCCCTCGTTGGTCTTTACCAGCAGCTCAACCAGATCCGGCTTCTCGGCCCGCAGCTTGGAGATAGCGGAAACCACGTCCGCCATCGTCGCCAGGTCCTCGAAACCGGCGGGGTGCGACACCCCTTCTTCGGCGAACATCCTGCGGCAGCCGCTCTTGGTGCCCAGATGGCCGAACCGGGGGTCGGCACCCAGAATCGGAACATCCATCTTCACCGCCAGCTCACGCTCGAGCGGGGTGGTGTTGAACGGGATGATGTAGGCCCGGGCAGGGTCGATGACCAGGCTCTTCAGGCGGGCGACGAGGCGGGGCCGCTCGAGCAACTTCTCGGTTAGGGGCCGCAGAGTTCCGTCCAGCGCCGAGACCAAAAACAGGCGCCGGCGGGCGTGGCTGGCGATCACCCCGGGCAGCAGATTCAGGTAGTAGTCGACGACGTTCGGAAGAACCTGTTCCGAGGTGACGTAGACCAGCCTGGTCCGGGGGTTGCGCAGGAGCATGAACAGGATGAGGAACCGCTCCTCGTACTGCTGAAGACTCTCCAGCTGGCTGAGCACGGATGAGGGGTAGGAGATCGACGGGATGACAAAGATGGTGTTGGGCGGCCTGGCCGGGTCGTCGGCGCTACTCCAGAACGGCGCCAGCCGCCTTTGCAGCTCCTCGAACCGGTCGAGAAGTTCCGGCTCGTCCATGCTCGGTACCTCCATTCCTGGGCCGAAGGACTCGGCAGCTACATTGTGAACGTTTCCCGCGCCGGATCGGACTACACTTCCAGGTATGCCTATCTATGAGTTCCGTTGTTCCGGTTGTGAAAGGCAGTTCGAGACGCTGATCTCGTCCGCCAAGGTAGACGCTGCCACCTGTCCTTCCTGCGGTGCGGGAAATCCACGCCGCCTGATGTCGGTTATCGCCGGGATGGGCAACCGCGCCAGTGCCGGGGTAGTCGAGAGGGCTTCGGGCAACTCGGGACCTGCACCCTCCTGCGGAGCCGGGGCCTGCCCCAGCTGTAGCTGAGCCACCGCCTCGCCCGGAACACGGCGGGCTGGTTCAGCCGCGCCGCCCCGGGTAACCTGAACCTATGACCGTCTCCCCCTTCGGCTCGTGGCCGTCCCCGATCACGGCCGACCTCCTGGTGGAAAAGGCCGTCAGCCTCAGCTATCCCATGGTGCAAGGCGAAGATGTGCTGTGGGTGGAGATGCGGCCGGTTGAGGCAGGACGCTATGTAATTGTGCGCCGGAGCCCGGATGGCACCCACACCGATGTTCTCCCCGAAGGATTTGCAGCCCGCACGCTGGCCCACGAGTACGGGGGGCTCTGTTACGCAGTGCACGGCGACTCGATCTTCTTCTCGAACTTCTCGGACCAGCGTCTCTACCGCCTGGACCCGGGCGCCGAACCGGTAGCGATCACCCCCGAGCCTCCCGATCCCAGGGCCTACCGGTACGCCGACCAGGTGGTGTCCGCCGACGGGCGGTGGGTGGTGTGTGTCCGCGAGCGCCACACCGGTGACCGGGTGGTCAACGAAATCGCCGCGATATCGGCTGCCGGGACCGACGATCCCAAAGAGCTGTTCGGAGGGCACGACTTCTACTCCGCCCCCCGGCTCAGCCCTCGGGGAGACCGTCTGGCCTGGTTGAGCTGGGACCACCCGCGGATGCCCTGGGACGGAACCGAGTTGCGGGAGGCCCCAATCGGACCCGACCTGACGCTCGGCAAACCGCGCCTGGTCGCCGGAGGACCCAACGAGTCCGTGACCCAGCCCCGATACTCCCCCGATGGGCGCCTGTGGTTCATCTCCGATCGGAGCGGCTGGTGGAACATCTACGCCGACGAGCCCGGCGGTCCCCGGGCGGTCGCGCCGATGCCGGCAGAGTTTGCAGGCCCTGATTGGGTTTTCGGCCAGTCGAGCTACACCTTCAGGGAGGACGGCAGCCTGGTCGCGGTTTGGGGGGAGGGCGGCCTGGACCGCATCGGCGTCATGCAGCCGGGAGACGAAAGGTTCAACCCCATTGAGACCCCGTTCACGGTTCTGCACTCCATCCGGCCCTCCGGATCCGGCGTGGTCGCCATCGCAGCCGCAGCGGCGGAAGCGCCGGCGGTGGCCCAGATCTCCATGCCGGAAGGCGAAGTGCAGGTTCTGCGTCGCAGCCGGGAGTTGACGGTACCTGAGGAGCTGATCTCCCAACCGCAGGCCATTGAGTTCCCCACCGAGGGCGGGCTCACCGCCCACGCCCTGTTCTACCCGCCCAACAACCCGGGCTTTTCGGAACCTGAAGGCGAGCTGCCTCCCCTGATCGTCATAAGCCACGGTGGGCCCACCGCGGCCACCTCGTCGGCGCTCAACCTGGGCATCCAGTTCTGGACCAGCCGGGGCATCGGCGTGGTGGACGTCAACTACGGCGGCAGCACCGGCTACGGCCGGGAGTACCGGGAGCGGCTGAAGGGCGCCTGGGGGATTGTCGACGTGGACGATTGTATAAACGCCGCCCGCTATCTGGCCGAAAGGGGCGACGCCGACGGCAGCCGCCTGGTGATCAGGGGCGGCAGTGCGGGCGGCTACACCACCCTGTGCGCCCTGACCTTCAAAGATTTTTTTGCCTGCGGAGGATCCCACTACGGGGTTGCCGACGCGGGCGCACTCGCCGAGGACACGCACAAGTTCGAGTCCCGCTACCTGGACGGGCTGATCGGCCCGTGGCCGGAGAGCCGCGCGCGGTACGAAGAACGCTCCCCCATCTTCCACACCGAACGGCTGAGCACCCCGCTGATACTGTTCCAGGGGCTGGAGGATGAGATAGTGCCCCCCGCCCAGGCGGAACGGATGGCGGATGCCCTGCGCTCCAAGGGAGTCCCGTTTGCCTACCTGCCCTACGAGGGCGAACAGCACGGATTTCGTAAGGCGGAGAACATCAAACGTACCGCAGAGGCCGAGCTCTACTTCTACGGGCGCATCCTGGGGTTCACCCCCGCCGACGACCTGCCACCGGTGGACATTGAGAACGCCGAGGCGATAGTCAACGCGTGAGCCCGGCCGGTCCGGTGGGGGCGATCCTGGACTCCTGCCTGTGGCGGGAGCTCAACCCGAAGAACCGGTCACACCTTCTGATACTCGGCGTTTGTGCCGGCGCCCTGGCAGTTGTCCTGGCAGACCGGATGATGGCAGGCGCCGGTTTCACCGAAGCCGTTCCCGCAGCGTTCAACGCCGCAGTGATGCTCTTTTTGTCCTGGGCCATCGCCAGGGAGATCGATCCCGACTTCGTCCGGTCGGCATTCGTGGCAGCGGGAGCCGGCGTACTGGTGCTGCTGGCGGCCGGGTCGGCGCCCGCAGGGCCGGCGGTCGGGGTCCTTGTGGCGCTTCGCATAATCGGCCGCAGCACCGGGCGGCGTCCCAGCCCGATCGACCTGGTCGCGGTCCCGGTGCTGGCGGCGGCGTTTGCCTGGCTGCCCCGGGGGTGGATCGGCGGGGTGGTCATGGCGGCTGCTCTGGTGTGGGACACCTTTTTGCCCAAACCGGGCAGGCGGGCCAACTACTACGCTGCAGCGGCGACCCTCGGGGCGACGTTCCTGGTGACCACGCTAAGGCAGACACTCGACCTGGGCTTCGAGGTGGGGCAACTTTCGGCTCTGGCGGTGGTCGCCGGCGCCGGGATCGCCTCAGCGGTTACGAGGTCCTATTCCCCCCGCTCGAAGGCCGACCGGGCGCCGGAACCAATCGACCCAGGCCGCCTGCTCTCCGCCCGGATCCTCACACTGGGAGCCTGCATGACGGCGTTCGCCTGTTTCGGGACCGGGGCAGTTGCGCTGCTGGCCGCCGCCTGGGCGGCTCTGATCGGCACCGGCCTGTACGACCGCCTTTTGCGGTCCCGGGCCGCTTCGGCCGGCGGATCCTCCGTCTGACCTATCTTTTCGGGTTTCAAATCGGTCCGGGGGGGTAGACATTGAGCAGACGAAAACAACGAGTTCGAAAGGAGGTGGGTCATTTGTTCCTGCAACGAGCAGCTACTGCGCAGCAGCAGATCTCCACCGATTGGACCTGTGCCTTTTGCGGTGAAGTCTACAAAGAGGGCAGCGAGTGCTCTCGGGACGCCGAGCACTGGGACGAGTTCACGGAAGCCATGTCCCGCCCCCGGCACGCCCATCTGCAGCGAGGCGCCGCTTAGAATACTTTCCACCTGCGCCGGCGAAACTCAAAGGATCAAGAGGAGTAGCCGGCGTGAGTTACCATTCCCGCCCCCTTACCGGGGGCTTTTTTGCGCCCGCATGACGGGTTCACCCCGCTTCAGCCGTAGTATCGGCTGAGGTACTCCCTAGACGAACTGAGCAATGTCCTTGGATGAAGACGTGCCACCACCGGCCAAAACCGCCCCCGCGGACCCGGGC
>JAJCYF010000142.1 GCA_029263035.1 Actinomycetes bacterium
GGCGCGACTTTGAGCGCACCCCCTCGTTCTAGCAGCCACGACTTTGTAAACCAGGGCTGCGGGCGCGACTTTGAGCGCACCCCCTCGTTCTAGCAGCCACGACTTTGTAAACCAGGGCATCGGCCAGGTGGGCGGAGGTCGACTCTTTGATCTTCTCTCTGGCTGTGCCGGGTGACAAAACCGATTCCAGGAGGGGCAACCAGAAAAAAACCTGAAGAAATTGTCCCGCGGTAAACCGACTCGGCGGCCTACGAGGGCTAGGTAGGGTTGGATAGGCCCATGCCTCTGGACCACTACGCCGGCTCTGTAGGGCCGTTGAAAGTAATTCTTCTGGGCGACGTGAGGGTCGAGCTCGGGGGAAGGCGGCTCCCCGGATTCGAGTCGACCCGTCTCCAACGTCTGCTGGCCTATCTCAGTTTCAGTGAAGGCCATTCGCGGGCCCGCCTGGCTTATGAACTATGGCCGGACTCGACCGAGAGCCAGGCGCTCGGAAATCTGCGCAAGCTGGTGTACGACCTCCGTTTGGTCCTGCCTGGGGCGGATGCCTTCCTGGAGGTCACCCAGCAAACCCTTAGGTGGCGGCCTGCCGGGCCGGTCGCGGTTGACCTCGTGGAGTTCCGGCAGCTCTTGAACACCGGAGATCTGGCCGGGGCGGTGAGCCGGTACGGCGGTGACCTTGTCCCGGGAAGTTATGACGACCGGATCCTGGCCGAGCGCGAGCGGCTGCGGACTGAGGCGGCGGGGGCCTTTCTCCGGCTGGCTGCGAAATCCTCTGAATCCGGGGACCATGCTTCCGCCGCCGGCTTCGCACGGCGGGCCCTGGGCATCGACAACCTATCCGAACCCGCCTACCGGGCGTTGATGACCGCCTGCGCCCGCCTGGGAGACCGGGTGGAGGCCTACCGCACCTACCACCGCTGCGTCGAAGTTCTGCGTAAAGAGTTGGGCGTAGAACCGGACGTCAAGACCCGGGCTGTTTACGAAGGACTCGGGGCCGGGGCTTCGGCCGGGGGGCCGATGCCACAGCCGGGGACCTCCCGATTCGTGGGGCGGCGGGACGAGTTCCAAAGAGCAGTGGATGCGTGGCGCCTGCCCGGCCCAACCAGAGCGCATCTTCTCCTGGTCACCGGAGAACCGGGCATCGGCAAGTCCCGGCTGGTGGAGGAGATGGCCGGCATGGCACTGGGTGAAGATGCCGCAGTGGCTCACGCTCGTGCCTACCAGGCAGCCGGCCGGCCTCCCTGGGGTCCGGTCATCGACTGGCTTCGTTCTCCGGCTCTCAAATCACCTCTCGACCGGCTGGAGGAGGTATGGCGACTAGAGCTTGCCCGCCTCGTGCCGGAGCTGCGCCGGCCCGACGAGGCGGACCGAGAACTCTCGGCCGACGCCGAAGCCGGAAGGCGCCGTTTGTTCGATGCCCTTGGGCGGGTTTTCGCCGGCGGCAACCGTCCGCTCCTGCTGGTACTGGACGACGTGCAGTGGTGTGATCGGGAGACGATCGAGTTGATCGGCCATCTCCTGGCCGGGTCCACGCAGGGCCGGCTGCTGATTGCAGCCACGCTGCGATCAGATGAGGTCGACCCGGCCGGCCCGTTGCACCCGCTGCGGACATCGAGCGAACGGGATGGTCTGCTCACCGAGATCGAGCTGGGGCGCCTGGATCCCGACTCCAGCGCAGAGCTGGCATCCGGCCTTCTCGGGCGGCAGCTTACGCCGGCGGACGCAAAACGGCTGTGGAGCGACACCGAGGGCCAGCCCCTGTTCATCGTGGAGGCGGCGCGCACGGGATTGAGCGCCACCGGGCCCTCCAGCTTCAGCCGGACGGTCCGCGCAATCATCTCGTCCCGCCTTTCCCAGCTGTCGGATCCGGCCCGGCGTCTGGTGGAGGCAGCGGCGACCGTAGGTCGCTCATTCAGCCCCAAGATTCTGGCGGAGGTGGTGGGGTCAACCGAGGACGAGCTGGTCGATGCACTGGACGAGGCATGGCGCCGCCAGATATTGCGCGAGCAGAACGGCGGGTACGACTTCAGCCACGACCGGATACGGGAGGTGGCCTACGACCTCATCGCCCCCGCGCGCAGGCGATCGCTGCACCGGGCGGCGGCCGCCGCGCTGGAAGGCGAGGGCTCCGGGATGGATTCGGCAATCGCCGTTCATTACGAGGCGGCCGGGATGGTTTCCGAGGCGGTTGCGGCCCACCTGCGGGCAGGCCGCCGGTCCGTGGAGGTCTTCGCGCTTGACGACGCTATCGGGACCTACCGCCGTGCACTGCTGCTTCTGGAGCGGGTGGTTTCCGGCCGGGTCCGGGAGGAGGCTGAGCTTGAGTTGCGCATGGCTCTGGCGGTTCCCCTGGTCGCACGGGAGGGGTACGGGTCCGACGCAGTCCAGGACTGCTACGCCCGGGCTACCGTCCTGTGCGAGCGGCTCGGCCGGCGCGTGGAAGCCCCGGTTCTGCGGGGGCTGGGTCTGGCGTCGCTCATGTCGTGCCGCTTCGACCGGTCGGCGCAGTACGGGGAGTTGCTGCTTGGGCAAGCGGGCGACGACCCCACGGCGGCCGTCGAAGGGCACTACCTGCTTGGGGTGGGGTCCTTCTGGCGGGGTGATCTGACATCGGCCCGGCGACACCTGCAGACTGCTATCGACGCCTTCCGGCCCGAGGATGCCTCAGCTCATCTGCAGAACTACGCGCAGGATCCCCGGGCGGTCTGTTTGGTGCGCCTGGCGGTGACCGAGTTTTGGAGCGGCCGGCCGGAGGTGAGCCGGGCGCTCGCGCTGGAGGCGGTGGACTACGCCCGGAGTCTGGAACACCCGACCACCGAAGGGTACGTACGCATGTACACCTCGATGCTGGCCGCGGAACGGGATGAACCGAAATCTCTCGCGGGCGAGGTCACTGCCGGGGAGGCAATTTGGTCGGAGAGGCAACTCGGGTACTTTCAGAGAGTCGGCCGCCTGATGCGGGGCTGGCTGGACGTCGTTTCGGGTGGGGACGCCGGAGGGCTTGAGCAGGTGCTCGACGGTTGGCGCCTGGAGGCCCAGACCCTGCACCTCACCTATGGCATGACGCTGCTGGTAAGAGCGCATCTCAGGAGCGGGGACATCCAAGCTGCGTGGGAGGCAGCGCAGTACGCCCTGAGCTGGACCGAAAGACACGACCAGCGCTTTCTTGAACCGGAGTTGAGGCGCCTGACGGGTGAGATAGGGGTTCGGCGGGGTGACCTGTCCGGTGGATTGAGGTCCTTCCGGGCTGCGCTGGACGTCGCCGGCTCCCAGGGGGCCCGCTGGTTCGAGTTGAAGGCCGCCTGTTCGTTGATGCGCCACGACCCGCGGGCGGAGAACCGCGCTCGAGTCGAACGAGCGCTGGATTCCGTGCCCGGCGCCGGTGCGCTGGCCCTTGGGCGGGAGGCGCAGCAAATCGCATCCGAAGGAATTCCTGAAAACTTTATCCGGTAACGGCGGTATAACGATCCAGGAACGCATCCGGCTTCATCGTGGGCTCAAAGTCCGATGACTGAAGGGAGCTACCCAATGACGACGCCCACCACTGCAGACCTCGCCGGCCGGATTCGCGGCGGCCTGACGACACCTGAGGATCCCGGTTACGACCAGGCCAGAGCCGTTTACAACGCGATGCACGACCGCCGTCCGGCGGCAGTGGTCCGGTGTGCCGATGCCGCCGACGTGATGGAGTCCATCCGCTTCAGCCGGGAGCGGGGCCTGGACGTTGCGGTGCGGGGAGGGGGACACAGCGTCCCCGGATTCGGGACTTGCGACGGCGGCCTGGTGATCGACATGTCCGGCATCCGAAACGTCCACGTCGACCCGGCCAAGCGGACGGCGCGGGTGGGCGGGGGAGCGACCTGGGGCGATTTCGACCACGCCGCCCACCCCTTTGGCCTGGCCACCACCGGCGGAATCATCTCCACCACGGGCGTCGCAGGGCTCACGCTCGGCGGGGGGATCGGCTACCTCACCCGCTCCTGCGGGCTCTCCATCGACAACCTGCTCGGAGCAGATGTGGTCACCGCGGACGGCAAGCTGGTCAAAGCCAGCGACTTTCAGAATGAGGACCTGTTCTGGGGGCTGCGGGGCGGGGGCGGGAATTTCGGCGTGGTGACCTCCATGGAGTTCCAGCTCCACCCGGTCGACACCATTGTCGGCGGCCCGCTGTTCTACGAGGTGGACGACGCGGCGGCGGTGATGAGCTTCTACCGGGAGTACGTCGAGAAGGCGCCGGAGGAGCTGGGGATGTTCTTCGCCTGGCAGATCGCCCCTCCGCTTCCCTTCATCCCTGAGGACCGGGTGGGCGACCTGTTCTGCGTGATGGTCACCTGCTGGGCCGGGGACCCGCAGGAGGCCGATGCGGTGTTGAAGCCCTTCTACGATGTTGCGCCGGTCAAGGCTCACCACGTGGGCCCAATGCCCTATCCGGCGCTCAACTCGGCCTTTGACGGCCTGGTACCGCACGGCCTGCAGCACTACTGGAAGGCCGACTTTGTCGATGAGCTGACCGACGAGGCAATCGCCGCACACATTGACCACGGCAAGCGGACCCCAGTGGTCAACTCGACGATGCACCTGTACTCCATCAACGGCGCAGCCGCGCGGGTCGGTCCCGATGAGACCGCCTTCGGGCACCGGGACAAGAAGTTTGCTGCGGTTATTGCCGGCATGTGGCCCGACGCGGCGGACAACGTGGCGAACACCGCCTGGGTCAAGGAGTACTACTCCGCCATCCATCCGCATTCGGGCAGCGAGGGCGGTTACATCAACTTCATGGCCGGCGACGACGACGGCCGGGTTGAGGCCAACTACGGGCGGAACTACTCCAGGCTGGCCCGGGTCAAGGCCGCATACGACCCGGACAACGTCTTCCACCTGAACCAGAACATCCAGCCGGCCCGGTAAGGGCCGGACGCGACGCAGGGCCGCCCTTGGTGGGCGGCCCTGCAATCGGGTGGTTGGCTCAGCCGGTGGGGCTCTCCTCCGGAGTGGTACCCGGGCTCGGTGAGATGCCGGCCGCTCCGCCGCCGTTGTCGTCGCCGTCCTCCTCGGCCGGCGGGTACTCCGCTCCGGCCGCCTCAGCAGCCGACGCGATCGCAGCGTTCAGCTGATTCAGCGTTGCCTGGGCCGGCTCGCCGTCGACGATGATCCGCCGGACTGCGGCGTTCATCTGCTCGGACACGTTGGACCAGTACGAAACGTTCGGACGGTACCAGCCGTCCTCCAGGGCGGCCTGGATCGCTTCAAACGTCTCCTGCTGATCCTCGGGGACATCGCTGTAGGCGTCATCCCGCACCGACGGCCAGGCGTTGCTCTCGACCAGCGTCTTTTGGGCGTCCTCGGAGATCAGGAAGTCGGCCAGCGCCAGCGCCGCCTCTTTCTCGTCCTCAGTCACGCCCCTCGGGATACCCAGGACGTCGCCGCCGATGACGTGGGCCGCCCTCTCGGGACCCTCCCAGCCTTCGTAGACGATGAACCTTTCCAACAGCCCCTGCTCGGACAGCTGCGCCGAAGTGACCGGCCAGTTCTGGGCCAGCCAGGAGGTCTCGCCCTGCAGGTAGTCGACCTCGGTGTCGAACTTCGCCAGCAGGCTCTCGCGGGCCAGCAGGTTGTCCCTCCACATTCCCTGGAGGAACTCGAAGGCTGCCACCGACCCCTCATCGTTCAGGAGCAGCGGGTTCCCGCCGAAGGAGACGATCCACTCGGAGATGGTGACCGCAGCCGGGTCACCCTCGGCCAGCGACAGCGTCACCTTCGCGGTCCCTGCCTCCTCGGCCACCGCCTCGGCCACCTCCCGGAACTCGGTGTGGGTGGTGGGGCGCTCGGCGTCAGCCGACTCCAGCCGCTCCCGGTTGGCGTAGGCGATCCGCACGTTCGGGCGGAAGGGGAGGAAGAAAGTCTGGTCGTTGAACTGCTCGGGGATCATCGACTCGATGATGCCGTCGGGAAGCTCCACTTCGGTGAGATCCTCCACCAGATTTTCGTCGACCAGCACCTTCAGCGCCAGGTTGTCCTGGGCGAACAGGTGGATGGTCGGGTCCCCCGCGCCGACCTCAACCCGGAGCTTCTGCGGCAGGTCCGCCGACGAGACCGAGGTCAGGTTGACGGTGGCGCCGGTGTCCGCCTCGAACTCGTCCAGCAGATCCTGCACCGCTGCCTGCTCCTCCTCGGCGAGCGAGACGCTGAAGGTGATCTCGGTCCCCTCCAGCTCACCGCTCCCAACTGCTCCGCTGCCCCCGTCGTCTCCTCCACAGGCCCCCAACAGCAGGGCGAGTGCCATGAGTGATGCAACTGCCGCTCTTCTCACGCGCATACCTCCTCCGTTTTTATCCCTCTTCACAAAGTCGTGGCTTCAGCCTCAGCCCTTCACCGCGCCCGCCAGCGCTCCGGGCTTCAGGTGTTTCTGCACGAAGTAGACGACCATCAGAATCGGCAGCGTAAGGACTGCCGCCACGGTGGCCATCTGTTGTTTGCTTCCCCGGTCGATGGACTGGAACACCTGGAGCGGCAGCGTGTTCTCGTTTGTGGTCAGCAGCCGCGCGTAGAGAAATTCGTTCCACGAGTAGAGCCAGACGAACAGTGACGCCACCGCAATCCCCGCCGCCGCCAGCGGGAACACCACCTTCATCAGCGTCCCGAACCGGGATGCCCCGTCGATCTGTGCCGCCTCCTCCAGGTCGCGCGGAATGGTCTCGAAGGTTCCCACCAGGATCCAGGCGATGAACGGCAGGGAACCGATGAGGTGGGCCAGCACCAACCCGGCGTAGGTGTCGACCAGCCCCAGACCGGCGAAGTGGGTGGCAACCGAAACTCCGGTGGCGAACTCCGGGAACATTCGGGTGATCAACAGACCGACGACCACCGTGTAGCGGGTTGCCGGGGGCATCCGTGAGATCACGTATGCGGCGGGCGCCGCGATCACGATGGCCGCCAGGGTCGTGAAGGAGGCCACCACCAGGCTTTTGACCAGCGGCCCCCACAGGTCCCCCCGTTCGATCACCGTCTCCCAGAACCGCAGGGTCGGCTCGGTGATGAACAAAGAGGGCCGCTCGCCGAACATGGCGGAGCCGGGAGCCACCGACACCATGAACACCAGGTAGACCGGGAACAGCACTATGAGCACCGAAACCACGACCCACAACGGGAGCAGGACCTTCAGGGGCCGGTCCAGGGGGTCGCGCCGCACCGCCATCAGGGACGGTCCCTCATGGCGACAAACTTCAGATACAGGACGATGAAGCCGAGGATCATGGCGAACAGCACGATCGACGACGACGCTGCCGTGAACACGTCGTTGGTGGGCGGCAGGTACCGGTTGCCGATATAGGTGCCCAGCACCGGTTCCACCCGGCCGGCCAGCACCAGAGCCAGCTCGTAGATGCGGAACGCATCGATGGCCCTGAGGATCACCGCCATGGTGATGAAGGGAACCAGCATCGGCAGCGTGATCTTTTTGAAGGTCTGCCATTTCGAGGCGCCGTCGACGCTGGCCGCCTCGTAGACGTCCTCGGAGATGGACTGCAGGCCGGCAATGAAGATCAGGACCACCACCGGCAGCACCTTCCACATATCGGCGATGGCCACCGTGAACAGTGTCCGCCAGCCCCCGGCCACGGTCCAGCTGAGGGGAACGAAGGTCCAGTCCGGGAGGGGCAGCTTATTGAACTGGTCGGCCAGGCCGGCCAGCAGGCTGTTCAGGTACCCGCTGCGGGAGAACAGCAGCAGCATGACCGCACCGGAGACGATGGTCGGAACCCCAAGGGGGATCAGGATGATCGTCCGGACCAGGCTGCGGCCCCGGAATTTCGCGTTCAGTGCCAGGGCGGTCGTCAGACCGATCACCAGCTCCAGGACCAGCGAGAGGAGCGCCACGATAATGGTGTTTTTGAACGCGGTCCGGAAGGTCTGGGAGTCCAGGATCGACCGGTAGTTCTCGGTGGAGGGAAAGGAGTTGCCTTCGGCGCCGGAAAGCGACAGGCGAAAGGTATCCAGGATGGGAACCAGGGTCAGCGCCAGGATGTAGAGGACCAGCGGGGTCACCAGGGCTATCTCGAACCGGTGCCGGCGAAACCAGCTCTTGCCCGGCCGGCGGGGGGCGGCGTTCCCCAAGTCCTTGGAAGCCACCCCGCCCAGCGCAGCCTCCTGGGAGGTGCTCACAGCAGGTTCTCGCCGGTGACCGTGTCGAAGAAATAGAGGCGGTCCAGGTCGACGGCAAGCTTTACTCTCTGCCCCTCGGTTACGGCGGTCCTCGAGTTCAGCCGGGCGGTGAATATCGAGTGTCCCTCACTGGTGGGCTTGTAGGCCGGCGTCCCGTGCCGCTTGTCCGCCTCCAGCTCGATCGCGTCCTGGATCTGAACCTTCGGCGACGCCACCTCAAAGTAGGCAACGGTCTCGGCGCCCAGCGTCTCGACCAGGCTGAGCTCCACCTCAATGTGCCCGACCGAGGTGGTGCCGGCAACCAGCTCGGGATCCTCGAAACCCTCGGGCCGGATTCCCAGGACCACGTCGTGGCCGATGTGCTCCTTCAGCTCGGCAACCATGGGCATCTCCAGCTCGTGGCCCGCAAACCTGATCGAAATGTTGCCGCCGGAAAGCTCCAGGGAGGCCGTAACCATGTTCATGGCCGGCGACCCGATGAATCCGGCGACGAACAGGTTGACCGGGTTGTCGTAAAGGGTCTGGGGGCTGTCGACCTGCTGCAGCTTGCCTCCCCGAAGAACCGCGACGCGGTCCGCCATGGTGACCGCCTCCACCTGGTCGTGGGTCACGTAGACAGTGGTGGTGCCCAGCCGGCGGTGGAGCCGCTCGATCTCAATGCGCATCTGGACCCGGAGCTTGGCGTCCAGGTTGGAAAGCGGCTCGTCCATGAGGAAGGCGGAGGGCTCGCGGACGATGGCCCGGCCCATCGCCACCCGCTGGCGCTGGCCGCCGGAAAGCTGCTTGGGCTTACGATGAAGGTACTGGCGGATGTCCAGTAGGTCCGCCGCCTCCTCTACGCGGGACTGGATCTGATCCTTCGGCACGTCACGCAGTTTGAGGCCGAACGCCATGTTCTCGAAAACCGTCATGTGGGGGTAGAGGGCGTAGTTCTGGAACACCATTGCGATGTCCCGGTCCCGGGGCGGCAGGTCGTTGACCACCTTGTCGCCGATCCGGATGTCGCCCGAGCTAATCTCCTCCAGCCCGGCGATCATGCGGAGGGCGGTGCTCTTGCCGGACCCGGAGGGGCCGACCAGAACCATGAACTCGCCGTCGGCTATGTGCAGGTCGAGGGCGTCGACCCCCAGGGTCCCGTCGGGAAACCGCCGGGTTGCCTTTTCCAGCGCGATCTCTGCCATCTACCGCCCTCCCGGACGCATCTTTGCCCATTCTAGTCCGCGCCAACCATCCATTTTCCAGCGGGTTCTGCAGGCCCGGCCGGACACCCGTGGCAGCACCCCCGCGGGTCCACGTGCCTTCACCCTTTCCCCGGGCTGCGCCGTCACGAGAATTGTCAGG
>JAJCYF010000143.1 GCA_029263035.1 Actinomycetes bacterium
GCGGTCACGGTGAGCCTGGCGGTCAGAGTCTGGCTGTCCATCGCCCTGACCTTGCGGGGGCTCATCTCGCAGCTCATGCCCTCGGCCCGGCACTCCAGGCTGATGTCGCTCCCGTCGCCGTGGAAGACCGGGATGCTGCAATCCACCGTGGCGCTCCCGCCGGGAACCACCGAGACTGTGGGCCAGCACCGGATATCGAAATCTGCGCCCTTCGCCTCGTCGGCCGGCGGCGGATCGGACTGCGCCGGGCTCGGCGGGGCGAAGGCGTTGCCCGGGGGGTTAGGCGTAGAGCTCGTGGGACCCGGCGGGGACAGGGACACGGCGGCGCCGGGTGTTGGGAGTGGATCGGCAACCCGGGCCGATGCCGTCATCCCGGCAGGGGCGGGCGCGGCCTCCTCCTCCGAGGAGGGAGCGGCCCACGAGAGCAGCGCAAACGGCAAGCCGGCAAGAACAATCAGGACCGTCAGAGATGCCCAGTAGGTAGCGCTGCTTCCGCCCGAAGACAGAGCGCGCACCCTTTTGACCAGATTTGCAATCCTCAACTGCCGTCCTACCCTTCGTCGGTGCGTCTGCTACCTATCGGCACGAAGGTGGGGGGACTTCAGGTTTTAAAGCCCTGGCGTTGAGTCAGCCGGTCAAAGGAGTTCCGCACCGGCACTTCTTCGCCCAGGCGAACGCCTCGAAACCGCACTTGGGGCACACCCGCGATGCAACCGCGCTGGTGTAGCCGGGCAGGTAGGAGGAGGTGGGCCAGCGCTTCTGCTTCTGCCGGAAGCTGCCTGCGGGCACGATGGTTACCGATTCGGTTGACGGGTCGAGCTCGGACGCGTCGATCCCGCCCGGGGCAGAGGGGACCTGGACGGCTTCCTCGTGCTGGATTTCCTCAGAAATGTCATTCCTCCGATCGAGAACTGCACCGAACTGGATCAATGCATCAAATATCGTCGCGCACCGCAAAGAGTACTTCAAAACCAGCCTTGAGCTGCAACCCCGGCCGATTCAGCCCCGCGGGACGCATAATGGAGGCGTGAGGATTCCTTCCCGGCTGGTCGCACTTTGTGTCGTCTTGGCGCTGGCCGGTGTTGCATGCGGCCCCCCTGAGGCCCTCAGACGGATCCTGGGCCGCGAGGCTGAAGAAACCGGGGATCAGGCAGTGCCGGACGATGCCTACCCCGCTCCGGGCATCCCGGACCCGCCTGCCGATGGCCGTCTCGGCGCTCTTGTGCTCACCAATGAGTCGTCCTGGGGACTATTCCTCGACCGGGGCAAGGATTCGGGCGGGGCGCTGGTAGTCGAGGTCCTGCCCGACACGCCCGCCCAGGCCATCGGCCTTCAGTCCGGCGATGTGGTCACCTGGCTGGATGGAACTGAGATCAACAACCACGAACAACTCCTGACGATCCTCCGGAGGAGCTCGTCGCCCCTCCATACGCTCAGGATCACCCGCGCCGACGAAAGCACCGAGCAGCTGGAGGTGGAGCTGACCGCCGGAGGGGACTTTACGCTTCTGGGTTATCTGGAGGAAAAGCTCGCTGCCGGCCCCGACCCCATCACCCGCTACCTGCTCGCGGAGAACGTCCCCGATCTCAACCGTGGAATCGAGCTGATGCGCGGACTTCTCGCCGAGCACCCCAACTTCGCCGAGGGACACGCCCTGCTGGCCCGGCTGCTGATAGGACGCCTTGAGCAGCAGACGGCAGGGGGAACTTCGGGAGACACCTCGCCGGATCTGCTGGACGCCACCGTCGCAATCGACACTGCGCTGCAGCTCGATCCCGAGTCCCCCAGCCTGTTGCGGGCGCGGTCTCAAATCCTTCTGGCGCTCGGGGAGCCGGCCAAGGCCGAGATCGACGCAGAGAACGCTCTGGGGCTGGATGAGTCGTCGGCCGAGTCAAACTTTTTGCTCGGAACATCGCAGCTGACCCTCGACCGGCCGGCCGACGCAATCGCCCCGCTTCACCGGGCCGTCAGGCTGGACCCGTTTGTGTTCGACTACTACATCAACCTGGCTCTGTGCTACCGCCTGCTGAATCGGGAAACCGACACCCAGGACACCATCCTGGCCGCCCGCACCATTGCAGGCGACGACCCGGCGCTCAACCAGAGGCTGGACGATCTGGTGGTCCCGGAGGCTGCGCCTCTCGAGTAGCAGTAAGTCCTGGATCCCGGCCGGCCGTGGGCCGGGCGATGCACAGCCGGGCAGCTGCCTGCCTACTCCATTCCCAGATCAATCGGCGGAACGACCGGAGCCGGGGGGCCCGGGGCAACCGGCACAGGAGAGGGCTCCACCGGGGCCGGAGGGGGCGTGACCGGAGCCGCCGGAGGGGTGGCGGGCGGGGGCGGAGCCGGCTGCGCCGCGATACCGTTGCTTTCGACCAGGTCCTGAATGGTGGGGGCCTTCGGAGGCGAGGGCATCAGGCGGGCCGGGCCGGTCGACTGGATGATCACCGGGGTCCCTACCTCCACCAGGTCGAACAGCTCCTCCACGTCGGACATCTTCATCCGGATGCAGCCGTGGGAGGCGTTGTAGCCCATGGAGTTATCCGCGGTGGTCCCGTGGATCCGGATTCCCGGGCTGTTCAGGTTCAACGCCCGGGTGCCCAGGGGGTTGCTGGGGCCGGGGCCGATCTTGGCGGGAAGCTTCGCGCCCCACTGGCCCGGTCCCTTCGCCGGGTTAACCCAGGTGGGACGAAATCGCTTCTGGGTGATCTTGAACTGGCCGATGGGGGTGGGGTATCTGGGCAGACCGGTAGCAACGTCGTAGGTCTTGACCAGCCTCTCCCCGTCATAGTGATACAGCTTGTTCTCGCCGACCTTTACGACCAGGACGTCCTTAAAGTTATCCCTGGTCACCGCCGGAGCCACCGGCTTACCCGACAGCGCGATTGCGGGGGCGCCCTTCCTGGACGCATCCTGCAGCGCCTGCAACGCCGCCTTCTCGTCCAGGGCGAAACCGGGAACCCCGTCACCGATCCTGGGGCTGCCGCCCACCATCGAGACCGTGGCGTCCGCCGGTGCCTTGTTGACCGCCTCGGCAAGCCGGGCAACCATGCCGGCCGCCTCGTCCTCGGACACCCGCGTCTCGACCTTGAGGTCGTGGCCCAGGGACATGCCGGTTATGCGATACCAGAGCCGCTTGTAGGACGGGATGTCCTGGTGAAGCCGAACCGCCCGGGAGTAGACCTCGTCCACATTGGTGGTGGCTCCGAGCTCGCGGCGGGTGGTGGACTGGAGCAACTGGCCGTCCAGGCTGATGTTGATGGGAGCGTCCAGGGGCGCTTCAAAGCGGTCGTGCAGTTTTTTTGTGGCCGCGGCCTTGTTTAGGCCCGCCAGATCGATGCCCCCCACCGCGAAGCCGTTGAGGCTCACCTTGGTGTTGGAGGACTCCATACGGACCGCGGCGGCGGCGCCGCCCACGCCTATCACCAGGACGAACGACACCAGTCCGGCTACCCAGGTGAGTAGCTGGAATCGTCGGATTGAGCGCGTCCCCGTCTTCATTGATTTGCCATTGTATGTCTCAAGTGCTAAGTCCGAACAGTCCCATTCGTCGCCGAGATCGCGAAAATTCCTTCAGATCATCCTGTGGGTAGCGCGGTTCCCTCGCAGGATCACGCCCCATCGCAGCTTTACGTGCACTATTGACGTATGAAAGAGCCTCTCAGTTCCCGCCGCTTCGAAGAACTTGTCGACCAGGCGATGCAGGAGCTGCCGGAGGAGCTGATGAGCCGGATCAGCAACCTGCATATCGCAATTGAGGAGAGCCCTCCCGCCACAGCCGAGGATGCCGAGGTTCTCGGTCTGTACGAAGGGGTCCCGCTGACCGAGCGCAGCGCCGACTACTACGGCGTCATGCCCGATCTCATCACCTTGTTCAAATCGAACATCGAGGATGAGGCCGGCGACGCCGACGACGTCAGGGAGGTGGTGAGGGTGACGGTGCTGCACGAGATAGCCCACCACTTCGGCATCGACGACGACCGGCTGGAGGAGCTCGGCTGGGATTGATGCCCGGTATCAGCCGGTCAGGGGACCGAAATCCCCGCCGTGGTTGAGAAGTCGGAATACTGGCCGCCGACCACGGACCGGCTCTCCACCGCAATCACCGAAGCGTCGGCCTCCACCACCGCCGTCGAGGGGCCCTGGACGAACGGGCTCAGGTCGACCACCAGCTTGCGGCCGGGTTCGACGGTCAATGCCGACAGCTCCGCCGGCTTGGATTCCCCGCCGTCGGCCAGCAGGGTCACACCCACCCGGGTCGGGTTTTGCCCGGTGTTCACGATGCTGAGAGAGGTAGTGCCGCCGAATGGCGAGCCGGTCGGAACGATCCACCGTGCGGCGGGCATGCGGACCCCGAATGCAGCCTCGTAGGATCGGGTGCCGTCGATCACGCCGGCGGTTCGTCGTTCGGCGACCACCGGCACATCGTTCGACGAGGTGAGCTGAACACCGTAGCTGGTGCCCCGCGGCAGATGGTCGGATACCTTGATCACCGCCTGCCTGCCGGCGGGGACCGGCAGCTCAGCCAGCTCCGGCGGGGCGGTTCGCTCCTCGGCAGTCATGAACACCACACCGATGAGAGCTTCGCGAGAGCCCGAATTGACCACCACCAGGTTCTCCTCCCCGTCTGAGGGCACCCTTCCCTCGGCAAAAATCCACTCACTGGATAGATCCTGCGCGCCGATGTCCAACGAGATTCCCTGGCCGCCCCCGGCGGTCACGTGGGAGTACCGGGCAACAACCACCCTGCCCCGCGACGCGGTTACCTCGATCCCGAAGGTCGGCTCCTCCTGAAGGTAGTCGGAGAGATAAACCGTGCTCTGGGAGAACGAACGGATCACCAGGTCTCTAAGCCTCGCCGGGACGACCTCCTTGTCCCCCGCCATCAGCCTGACCCGCACCACCGCCTCCTCGCGGAACGGGTTGGAGATCAGCAGGTAGTGGTTCTCCCCCCGCGAGGTACTTCCGGTGGCGAAAAGCCAGCGGGAGGACGGCTGAGGGGAGCATCGCGAGGACCCCACGCCCTTGTCTCTGGCGCCTACCATCACCCCGGTAGCGTTGTTGCCGCCGAACGCCTCCACCAGCCCGGTTGCATCCGACAGCCCGAAGTCGGACATTTGTTTGTTACTGGTGCTCCGGGCCGGGAGGCTCGCCTCCTCCACGGCCGACTGGCCCGTCCCTCCGATTGCCGACCGGCGCAACCCCAGCGCGGAGGTGCCCAGGTTGGCGGTCGACATGGTTGCCTCGATCCCCTCCGCCGGAGGGACCGGGCAGTACCAGCCGGTCGAGACAAATTGCCCGGAGTCCAGTTCCGGCCGGTCGGCGGCCCTTGTGGGCAGGGTGAAGTCGAGCAGGAGCCCGAGCCCCAGCACCGCGACCACCACCGCAAGAAATGTGATCTCGGTCCGCCTCATGCCCGGGCCTTCCTCTCGCTCACCGATGGTCCCGCCATCGCCAGAACCGCCAGGAGCAGGATCACCTGAAGCAGTAGCCAGAGGAACCTGATCCAATGCTGCCCGAAGTACACGCTGATCTCGCCGGCGGCGTCGGGCTCCAGCTCAAACCGGTTGGCCCAGCCGAATGCCTCGGTCTGCTCCAGCTGGTTGTCCCCCACGGACGCCTTCCACCCCTTGTTGAAGTTGTCGCCCAGCAGCACCTGGGTGTGGCTGGTCCGCGGCAGTTCTCCGGTGAACTTGCTGGGAGAGCGAGCCGGGATGGATCGGCCGCCGATCCAGTCCACGACCATCAGCGAGCTCGGGTTGCCGGCCGTTACGACCTCCTCGGTCAGCGCCGCCGGAGCCAGGGAGGCTCGCGGGAGCCATTGGAGGTTGCGGAAGATGGCCACGCCGCTCTGCTGTTGCTCCAGGGCGATGTCGCGCTGCCGGCCCAGCGCTTCGATGGTGGGGGTGTCCCGGGGATCCGCCACGATGAACTGGACGTTGGCCGGGGCCAGCAGGTGCCCTGCCAGGTGGAGGCGGCGTCCCAGCAGGGCGTCGATGACCGACTCCATCCGGGCCTCACCCTGCGCAGGGGGAGGCTGAATGGCGTCGAGCATGGTCAACCCCTGGGAGGTGGTCAAAAAGTACTCTGCTCCGTCGGAAGGACGAAGACCGGCACGCACCGGGTCCGCCCACCGCCCGCCGAGCCACAGGACGCGGAAGTCGCCTACCTCCTCGGCGGTGGATCTCATGAACGACGCGATGGAGGTGGCCTCCTCGCCGGTCCCGCCGGCGAAGGTGGCGGGTGGCCGCTCCCAGCCGGCAAGCTGCGGCCCCCAGCCGATGAGCACCCCGATTCCCAGGGTTGCGCAGAGCAGGGGGATGGCGATCTTGTGGCGCCAGCCGAAGGCATGTTTGGGCAGCTCCTCGGAAATTCCCTCGGTAAGGTGGCCGGCCAGCACGGCCAAGATCACCAGCGGCACGGTGAGCCACATGGCGGGCGACGCGACCAGCGGGGGCAGCAGCCCCTTACCCATGAGCCCGCCGAGCACGCCGAACACCAAAAGGACCACCGAGAGGGTACGGGCCTCGCTCCGGCGGACCGGGCTCACCAAAGACAGGGCACCCACCACGACGGCGGGGACGATCAGCAGGCCGATGCGCCCCCCCAGGTCCAGGAAGAGGAATTTCTGGAATGAGAAGTCCTCCCAAAGCGGGTGGAGCCAGCCACCGAGACCGGAGAAGAGCGGGCCGAGTATGGGGCCGCTGGGTCGCAGCCCCTCGAACGACCATGGGATGAGCACCGCGAGGGCCAGGGGCAGGGAAAGCATCAGGAACCGGAATCGCTTGACGACCGCCCGGGAGAACCCCGGACCGATCGACCTGCCCAATCCCAGGCCGGCGAACATCACCAGGAACGCCAGAACCGCCGAGGGCGCAAGTGCGATCACCGGCACCAGAACCAGTGCCGTCCGGCCCGCGGCCGTCAAAAGGGAGTCGCTGCCGCCGTCGACCGGGGTCCTTATGTCCGGTTCATCTACCTCCTGAGCGCCCGAGGCCAGGGTCCTGAAAGCCATCAGCACCACGAACGGCAGCGTCGCGTACATCGCCAGGGCTCCAAGATCTCCGGTGGAGATGATCAGGTGGGTCACCGGGTTCAGTACGTAGACGGCCAGGGCTGCGACCCGCGCCGGACGGCGCCTGGAGGACGAGCGAACCAGGCGGTTGATCCCCACCAGGCCGATCGTAATCAGACCCAGGACCAGCAACTTTTGCGCAAGCCCCGGGCGGCCAAAGCCGAGCAGGCTCACCACCCACAGAATCGGGTAGGCGGTCGGGGTGGCGGACTCCGTGCCCAAAGAGGTATCGCGCCAGCCGGAGAGGTAGTCACCGATCAGGCGTCCGGTGGCTTCAGGAAACGGCCAGAGCGTTCCCGAGGCCAGCGGCCCCCCGAAAACGATTCCCCGCATTGCGATGAGAGCCAGGAGCACAATCAGGGCGGTCGCCATGGTCATCGGCTGGCGGGCCCACTCGGCGAAACCATGCTTGATCCCGGTGAACGAGAGGTTGTTCTTGTTCCGGGCCCCGGAAACGAGCGTCCCGAATTCCAGATGGCGCAGCCGGCGTTCAATTTGCATCCGGAAACGGTGCGAGTCCCTGACCATCAGGTTGCGGATCTGGCGGTCCGGTACGGTCCTGCGCTTTTGCACCGCACGGCGCCGCATCATGACGTTGGGCAGGGACCGGACGAAGTCGATGAGCGCCCGCGGGAAGTCCGAGGACTCGTCCACCCGGCGCAGGACCAGCAGGGCAAGCATGCGCGCCAGCCCGAGCAGCATGGAGGCAACCAGAGCAAACGCCATCCGGGGGCCGCTTGCGTTCTTGGCGATGGTCCGTAGCTGGTTCCGGCGGGCGAGGTGTCCCTTGGAGGGCATTCCCCGGCCCACCCGTCTTTGTCCGGTGGACAGTGCGCTGGCGTGCCGGTAGCGGGCTCCCGGCTCGACCATGACCTTGAAGCCGGCCAGGCGGGCCCGAAGACACAGGTCCAGGTCTTCGCCAAAAGCGAAGTAGGCGCCGTCCCACAACCCGCACCGCTCCGCCAGCTGGCGGGAGACGAGCATGCATGCGTTGGTGACGAAGAGCGTCTCGGTAAGGTTTTCGTGCTGGCCCTGGTCGATCTCCCCGTCCTCGAGACTGGAGTAGGGGATGCAGAACTGGTCGGCCGACATTCCCACCTCAACCAGGACCTGAGGACGGTCCCAGTCCAGACCCTTGGCTCCCACGACCCCGGCTCCGGTGCTGATCGCCGCTTCGACCAGCATGTTGACCGCGTCGGGATCGAGCACCACGTCGTCGTGCATGAACAGGAAGTAATCCGCGGCCGAGGTTCGGCTGGACGACTCCAGCCCGGCGTTGGCTGCGGCGCCGAACCCCAGGTTTCGATCCGACCAGACGATCTCGGCGTTGCGGGCGTGCCGGGAGACCGTCGGAGCCGCCTCGTTCACCGAGCCGTTGTCCACGACAACGACATCGAGGGCGGGATAGATCTGGTATCTCAGGGAGTCCAGGCTGCTGGGCAGCCAGGCGTCGCCGTTATAGGTGACCAGCACGACCAGGACGCGCGGGTCGGCCTCAAACATCGTCTTGTTCATCGCGCCGACCTGGTTAAGAGCAAAAGGGAGAGCCTCCTCAAGGCCCGATGGGCATTATAAGCCTGCCTGTGGACCGGCCTAATTATTCGAGGTCCCGCCGGGTGGGTTAGGGCTTGCGGCGGGTGCGTGGATTCGCCGGAGGTTTGGGGGGACGTCCCGTGGGACTTCCGGATCTGGGTGGCACGGGGGGTTGGTCCTCGCTCCTCGCGGCCTTGCGGCGGCCTTTGGGCGCCGGCCGTGCGGGCGGGTTGTTCATGTACATCTCTTCGGGAGAGTCGACCAGGTAGTCACGAACGAGCTCTGCCCGGGACAGAGGGTTGGCCATCGCCTGGGTGGGGTTGTCCGGCTTGTCCAGCGGGCGGCCCGGGCGGCCGAAGGACCCCGCCGGCCGGTAGGGGACGGGCGGCCCATCGAAAGGGTCTTCCTCAATGGGGTCGAATCGGCGCACCGGGGGCTCGCCGAAGGCGAAGGCCGGATCGGGCCGGTCCGGCGGCTGCACCGGCTTCAGGTCCTGAAAGCTTGGGCCCGGGGAGGCCGGGTGCGGTTTCTCCGGTGGTTCGGGCGAGCGGAAGGTCCGGGGGACCGAAAGGGCCGGCGGCTTGGGGGCCGGGGGGACCGGGGGGGACAGCGGCTGGGGGGTGGCATAGTCGTCGCCCAAAGACTTGGTCAGCTTGCGTTTGGTGCCGCGTCCGATAGTGTCGCTCAACTGCTGGAACAGCTCGACCAGACGCTTGTCGCGGGCCCGGTAAAGCTGCTCGTCCCGCTCCTGAAGGTAGCCGGTCAGGTACTCGACCATCTGCTCCACCGTGGCCCGCCCGGCCTCGATGGTGTCCCGGCCGGTGCTGGCGGTCCGCTCGGTTGCCTCCTGCTTGGCGGAGTTGATGGCCTGCTTGAGCTCTTTGAGCTCGGCTTCCGACATGGAGACCAGGGTCTGCACCACCTCGACCTGATCCTCCCGGATATCGGCAAGCAGCGACGCCGACTCCTCCCCTATCCGCTCGCCGATAGCCACGGCCGAGACCTCCAGGTCCCGCCGAAGCTGTCCGGGAAGCTCCCCCAGGCCGGCGATGCGCTGCGCGAGCTGAAGGATGGCCTCCTCGATGGCCTCGATTCGCTGCGTGAGCCCGGTATCACCCCGGGATCCCATCGAGGTATCAACCTTTTCTGCGATGGCGGTCACGGCATCCAGGAGATTCGACGAGATCGAGTCGACGATGGTCTGGTTGTTCCTGGCGATGGCCTCCAGCAGCTCGTTGTCCCGCTGGTTGATCAGCTCCCGGATGCCGGCAAGCTCCTCCTCGGCCTTGACCAGCGCAGACTTGGCGCCGAAAACGGTTTCTACCAGGGTGCGGCGTTCGCGGGCCTGGTCGGCGAGGGCGGAGGACAAGAGCGCGTCAATACGGTCCGACTCTTCACCTTTGCCGGATTCTTCAGGAGCGGTGTCCACGCTTTCGAGCATACCGCCAGTAATGCTATTCCCCAACGGGCGGCAGACCCGGATTAAGGGCCGAGGTTGCTAGACCAGAGCCTTCAGGTTGGTCTCCAGGATGTCGTAGACGGTGTTGCGGCGGGCCCAGGGACGCCCGATTTCGGTAGCCAGACGCCGCATTTCGTCCGGCCCCAGTTCCTGGCCGTGGGACGCGCCGGCGGATCGGGAGATGATTTCGTTCATCAGGGTCCCCCCCAGGTCGTTGCATCCGGCCCTCAGGGCCGCCTGGGAGCCTTCGGGGCCCATCTTCACCCAGGACACCTGGATGTTGTTGATCCCCGGGTGCAGGGCAAGCCTGGCGACCGCATGCATCCGCAGCGACTCCTCGAAGGTCGGTCCCCGCCGTGCCTTCCCCTTCAGGTAGATGGGGGTGGCCATGTGCACGAAGGGCAGCGGGACGAACTCGGTGAACCCGCCGGTGTCCTTTTGAATGTCCCGGAGCACGGTGAGGTGGCGGGCCCAGGAGCGGTAGTCGTCGGCGTGGCCGAACATGATGGTGGTGGTCATCTTGAGCCCCAGGCCGTGAGCGGTCCGGGCTACCTCGGACCACTCGGCCGTGTTGATCTTGTCCGGGCAGATGAGCGCCCGGATCCGGTCGTCCAGTATCTCGGCTGCGGTCCCGGGGAGGGTGGACAAGCCGTTGTCCTTCAGCTCCCACAAAAAGTCCCTCACCGAGACCCCCTTGGTGGCCGCCCCCTGCCAGACCTCCAGTGGGCTGAAAGCGTGGATGTGCATCTCGGGCACCGCCTGCTTGATGGTCCGCAGGACGTCGACGTAGAAGTCGCCGGTGAACGACGGGTGGATGCCCCCCTGCAGGCAGACCTCGGTGGCACCGGCCATCCACGCCTCCGACGATCGCCGGGCGATCTCCTCCATGTCCAGCAGGTAGGGATCCCCTCGCAGGTTCAGCGATTTGGGGCCCTTGCTGAAGGCGCAGAAGCCGCACTTGAAGTAGCACATGTTGGTGTAGTTGATGTTGCGGTTGATCACGTAGGTAACCGTGTCCCCGTTCACCTCCCGCCGCAGGGCGTCGGCGGCCTGGAACAGGTCCCGCTGCTCGGGGCCGCGGGCGGTGAACAGCAGGGTGATCTGCTCCTCGGTCAGCTCCTCCCGGCCGTACGCCGTGTCCAGAGCCCGGGAAAACTCCCTGCGGCTGCGGACGGCCGCGCTGCCCGACCAGCCGGCGGGATGGGCAAAGACATCGGGGGCCGCATCCGGCGACCCCGGGAACCAGGACGTGTCGCGGGCCAGCCCGTGCGTGTCTACATGGTCCAGGACCTTAGGCCGGACCTTGCGATCCACCCACTCCGGGTCGAACCCGTAGCGGGGGTAGACCCCCAGCCGGGGCATCAGCATGAAGCCGGCCGACTCGGTTACCGCTCTGAGTGCGGATATCGCCGGCCAGGGTGCCTCCGGATTGACGTGGTCCATGGTGACCGGTGACACGCCGCCCCAGTCGTTGATGCCGGCCTCGATGTAGCGGACCAGGGCTCCGCTTTGTTTTTCGGCCAGGTTGGGCGGTGCCTGGACACTCACCTCCGGCGGCAGAATGACCCTGGCGAGCGCGATGGTCGCCAGCATCTCATCCAGATCCGGCTCCGGGTGCGAGTGCATCGGCGTTCCGTCCTTGGCCCGAAAGTTCTGGACGATCACCTCCTGGATGTGGCCGTAGCGCAGATGGGAGTCCCGGATGGCGGCCAGGGTATCGACCCGGTCCTGCAGCGTCTCCCCGATACCGATCAGGATGCCGGTGGTGAACGGGATCTTCTGGCGGCCGGCTTCGTCGATGGTCTCCATCCGAAGCTGGGGGTCCTTGTCCGGCGAGCCGTGGTGGGCAAAACCCCTGGTCAGCAGCTTGCGAGAGGTCGATTCGAGCATGATCCCCATCGAGGGGGCGGTGGTCCGCAGGAAGGCCAGCTCCCGGGCCGTCATAACGCCCGGATTCAGATGGGGAAGCAGACCGGTTTCCTTCAGCACCGCCGCGGATGCGGCCGCCAGGTATTCAAGGGTGGTGGAGTACCCCATTGCCGCCAGCTCCTCGCGGACCACCTTGTAGCGCAGCTCGGGCTTGTCTCCGAGGGTGAACAGGGCCTCTTTACAACCGGCCGCGGCCGCGGTGCGGGCAAGGTCCAACACCTCGTCCATGGTCATGAAGGCCCTGCGGCCCGGGAGCGGCGGGCGGGCGAAGGTGCAGTAGTGGCAGACGTCCCGGCAGAGCTTGGTCAGCGGGATGAAAACTTTGGGCGAGTAGGTGACGATGTTGCCCCAGGCGGCATCGCGGATGCCTGCGGCCTGGGAGAAAAGCCGGTGGGAGTTCCCCGATTCCAGCAGAGAAACGAGGTCGTGGTCCGGGATCTCAGTCATCGCGTGTGTCCGATGATACTGTCCTCGCTCGCGCTACGTGAAGGTTGAGAAGCTGGTCGGGGGGGATGCGCATCACCACATTGAAGGTCACGGCCCTCGCCGGGGGCGTCGGTGCAGCAAGA
>JAJCYF010000144.1 GCA_029263035.1 Actinomycetes bacterium
AACCTATGAGACCGCCGGAGACGGTAAGTACTTCCGCCAGCTCTCCCCCGAGCGCTCTCCATGGGGTCGGCATCCGAGACCAGTGAAACGCGCTGGGGTTCGGTAGAGACTCTGATGATTGGGGATTGATAGCTCACTGCCCTCCTCCAGCGAGGCGTAGTAGGCGGCTTCGAACTCCGCTGGTGGGATGTTCCTACAGGAACTGTGCAGCCGGGTGTGATTCCACCAGTGAACCCAGCCGAGCGTCGCCAGCTCGACCTCCTCAGCGGTGTGCCAGGGGGCTTGAGCACGGATGAGTTCGGTCTTGAACAGGCCATTGACGGTCTCGGCGATCCTGCCATATCGCGCCCTTTGCTTTCCGGCCTATTTGCCGGAGCTGCTCCACAGTGTAGCTTCCACTTATGGCCAGAGCGGTCCAGTTCCGGTTTCTGGCCGGCCTTGAGCCGGCGAACCTGATCGACCTGCCCTGGTCGACTCCCCTTGAGCGCTGGGACCATCCGTCGATCGTCCACAGGACCCGGGGACAGAGCCGCCACGTCGTCCGTTTTGTGAACGACGGCAGCCGGACCTTCGCCCTGAAGGAGATCGCCGAGACGGTGGCCCTCAAGGAATACCGCATGCTGCGCGAGATCCGGGAAGAGGGGCTGCCGGCGGTTGAGGCGGTGGGGGTGGTCACCGGGAGACAGGACGCCGGCGGGGTGCCCCTGGAGGGAGTTCTGGTCACCCGCTTCCTCGACTACTCGCTGCCCTTTCGTTACCTGTTCAGCATCGAGGAGGGGGAGCCGCTCAGCTCCAAGCTGGTCGACGCTGCGGTGGTCCTGCTGGTCCGGCTCCACGTCGAGGGGTTCTACTGGGGGGACTGCTCGCTGTCCAATCTGCTGTTCCGCCGGGACGCCGGGGCTCTGATGGCTTACCTGGTGGACGCCGAGACCTCCGAGCACCACGGTCACCTTCCCGACGGGCTGCGGGAACATGAGCTGGAGCTCGCCCGGGAGAACTTCGCCGGGGGGCTGATGGACCTGTCGGCCGAGGGGAAGCTCTCGGGCGAGGTCGACGTTGTGCAACTGGTCAACCTCCTGTCGGAGCGCTACCGGCTGCTTTGGGATGAGCTGACCGGGGTAACCGAGATCGATGCCCGCGAGCGCCACCTCATCGACCACCGCATCCGCCGTTTGAACGAGTTGGGCTTCGACGTGGACGAGCTGGTGGTGGAGCGGGATCCCGCCGGCGACCGGCTCCGGGTCATCCCCGCTCTGGTGGAGGAGGGTCACGCCGCCCGGCAGCTCCGGCGCCTGACCGGGCTCGACATCCAGGAGAACCAGGCCCGCCGCCTGCTGAACGACATCGCCGCCTACGGCGCCTACCTGGCGCGGATGGAGGGAGAGATGCCCCCGACGGGGGTGACGGCGGCGCGATGGATCAACGAGGTCTACGAGCCGATCACCTCCCGGATCCCCGAAGACCTGAGGGGCAGGCTTGAGCCGGCGGAGCTGTTCCACGAGCTTTTGGAGCACCGCTACTACCTGTCGGAGGCGGCCGGGTACGAGGTGGACAACGACACCGGTCTGCGCTCCTACCTGGAGTCGGTGCTGCGCTTTAGGCCACCGGAACAAGCGTTGTTTCCCGACGAATAGACGCCGGCGTCCCGGGGGTTGCAATGTGTGATGGGCTAAGTCCAGAATGAGCAAGCTGATTCCCGGTAGGTCTTTCCAAGCGGTAGCTGTGGGGGCATCGTGGAGAATCGTCGGCGGCACGGACGGACCCGTTCTTGCCTTGAAGGCCGCCTCTATTGACCGGCCGCCGCCTTGCTGTATCTCTATGCGTCGTCCTGTTGGGTTCGATCCTGGCAGCCTGCGGTGAAGCTTCCGGGCCGCCCACCCTCAACTGGTACATCAACCCGGACAACGGGGGGCAGGCAGCACTGGCAGAGAAGTGCGCCACCGCCTCGGGCGGTTCCTACGACATAGCGGTCTCGGTGTTGCCCAACGACGCCACCGCCCAGCGCGAGCAGCTGGTCCGGAGGCTGGCAGCGCAGGACGAGTCGATCGACCTGATGAGCCTGGATCCCCCGTTCATTCCCGAGTTTGCCGCCGCCGGGTTTCTCCGGTCGTTTACCGAGGAGGAGGCGAGCGAGTTCACCGAGGGAGTGCTGGAGGGGCCCATCGAGGCGTCGACCTGGGACGACGAGCTGGTCGCCGCCCCCTTCTGGGCGAACACCCAGCTTTTGTGGTTCCGCAAGTCGGCGGCGCAGCGCGGAGGTCTGGACCCAAGCGCCACAGACGCGACCTGGGCCGATCTGGTCTCCGCCGCCGAGAGAGCCGATGCATCGGTGGAGATCCAGGGCAACCGCTACGAGGGATACATGGTTCTGCTTTCGGCCCTGGTCTCATCGGCAGGCGGTGAAATTCTGCGCAACCCGGAGGCGGGCAAGGACGTGGAGCCGGCCATCGACTCCGAAGCCGGGGCCAGCGCCGCCGAGGTGGTGGCCCTGATCGCCGATTCCCCGGCGGCCAATCCGGCCATCTCCACCTCCGACGAGGAAGCCGGCCGGGCCGCTTTCCAGTCCGACCGGGGCGGCTACATGGTGAACTGGCCCTACGTCTACGGCGCCGCCCAGGAGGCAGTGGCCGCGGGCTCGCTGGACCAGGCGGTGGTCGACGACATCGGTTGGGCCCGCTATCCGAGGGTCGACGAGGGGCTGGAGAGCCGGCCGCCGCTGGGGGGCATCAGCCTGGGCATCGGCGCCTACAGCCGGCACCACGACCTGGCGCTGGATGCGGTGCGCTGCATCACCTCGCTGGAGAGCCAGACCGAGTACATGATCGGCGCAAAGAACCCCGCCGCCCGGGCCGCTGTGTACGACGATTCTGAGGTCAGAGAGATCTTCCCGATGGCGGACCTGATCCGTGAGTCCATCGGCGCCGGAGCCCCCCGCCCGAAGACCCCCTACTACACCGACGTCTCGACGGCGGTGGTTCGCAGCTTCCACCCGCCGAGCACCGTGGACCAGCAGACGCCGGAACAGGCGGCGGAGCTCATCGTCGATGTGCTGAACGACCGGGTGCTGCTGTGAGCGTCGAGGCGGCGCCGGTCCCCGGAAAGGCGGGGGCCCCCAAGATCAAGGCGAGCGACCGGTCGCAGGACGAACGCCGGCTGGGCTGGAAGCTGGTGGCTCCGGCGGTGATCATGATGCTGCTGGTCACCGCCTAACCGATGATGAATGCCCTCTACCTTTCGCTGTTCAGCTACCGGCTCACCGACCCCGCGGGCAGGGAGTTCGTAGGCCTGCGCAACTACGCGGTGGTGCTGGGCGACAGCCTGTGGTGGCAGGACGTTGCGACCACGGTGACGATCACAGTCATCACGGTTGTGGTGGAGTTGGTCCTCGGGTTTGCCTTCGCCATGGTCATGCACAAGATCATCTTCGGCCGCCGGGGGGTGCGGACCTCCATCCTCATCCCGTACGGGATCATCACCGTGGTCTCCGCCTTCGCCTGGCGTTATGCGTTCGCGCTGGACTCGGGATTTGTGAACGAGTGGTTCAACCTGGGCGACAAGTCGTGGTTCGGGGAGCGGTGGAGCTCGATATTCGTCATCTCCATGTCGGAGATCTGGAAGACCACCCCGTTCATCTCGCTGCTCCTGCTGGCCGGCCTGGCGCAGGTTCCGGAGGTGCTGCAGGAGGCGGCGCAGATCGACGGAGCGACCTGGCGCCAGCGCCTGTTCAAGGTGACCCTGCCGAACATGAAGGCGGCGATCCTGGTGGCGGTGCTGTTCCGGACGCTCGACGCCTACCGCCTGTTCGACAACGTATTCATCATGACGGCCGGGGCCCAGGGGACCGAGACGGTGTCGTTCCTGGCCTACCGGCAGATGATCAGCCGGACCGCGTTGGGGCTGGGGTCGGCGGTGTCGGTCCTGCTCTTTTTGTCGGTGCTGTTGATCGCCGCCGCATTCATCAAAGGGTTCAAGGTGGACCTCAGCCAGGTGAGGGGCGGATGAAAAGACGCGAAGGTCCCTGGACCATCTTCGGAGCGGTGATGATCATCCTGTGGGCGCTGGCGCCGGTGGTGTGGATCTTCTCGCTGTCGCTGAAGGCCGGCGACGACATTAACAACAACCGCTTTTGGCCCACCAGCTTCAGCACCGAGAACTATGAAACCGTGTTCAACACCCCGCTGTTCACCAGCGCGCTGCGCAACTCCATCGGGATCTCGCTGATCTCAACCGTCCTGTCGGTGGCGATCGCCACGGTGGCCGCCTACGCCATCGCCCGGCTGGACTTCCCCGGCAAGCGGGCGGTGCTGTCGATAGCCCTGGCCATTGCGATGTTCCCGGCGGTCTCCCTGGTCGGCCCGCTGTTCGACATCTGGCGGACGGTGGGGCTCTACGACACCTGGATCGGGCTGATCATTCCGTACATGTCGTTCACGCTGCCCCTGTCGTTGTGGACCCTGTCCGCGTTCTTCCGGGAGATTCCGTGGGAGATGGAGGAGGCGGCCCAGATGGACGGCGCCACGCCGTGGCAGGCGTTCCGCAAGGTGATCGTCCCGCTGGCGGCACCCGGGGTGTTCACGGCAGCAATCCTGGCGTTCTTCTTCGCCTGGAACGATTTCGTTTTCGGCATCTCGCTAACGTCCACCAACGCCGCCCGCCCGGTGCCCGCCGCACTGGCGTTCTTCACCGGCGCCTCCCAGTTCCAGCAGCCGGCGGGTGCCATCTCCGCCGCAGCGGTGGTGGTGACCGTTCCGGTCATCGTGCTGGTCCTGCTTTTCCAGAAAAAGATCGTCGCCGGGCTCACCAACGGCGCCGTAAAAGGTTAAGGAGCAACTTCGTATGGCATCGATAACCGTGAAGAACGTTTTCAAGGAGTACGGCGACGGGTTCAAGGCGGTCAACGACGTCAGCCTGGACATCGGCGACGGCGAGCTGATGATCCTGGTCGGGCCCTCCGGGTGCGGCAAGTCCACGCTGCTAAGGATGATCGCCGGGCTGGAGGACATCACCGCCGGGGACCTGCTGATCGGCGGCGAGCGAGCGAACGAGAAGGCCCCCCGGGACCGCAACCTGGCGATGGTGTTCAAGAACTACGCCCTCTACCCCCACCTGTCGGTGTACGAGAACATAGCGTTTCCCCTGCGCCTGAGCGGCAAGTTCTCCGACGAAGAGATCCGCACCAAGGTCGACGACGCGGCAGACACGCTGGAGCTCAAGGACCACCTGGAGCGCAAGCCCAGCCAGCTGTCCGGCGGCCAGCGCCAGCGGGTGGCGATGGGCCGGGCGATCGTCCGGGAGGCCGAGGCGTTCCTGTTCGACGAGCCGCTGAGCAACCTGGACGCCAAGCTGCGGGGCCAGATGCGCACCGAGATATCCCGGCTGCAGCGCCGCCTGGGGATCACCACCGTCTACGTCACCCACGACCAGACCGAAGCGATGACGCTGGGCGACCGGGTGGCGGTCCTGCGCAAGGGCGTCCTGCAGCAGGTCGACACCCCCCGGGAGCTGTACACCCGTCCGGTGAACCTGTTCGTCGCCGGCTTCATCGGCTCTCCGCCGATGAACTTCGTCCCCGCCACTGTGGAGGGGCGGACGATCACCCTGCCCTTCGTGTCGTACGAGGTCCCGCAGGAAGTGGCGGACAAGCTGGGCGACAAGGAGTTGCTGATCGCCGGGATCCGGCCGGAGAACTTCGAGGATGCCGCGCTGGTGGACCAGAGCAAGCTCACCAATCCGGTCACCTTCAGCGCCCACGTCGACGTGACCGAGTGGCTGGGCAACGAGCTGTTCGCCTACGTCCCATTCGAGACGACCAGCGAGATCCACGACCGGCTGAGGACCCTGGCCCGCGAGCTGGACAGCGAGTCGCTGCGCACCCAGCTGGTGGTGGCACTCGACGCCGGAAGCCGCATAAGTCACGGTGAGGACGCTAAGCTAACCTTCGATGCAGCCAGAATGCACTTCTTCGACCCTGCCTCGGGTGACAACCTCACCCGCGACCTGGCGGTAGTGGCCCACTGAGCCCAGCCGCCCCGCAAAAGAACCCGGTTTCGCGCGCCTGGTGGCGCTCCGCGGTCATCTATCAGATCTATCCCCGCTCGTTTGCCGACAGCGACGGCAGCGGAGTCGGCGACCTGGCGGGAATCCGCAGCCGCCTCGAGTACCTGTCCTGGCTGGGGGTCGATGCGGTCTGGATGTCGCCGTTCTACCCCTCGCCGATGAAGGACTTCGGC
>JAJCYF010000145.1 GCA_029263035.1 Actinomycetes bacterium
CTGCAGATGGACCAGGTTGAGTCGCTCGAGAACTCTCCGGCAGGCGAGGCGGCCGAAACCAACTCCACGATATCCGCGGGCGAGCGCCGGCAGGCGCTGGAAGAGTTCGCATCCGGTGAGCTGGAGTTCTTGTTCCTGGCACCCGAGCAGTTCCAGAACCCCCAGGCGCTCAAGCAGATCTCCCGGGGAAGGCCATCGCTTTTTGTTGTTGACGAGGCCCACTGCGTGAGCGCCTGGGGTCATGACTTTCGTCCGGACTACCTGAGGCTCGGCGCGGTGATCGACTCAATTGGGCATCCGCCGGTGCTGGCGCTGACGGCCACCGCCTCGCCGCCGGTTCGTGAGGAGATCGTCGAACAGCTGCGCATGCAGCAGCCTCAGGTGGTGGTTCGGGGATTCGACCGGCCCAACCTCCACCTGGCGGTCGCAACCTACTCGGATGAAGGCGACAAGCAGGCGGCGGTTATCGAGGCCGTGGTGGAGTCAGCCAAGCCGGGGATCGTGTACTCCGCGACCCGGCGCGGGGCCGAAGATATCGCCCTAGCTCTGCAGGAGACGGGTGTGGAGGCCGCCTTCTATCACGGGGGTATGGGGACGAAGGAGCGGACCGCGGCCCATGAATCCTTCATGGAAGACAGGATCGGCGTCATGGTCGCAACGACCGCCTTCGGCATGGGTATCGACAAGGCCGGCGTCAGGTTCGTCTTCCATCACGAGGTGGCGGACTCGCTGGACTCCTATTACCAGGAGATCGGCCGGGCGGGACGGGACGGCGAGCCGGCGGATGCAACTTTGTTCTATCGCGCCGAGGACCTGGGTCTGCGCCGGTTTTTCGCGGGCGGGTCGCCGCTTGGGGTGGAGGTGCTGCAGTACCTGGCGAAAACCATCGAATCGTCCGGCCCGGTTTCGGTGGCTACTCTCAAGGACTCTACCGAGCTTTCCAACACCAGGCTGGCTTCCGCGCTCAACCGCCTTGAGCGCGCGGACGCCGTGGAGGTTTCGGTCGGAGGTGAGGTGCGGTGGAAGAGGGGGGCCGATCCCGAAGCGGCGGCGGCGGAGGCGGCCGGCTCCGAGCTCGCCCACCGCAGGGTGGAGGAGTCCAGGGTCGACATGATGCGCGGGTACGCCGAGACCGCCGACTGTCGCCGGCAGTACCTGCTGAACTACTTCGGGGAGGATTTCGAGGACCCGTGTCCCAACTGTGACAACTGCCTGGCCGGCGTGAGCACCGTGGAGGATGTGAGCGCCCAGCCCTTTCCGATCAACACCCGGGTTTGCCACCCCAGTTTTGGCGCCGGCCTGATCGTGCGCTACGAGGGTGACGACAAAACTGTTGT
Organism: Actinomycetes bacterium; assembly: GCA_029263035.1. Classification (GTDB taxonomy): domain Bacteria; phylum Actinomycetota; class CADDZG01; order JAHWKV01; family JAHWKV01; genus JAJCYE01. Next base: position 1,338 of record JAJCYF010000145.1, read on the forward strand.
CCTGTTCGACGATGCCGGATACAAGACCCTCTCGCTCGACCTGGTGGTAGACGGCCAGCTGCTGAAGGCGGTGACCGATCCCGGCTAGTGGCTAGGGTTGCGCATCGGCGCCGTCGATGGTGTGATCGATAGATCGTGACGGCCCCGGACACCACCCGCGCCATTGAAGCCGTCTACCGGATCGAGTCCTCCCGGCTGATCGCCGGCCTTGCCCGTTACGTGCGGGACGTGGGCCTGGCCGAGGAGCTGGCGCAGGATGCGCTGGTGGCGGCGCTGGAACAGTGGCCGGCCGGTATGCCCGACAACCCCGGAGCATGGCTCATGGCTACCGCAAAGCGGCGGGCGATAGACCTGTTCCGCCGCAACTCCACGCTCGCCCGTAAGCATGAGGAGCTGGGCCGGGAGCTGCAGACCAGGCAACAAACCGGTGAGGATGAGCTCGATTCGGCCCTCGACATCGACGTCGGAGACGACCTGCTCCGGCTGATGTTCGTGTCCTGCCACCCCGTCCTCTCCACCGATGCCCGGGTCGCTCTCACCCTCAGACTCCTGGGCGGGCTGACCACCAGCGAGATCGCCCGCGCCTACCTGGTTCCAGAATCGACCGTTGCGCAGCGAATCGTCCGAGCCAAAAAGGCGCTGGCAGACGCAAGGGTGCCTTTCGAGGTTCCCCAGGGCGCGGAGCTTGCCGAACGCCTGTCCTCGGTCCTCGAGGTCGTATACCTGGTGTTCAACGAGGGCTACTCGGCCACCACGGGAGATGACTGGATGCGTCCGGCGCTGGTGGAGGATGCGCTCCGCCTGGGCCGCATCCTGGCCGAGCTGGCGCCGGAGGAGCCCGAGGTGCATGGCCTGGTTGCCCTGATGGAGATCCAGGCGTCGCGTTCCAGGGCCCGGACCGGACCCGACGGGGGCCCGGTGCTGTTGCTGCAGCAGAACCGCGCCCGCTGGGACCAGATTCTCATTCGCCGGGGCCTGGCGGCCCTGAGGCGGGCCGACCGGCTGGGCGGGACCGGCGGGCCGTACGTCCTGCAGGCGGCGATCGCCGCCTGCCACGCCCGGGCCCTTACGGCGGACGAGACCGACTGGACGAAGATTGCCGGGCTCTACGCCCGGCTGTCCCGGGTCCTGCCGTCGCCGGTGGTGGAGCTGAACCGGGCGGTTGCGGTAGGGATGGCCGACGGCCCGGCGGCCGGCCTTCGGATGGTGGATGCGCTGTCCGCCGAACCGGCGCTCAGCAGCTACCCCTTCCTCCCCGCAGTGCGGGGAGACCTGCTGGAGAAGCTGGGGAGGTTGGAGGAGGCACAAAGGGAGTTCGAGCGGGCGGCGGGGATGACCCGGAACATCAGTGAAAAGCAGCTTCTGACTGCCCGGGCGTCCGCTTGCCGCGCCCGCTAGAAAAAAATCTGAGCCAGATGTCGATCTCGCCGGTTCCCGTTCGACGTAGGGGCACAGGATCAAACAACGACGAAGGAGGGTGACATGAGGTTCATGGTTATGGTCAAGGCCACCGAGGATTCCGAAGCAGGAATCATGCCCGACGAGCAGATGCTGACCGAGATGGGCAACTACAACGAGCAGCTGGTCAAGGCGGGGGTTCTTCTGGCGGGCGAGGGTCTGCACCCCAGCTCGAAAGGGGCCCGGGTGAAGTTTTCCGGCGACCAGCGCAGCGTCGTCGACGGACCGTTCAGCGAAACCAAGGAGCTCGTCGCCGGTTTCTGGCTCTTCGAGGTGAAGTCGAAGGAAGAGGCAATCGAGTGGGTCAAGCGCTGCCCCAACCCGATGCCCGGCGATAGCGAGATCGAGATTCGCCAGGTTTTCGAGCTGAGCGACTTCGGCGACGCGGTGACTCCTGAGGTGGAAAGGCAGAACGAGGCGCTGCGCAGGGCGGAGGAGGCCGCGCGCTAGCCGGCCCGGGTGTCGGGGACTGCGGGCTGCCGGGAGCGCATCTCCTCGGCGGCCCGCTGGATTATCAGCAGCAGGTCGTCGTTGGACAGCTCGGCCAGCCGCTCGTAGAAGGCGGTCAGAAGGTCCCATTGCCGGTTCTCGGCCTCCGGGTCCAGGTAGCCGGCGTAGGAAAGCATGCGGTTGGAGTCGAGGTCGAGGGCCTGTGCCAGCCTGGCCAGCCGTTTTGGGGGCGGGACGATTTCGCCGCTCTCCCATCGGGAAATGGTTTGCTGGGTGACGCCGATACGTTCGGCGAGCTGGCTCTGCCCCAGCCCAAGTTCTTCCCGGCGGGTGCGCAGGGTTCGATCGAAAAGTCCCATGATGCTGGCAATAATAGGTACTCTGCGCCGTTTGTGCGGCGCAATTTCAGCAGAATTTCAGTGAATAGTCTTTTTCAGCGCCTAGGGAGGCCCCTGCCCACGCCCGGGATCCCAAGCTCGCCTGGCGTATTGTTGTGCCTATGAGCCGGTAGGAACTGAGGGGGCTTGTTGGCCGACACACTTGCAAGCCGGGCATTGGCTGAGGCGGTCAACCTGGTTTCGTCCCGCCGCATTAAAAGCCCGCAAACTCCGGCGCTGGAGTTTCGGACGCAGGCTCGTGACGGTGGGCCCACAAGACTGGCTCCGGCAAAGGAGCCGGGCGTCGGTGCAATCGGCAGGGCAGGAGCCCGCCTGCGGGCCGGTGAAATTTCCTGCAAGGAGCTGCTGGAGGAATCGCTGGCGGCGGTGGAGCGGGACAACCACCGGCTGGGCGGTCTGGTGAAGGTGACCGAGAGCCTGGCCCGGTTGCAGGCCGAGGTTCTGGATGAGGAGCTGGCCACCGGCCGCGCCCGCGGGCCGCTCCACGGGATTCCCGTCACGGTCGCAGACTCGGTCGACGTGGCCGGAGTTCCGACCGGCGCCGGGTCCGGCACATACTCGGCGGTCCCTGAAAGCGACGCCGCGGCGGTTGGGCTCCTGAGGGCCCTGGGAACTGTGTTCGCCGGAAAAGCGGCAACCTCAGAGTTCGGCCTGGGTGTCACGGCTGCCGGCAGCCGGAACCCCGTGAACCCCGCCGCCACCGCCGGAGGTTCAACCGGTTCCGCCGTAGCAGTGGCAACCGGCATGGGACTTGGCTCGCTGGCAACCGATACCCGGGCCTCCGCCCGCATCTCGGCGGCGCTGGCCGGTGTGGTCGGATTCAAGCCCACCTACGGCACGGTGCCCATGTCGGGAAGCTTCCCAATCGGCTGGTCCATGGATCACCTGGCTCCCGTGGCCCCGTCGGTTGCGGATGCCGCGTTGCTCGTGGACGCACTCACCGGACTACAGGTGGCCGGCTATGCCGGAGCCGACGTCAGCGCGCTACGGGTCGGTATCCCGCAAGATGGCACCGCCGATGTCGACTACGGAGTCCTGGCCGCGTTTCAAAGCGCCCTGCAGCTGCTGGGAACCCTTGCCGGCCAGATGAGCGAGGTCGACCGGCCCTCGACGCTTGAGTTCAACAATGCAGGAGCGGCCGGAATCATCGTCAGCCGGTGTGAGGCGGCCGCCTTTCACCGCAGGCTTGGGCTGGACCGGGCGAAGTACCGCCCCGAGGTCAGGGAACAACTGGACGCGGCGGACCGGGTGGCCGCGGTGGACTATCTTGATGCCCAGCGGCTCCGGTCGGTGCTGGCTCAGTCGATGATGAGGGCTTTCTCCGAGGTGGATGTGCTGGTGATGCCTACCTGCCTGGTGCCGGCGCCCCCGGTGGAAGAAGCGGACGAGTACCTGATGATTTTGGCCCGCAATGCCGTCCTGTGGGCCTTTATCGGGTTCCCCGCACTCTCGGTTCCCTGCGGAAGGACGGCCGGGGGGTTGCCGGTCGGGATACAGATGGTGGCCCCTCCCAACGAGGAGGCGAGCCTGGTGGCGCTGGGAAGCGCCCTGGAAGAGGCACAGGTGGCTCTGCGCCGCAGGTGAAAGGGCGCGGGACGCCCCGGGTAACGTGGGAGGTGGACCGGACCGATTAGCCCGCGCCGATACCCCGGAGCTGCTCGCTGGGGCGCATCGAACACTCCTTCTTGCGGAAAACCGGATGCATCTCGTTGTTGCAGACCGGACAGTCCTTGTCCTCTTCGTCTGCATCCATGGTGATGTGGCACGTTTCGCACTTGTACTCGGCCATAAAACCGCCTCCTTAGGGCTTGGGACTTCAGTCGGAGCCTATCTCTACATGATCTCATCACTGCCGTGGCTACTCAGTGTTGGTTGTTTCCGGTCCCGGTGCGGGCGAAACGGGGGTGCCCGGGTCGTCTGGGGGAGTGGGAGAAAGTTGTTCCAGCACCCCGGCCGGAGCAACGACTGTGCGCTTCAGCAGGAACTGCTGCTGGGGACCCTGGACGTCAATGCGGTCGTAACCGAGCAGGCGGTAGTCCTGCCGGTCGAAGTACAGCACCTGCATGGCAATGGCGCTCTGCGATTCCGGGGCCAGCGACTTCAGCCCGGCTGCCCCGGTGCTGGCCACGCCCAGAAAGCGCGTGCCGTCATCCTCGCCGGCCGACCACTTGTGGTCGTGCCCGTGAATTACCAGAGGCACGTCACCGGGAAGGCGGCCGGCGGTGAGCCTGTCGTGGACGACCACCAGGTCGGGCGGTTGCTCCAGCTCCGCCACCTGCTCGTCGACGGTCCGGGCGAATTCCCGTTTCGCCGCCTTCTGTTCGTCATTCGAGGGCTGCTCCACCGTCTTGTCGGGGGTGTACAGCGGGTCCCCCACGCCGTAAATCGTCATACCGCCCAGGGTAGTGACCGTGCCGTCCAGCACTCTGGCGTTGGCCTCCGCCGCGACCGCCTCCTGCGTGACCATCGAGTCGTGGTTGCCCCGGATGAAGATATAGGGCACCTGAAACTCGCTGATCCGGTCCACGAAGGCCACTTCAAGCGTCGACCCCTCGGCGGTGAGGTCCCCTGAGTCGATTACCGCATCCACCCGGAACCGTTCGGCGACCAGCTGCGCCACGTCGTATCCCACCGGGTTGAGGTGCAGATCTGAGATGTGAAGGACCCGGATAGCGTCCTCGGGAATAGGCGCCTGTTCGGCAAGGAACTGATACAGCTGGAAGGTGATCGAGCCGATCTCGCCCAGCTCGGTACGGAGAGCGTTGAAGCGCTGCCCGAACTGCTGAACCGGCCCCAGCAGTTCCGGCGAGCGTCCTATTGCTCCGGTTAACGTGGGCTGGCGAAAGGCGTCCACGTTGTAGCCGGCGAAGGCAGCGGCGTAGAGCGCCAGCGGGACGGCCACCCCCGCTACCAGGGCGATTGCCAGCTCCCCCCACTTGCGGACTCGGGCGATGGCGGCGATCAATGCCCCTGCCACCAACCCACCGATCACCAGGCGGAGGGCGAATTTCTTGAAGGCCTCGACGAGATCTGCGCGCAGGGATTCCACCACGGAGGCCTGGGTCGGCCGGCTCTCGACCAGCTCCTGGGCGCTATGGGTGTCGACCGAGGTGGGCGAGATGAGCACCGCTACCGGACTGCGGTGGGTTGACGCCTCGATGGACCCGAACGGTGGGACGGAAACAACCGTGGCACCGCTTACCTGGGGCCTCAGGCTGATCTCGACCTTCCCCGGTCCCAGGTCGTACTCACCCCGGACTGCCGCTGCCATCAACGCCAACGAAAGGATGGCCCCGGCCAGCCCTATTGTCAGCCAGCGAGGCACCGAAATGCGCCGTTTTGGCCGGGGCCCGTCCGGGTCTGGATCCAGCTCCATCAACCGGCCTTCGTGCTAGGTGTCGACGAGACGATCAAGATTGGCCCGAACCTCGTCCTCCGGGATGTGGGTCAGGCTTTGTTCGAGGACGGTGCCGTCCTGGTTGATGAAGATCCATGCGCCCCGGTACACCACGTCGAAGTGCCGCCACAGCTTGCCGTCGTCGTCGACGGCGTGGATCATCGAGTCGGGCCATCCAAAGTCCCTGACCGCCCGCTCCATAGCCGGCTGACCGTCCTGTCCGGGCGATGTGAGGAACAACACGTTTCCTTCGTAGTCTCGCGCTACCTGCGCGACCATCGGCGCATCCTGCCGGCACGGTATTCACCAGGGGGCCCAGAACCAGAGGGCGACATCCTTTCCCTGAAGCTCGGCGCCGGTTACCTGGCTGCCGCCACCCAGCCGGGGAGCGGTGAAGCCGAACAGGTTGGCGTTGTCGGCGGCGGGCGGCGGGGGGTCTTCGCCGTCCGGGCGGGAGAACGACTCCTGGCCGGCGCTTCCGCTGCATGATGCCAGCAGGAGGAGGACGACCAACGCCGCGCCGGTCCGCCGGGGCCCTACCACGCGCAGTCCCGGCACTGCGCTGTCTCGTCTTCAATCTGAAGGGTGGCGTGAGCTACCGAGAAGCGGTCGGAGAGGACGCCCTGGGCCGACCTTAGAATTTGGGCCGAGTCGGCGCCGGCACAGACTCGCAGGTGGGCGGAAGCGACCTCCATCTCCGAGGTAAGCGTCCAGCAGTGCAGATCGTGCACGTCCACTACTCCCTCCAGCTCCAATAGTGCTCTCGCTATCTCGTCCAGGTCCAGGTGGGGCGGGGCCGCTTGAACCAGGATACGCAGCGTCTGGCTGGTCAACCGCCACGTCCTGGGCAGAATGAACAGCCCGATGGCAGCCCCTGCAATGGGGTCCACGTACGGCCACCCGGTGAGGGCTATGACCACCGCGGCCACTATCACCCCAACCGAGCCAAGTGCATCCGCTATCACTTCAAGATAAGCGGCGCGGACGTTCAAGCTCTGCCCGGCGCCTCCGCGCAGCAGCATGAATGCCACCAGGTTGGCGACCAGGCCTCCGATCGCCACGACCAGCATCGAGATGTTGGCGACCTCCGGCGGATCCTGAAAGCGCCGGAATGCCTCGAACACGACGTAGCCGGCCACCCCGAACAGCAGTATCCCGTTGGCCAGCGCAGCGAGGATCTCCAGGCGGTACAGGCCGAAGGTCCGGCGGGGGTTGCTGCGCTGCCTGCGGGCGAGCTGCATGGCGGCCAGGGCCATGCCCAGCCCGAGCACGTCGGTGAACATGTGGCCGGCGTCGGACAGCAGAGCCAGCGAGTTCGACAGGATCCCGAAGACGACCTCGACTACCAGGAACACGAGGGTGACCACAAAAGCCCCCAACAACCGCCGGAAGTTCCCTGCGCGTAGGGCGTCCGCCATGTGGTTGTGGGCATGAACGTGGTTCTCGCCACCCGCGTGGGAATGGCCGTGGTCGTGGGCGGCGACATCGCCGTGGGAGTGCAGGTGGCTGTGCCGGCGGGGGTCAGCCATGCGCCAGGTGCTCCCGGGAGGTCCGAAGAAGCATCCGAATGTGTTCGTCGTCCAGGCTGTAGTAGATCAGGCGCCCCGCCCGGCGGTTTTTGACCACGCCGGCTATCCGCAGCAGGCGCAGGGCGTGGGAGACGGAGGTTTCGGGGACGTCGAGAGCGGCAGAGATGTCGTTGACGCACATCTCCTCGGATTCTAGGAGTGCGTAAAGGATGCGGGCACGTGTGGCGTCGGCAAAAAGCTGGAACATCTGCGCCAGACGGCGGGCCTCCGCCACCGGCGGGACGCCCGAAGCGGTGAGACCGGTGGAAACGGCTGCGGGGTTCAAGGCGGCCATAAACCCTCCACGTATGACTAAGTGTTCATATATCTTACGTCACTTTGGAGGGAGCGCGAAAGGGGGGAGCGAGCCTCGCTAGTTGGCGAGGCCCGCGAGCTTGAGCAGACGCATGAAACCAAACCAAACGGAGCGTTTGATGGTCGGTCGGTGGTCGGCCGCAGCCCAAAAGTCAGGATCGGTGTTGTACTGGGTCAACTTTGCGTACCTCCTAAGGAGTCGGACCGACGACGCTAGCATTCAGGCCGCCGGTTCTTGCGGCTTTGAGCCGAACAAACCGGCGGTTAGGCCGAAAATCGCGACCGCACCCAGAAGGGCGCTTGCAAGCACGACTCCAATCGCCAGCGGGGTGAGATCGGCCGGCGCCCGCCCCTCGAAAGTCTGGAGAAGAACCGCCACGATGAGGCCGGTGTAACCGGCGGAGGCAATCCACATGATGTTGCGGCGCCGCCCCGGCGGCAGGGAGGTCGAGGCCAGCATCAGCCCGAGCAGGGGCAGGACCTGGACTGCGTGCATCGTCACGGCGTGAGGCAACTTCATCAGCCCGGCCTCTCCGAAGATCGCCAGGTCGGTCTCCAGCGGCTCCCGGTCGATTATCTCGCCGTTGGCGATGATCGCTCCGCCCAGGATCTGGGATGCAATGAGCACCAGCAGGCCCACCCGTACTCCGACCACCATCGCCGGGTCGGCGTCGAACGGCTTGAATGCGATGAAGGTGATCACCACGATGGCAAGGCCCAGAATGGCGACCGTGATCCCCATGGCCGAAAACACCGCCTGGTCGAACGCCGTCTCCTGGTTGAAGTGGGAGGGAACCCCCCGCCACTTCTGCATGGTGACGAGGAAGACCTCAAGGGCGGAGGTGACGGCGACGGTGACGGTTGCCACCGCAAGGGTTCTCCGGTAGCGCAGCAAGCCTGCCAGCCAGGCCAGAGTAACCGTCGTCAGGCCGAAGGAGAGGCCGAAGGTCACGGGCTTGCGCCAGGAGACGGGACCCTGCCACGAGCCGCCGTCGACGAGGAAGACGACGAAGTGGAAGATTCCGCTTAGCATCAGGGTGGCACCGGCGATCCACGAGAACGTCTGATAGGGACGGCGGTCTTGCCAGGCCCGTCGAAAAGCGGAGAGTGTAGTGGTTGCCGGCCCGGCGCTCGGACCCCGAGTCTGCATCGCCGAGTACTATCGCGCATTCCACCCGGCGGCGCCGGTTGGGTATTGCCCGCAAATCGAGGACGACACCGGAGGGCCAATTCTTGAGTGCAACCGAGGAGCTTTTAGAGAACAACCACGCCTACGCGGCCACGTTCGACAAGGGCGGGCTGGCCAGGTTTCCGGGTAAGAAGGCCGCGATCCTGGCCTGCATGGACGCTCGCCTCAACGTCTACAGGATTCTCGGTCTGCAGGAGGGCGATGCGCACGTCATCCGTAACGCCGGCGGGGTTGTCACCGATGACGCTCTTCGGTCGCTGACCATCTCCCAACGATTGCTGGGTACAAAGGAGATCGTTCTGCTGCACCACACCGATTGCGGCATGTTGACCTTTACCGACGACGCCCTGGCTCGCGAGATCCAGGATGAGATCGGCCTGAAGCCGCGGTTTTCCATGGAGTCGTTTCCCGACCTCGACGAGGATGTCCGCCAGTCCATGGCCCGTATCAAGGCGAGCCCGTTCATCCCGCATCGGGACCAGGTGCGGGGCTTCGTCTACGAGGTCGAGACCGGCAGGCTCAGGGAGGTTCTGTAGGGCCACGGTTTATTGCCCCTCCACCCGGGAGGCTTGATTGATCACCTGAACGCCGGTGTCGATGCCGAGAATGTGATGAATCTTCTGCGGCAAGGTTGGGTAGAAAGACCTTAGGCCGCACCCCAGCGGCAACGTTAGAGGAGGAGATGCAGATGGCAGATTCCGAACAGGACCTGGCTGCAGACACCGGTGCAGGCTCTGAGGACAGTGGCGGCGGCGCAGCCGACGACTTTCCCACTGTCGAGCCCGCCCCTGAGCCGGACAACCCCCGTTACGACACCGAGCACGAGGAGCCGGAGGGCGACCCCCAGCCGCTGCCCGGAACCGGAGGGGGCTAACCTCCCGCACTCAAGGATTGCAACGAAGGCGCCCGTTTGGGCGCCTTCGGCGCGCGGGAGGACTGGGCGCGTCCTACCAGGGCAGCGGCGGCATGGGCGGTTGGGTGGCATTCGCCGGGTCGGTCACCGTAAGGACGATGCCATTTGACGGGCCCGGCAGCGCACCGAAATCTTGCGGCAACGGGGGTCCGCCCTGGATGTGGGTCATGCCCACGTCGAAGCGGTACTCGCCGGGTGCGACCGAGGGCGGGACGGTCAGGGTCACACTGAAAGGGGCCGCCCCCGCCCGGTCGGCGGGCAGCGAAACCTGCGAGAGGGATGCGGACGGTCCGGGGCCCCGTGCGGCGACCGAGAGGAAGATCGGGTGGTGAAACTGGTTGCTCAGACTCATCGCGTGGCAATGAACGATCACGGTTGAGCCGGCTGCTGCCGTCACGGAATTGCACGCGGCGGCGTATGAGGGCTTCTCCACGAAGAACGTGAATTCGGTGTGCGGCTGCGGAAGCGCCGGGTCGGCCCCCGGTGCACTGCCCGTGACCTTTGCCTGGAACATGCCGAAGTTGGTGGAGCCGGGCAAAACGGCTAATCGCAGCGTGAACTTGATCTCCTGGTAGGTACCGGCGGCAACGGAGTCGTGGGTGAGTTGTTTTGTGCTGGTCTCGCAGGTCACGCCGTCCGGGCCCTCGCAAGCAAGAGCGACCGCGCCCGTGAACCCGCTAGACCCGACCAGGCACTCCGAGGTGATGGTCTTGCCCGGGAAGGTGTATACGTTCTGAGCGGCACAACCGATTGTGACGGCGCCCCTGCGAGTGGGTCCGGACGGGATGGGCGTGGTGTCCACCTGGAAGCCGAGATCGGCCGAAGCGCCCCCACCCCTACCCGCGATCTTGAACTGATGCTGGCCCGGCCTGACCTGATCGGTCTGAACGCTCAGCCGGAGTTTGGCCTTCCCGTTGGCCGGCGGCGTTACGGAGGCGGGAGAAAACTCGCAGCGCAACGAGTCGGGAACACCTACGCAGGCCAGCTGCACCTCTGCCGAGAACCCACCCATCGAGTGAACCTCGCAGGTGCTTGGCCCGCGAGTACTCGAAGTCAGCTTGCCCGGCGAGCAGGACAGCCGGAAGACGGGCACTGCCGCCGCCACACCGGGAGCAGGTTGTACCGCCTGTGGGTCGACTCCCCTTTCCCGGCTGGCCAGACCCACTAGGACCTCCCGATTCTGGGGTCTTCCGTCATCGGAGGGGGCATTGGAGGTGCCGGCGAAGATAGCGCCGCCGATTCCACACACGGTCAGGACGATGACACCGATTGCCAGGTAGATCCGGGCAGGCAACTGCTTGATGCGCTCTAGGTTCACACGGAACCATCGGCACAAACCTGTCCGTTGTTAATCCAGCTACTGAAAATTCCTCTACGACCGCAGCAGCACCAAAGCCCTCAGAGTTCAGGCTAGAAGTGCAGGTCTACTCCGAAGAAGATCAGCGGCCAGAGCAGGATGGCGGCGGCGAACGAGAGGGCAGCCGACAGGGTGTCGAAATGGGCGTAGTTGTTGCCGCTTGCCACGAAGAAGCCGACCACCACGTATACCAGGGAAAAAATGCTCCGCATGAGGAAATCCCTTCGCAAGTCGTGGGCCGGCCCGGGACCGTCCCTTTGGCTGCAAACCTTGACCGGAGTCTATAACCACAACCTACGGGGTCAGGACTACAGGTAGCCGAGCGGATCCATCCGGACTCCGTCTTGCCGAATCTCAAAGTGAACGTGCGGCGTTTCGCAGGATCCGGTGCAGCCGATGAAGCCGATGACCTGACCCCTGTCGACCGGACCGGCGGTGACGAGTTTGGCGCTCATATGGGCGTACAGGGTGGTCAGGCCGCCACCGTGGTCGATCATGGTGCATATCCCGTAGCCGCTCCCGCAGGACTGCGCCATGACGACTCCTTTTTTCGAGGCGTGGATCGGGTCGCCGGCGGCGCCGCGCAGGTCGATGCCGGTGTGCATGCCGTCGGAGCGCGTGCCGAAGCCGGAGAGGAACTCGCCCTCGACCGGGCGCAGAAAGCCGTCGTCTTCAGGAACCGCCGGAGCGGCGAGGACCTCCGGCAGCTTTTCGGCTATGGGGGTCGGGGTCACCAGCGCCGGCGGGGTGAGGAGCGAGTTCAGCAGGGCGACCAGATCCAGTTTGGGCACAACGGCGGCGGAGGTTCCACCCATTAGAAGGGGACCGGCGGCCAGGGTGGCCATCACCAGAAGGAGCCGGGTCCGGGCCGGGCGCACCTGGGCGCGGTTCAACAAGGATTGGGCGCGAGTCATTGGGGCTCCACTGTTCGATTTTCCGGACAGGGGAGAGTCCGGAAAAGTTAGTCCATCATCGGTTGATCGATGGCGAGCGCCAACCTACCGGCCGGCCGGGCGGCCTTTACGGATTTGTAAATAATTCCAGCGATGTAATTTAGAAGCTTCCCTGGTCGGCCGCTCCGTCGTTGACGAGCCGAGGCCTACCCGGGCTTTGCGACTGCGCGGCTATCCATAGCGCTTCTAAGCGTCCATCAGGTCCCCGCCGAGGTATGCCTCGTAGGCGCCGAGGTCCAGCAGTCCGTGCCCGGAAAGCCCGAACAGAATCGCCTTGGAATCTCCGGTTTCCTTGCAGGCCAGGGCTTCATCGACCGCTGCCCGGATGGCGTGGGCCGACTCGGGGGCCGGAATGATCCCCTCGGAGCGGGCGAACTGGATGGCCGTTTCGAACACCTTGGTCTGCGGGTAGGCGACCGCCTCGATCACCTCGTCTTTGACCAGCCGGCACAACAGCGGGGCATCGCCGTGGTAACGCAGGCCGCCGGCGTGGATGGCCGGGGGGATGAACTTGTGGCCCAGTGTGTACATCTCCAGAAGAGGCGTGGTCTCCGCGGTGTCGCCGAAGTCGTACTCGAAGCTTCCCTCGGTGAGTGTCGGGCAGGCGGTGGGCTCCACCGCGATGAACCGCATGTCCTTTCCGGCCTTCGTCTTGTGCGGGACGAAGGGGAACACCAGGCCGGCGAAGTTCGACCCGCCGCCGACGGCGCCGATCACGATGTCCGGGAAGTCGCCGGCCATCTCCATCTGGGCCTTTGCCTCCAGACCGATCACCGTCTGGTGGAGCAGGACGTGGTTCAACACGCTGCCCAGGCAGTATTTGGTGTCCTCTCGCTTGGCGGCGTCCTCCACCGCCTCCGAGATGGCGATGCCCAACGACCCCGGGGAGTCGGGGGAATCGGCCAGGATGCTCCGGCCGGCGTCGGTCTCCTCCGACGGCGAGGCGATGACCCGGGCTCCCCACGTCTGCATCATCACCCGGCGCCCGGGCTTTTGGTTGTAGGAAGCCCGCACCATGTAAACCTGGCACTCGAGGTCGAAAAAGCTGCACGCCATGGCCATAGCGCTGCCCCACTGGCCGGCACCGGTTTCGGTGGCGATGCGTTTTACCCCCTCGGCCTTGTTGTAGTAGGCCTGTGCGATTGCAGTGTTGGGCTTGTGCGACCCGGCCGCAGATACTCCCTCGTACTTGTAGTAGATGCGGGCCGGGGTGCCGAGCAGCTTCTCCAGACGACGTGCCCGCACCAGCGGGGCCGGCCGGTACATCCGGTAGATGTCCATGACCGGTCCCGGGATGTCGATCCACTCGTCGGTGGCTACCTCCTGGCCGATCAGGGCCATTGGAAACAGCGGCGCCAGCATCTCCGGGCCGATCGGCTCCCTGGTGCCTGGATGGATGGGCGGTGAGGGAGGCGTCGGCATGGACGGGACCACGTTGAACCAGGCTGAAGGAATCCGGCTTTCGTCGAGAGTGAACTGGGTGGAATCGGCCGCCATTGCTCTCTCCTTTTCTGAACGCGCGTTGTGCCGCCCATTAAAGCCGGATTGGAGGTGTAGTTCTAATTCGAACGACCGCCGGCGTGTCGTGGGGTCTGGCTAGACTCCGGTCATGTACTCGTCGGAGCGGCAGGGGCCGGACCTGGAGCTCGGCAGCTACCTGTTCCAGCTCTGGCTGGCCGGCAACGGTTGGGTCAAGCGCCGGGTGGAGACCGTTCACTTCCTTGGATCCGGCACCCTGAGCCGGAGAGTGAGCGTGGATTTCGAGATCCCCGAGAGCGAGTACGAGACACCCACCCCGCTGCCGGTCCCGCTGGCGTTGCTGGAGAAGCGTCCGCTCGTAGACTTCGACGTGTTCGATGAGGCCACCAACGCTCTTCCGATATTCACCCGGGCCGAGAATTCCTTCGCAGCGTGGTCGATGCTGGCCGCGGTGGCGGCGGTAGAGATCCGCGACGCCGAGGGACTCCGGGAGGGATCTGCCGTTGAACCTGCGTGGGAAGACCTGTGGTTGATTGCATCCGGTGATCCGCAGGACGCGCTGAAAGTCTTGGATGGGTTTGCGGAGTCGGAGGACCGCCTCCGGCGGAGCCTCGCAGAAAGCTCGTTCTTCGATGCCGTTGCAAGGACGCTGGCAACACTTTTTCTGCTTCTTGTACCGGTGGAGGGTTCGCCCGGGCAGCGCCGGGTGATCAAGTTCCGTTACACATTGGGGCTCAAACGATTCGGTTCAGGACCGGAGCGCCTTTGCCAGGCAATGGGGTGGATGCCCGCCGGCTTCGAGTTCTACGTCCCGGCGGTTGGAGAGTCGGAAAGCTACCACTTCGAGCTGGCCGCCCCCACCGATCTGGGAGTTGCCCGCTCGATCCTGCGCCTGAAGGATCCCGTAACCGGGCGGGAGGAGATAGAAGGCGTCTCCACGGGCACCCGGGCCCACCTGTACGCGACCGGCAGGGAGCCGGATGTCGACGGTACCGCACTGGTATGGCTTCAGGTCTCCAGGAGCGGACTTCTCCGTTCCGGCTGCGTGGTAGCAGGGATGATCCTCGCCGTCCTGCTGTTCTTTTACGCCACCGGCCGCCTGGACAGGCCGCCCCGGGACATCCAGAGCGCAATCCTGCTCACCCTGCCGGCGCTGGTTGCCACGCTGGTGGTTCGGCCGGGTGAGCATGGTCTGGTCACCGAACTCCTGCTTGGGGTCCGGTCCGCAGTTGCCCTGTCAGGGGCGGTGGCCTACACCGCGGCGTTGCTGCTTGGCTCGGGAACCCGCGGCGAGATTCTGTTCGTGGCCTGGAAGGTGCTGCTCGGCCTCAGCGGTCTTTGCTTCGCATCCTTGCTTCTGGCATTCTGGATGAGTAAGCCAAGACCTTCAGCCGCCATGATCACCTAGCAGGAGCGGTATGAAAAAGAATCTGTCGACCAAGGCCACGCAAATGAAGGCGGGCTGGTTCCTTGCCTCAGCCGAAGGCAACCGGGTTACGTCACGGATCTTTCACGGCAAAATTGTGAGCCGCCAGCCGAGCGACGTTCTGGACTCGCTCAGAAGGCTTCAGGAAGAAAGGGCGTAGTCAGGCCGTTTCGGTCAGCGCCCTTTTGATCGCGTCGACCGATCGGTCGACGTCCTCGGTTGTGGTCGACCAGTTCGATACCGAGATGCGCATGTACCGGCGTCCCCGCCATGTGGTCCCGCCGGCCCAGCATGTTCCGTCGTCCTGGACCGCCTTTATTATCCGGTCGGTCCGGTCGTCCGATCCAAAGCTCACCAGCACCTGATTCAGCTCGATTCGGTTGCCGATCTCTACCCCTTCAATGCCTCCAAGCTCCTCACCGAACCGCCGGGCATGGGCGCAGCAGCGCTCGATCAGGTCCCCCAGTCCGTTCCTGCCGAGCTCCCGAAGAGCCGCCCAGGTGGCGAAGCCCCGGGCGCGGCGGGACGACTCGGGGACGTAGTCCGCCGGGTGCCGGCTATCTCCTTCACCGTGACCGGTCAGGTAGGCCGCGTTGTAGGACATGGAAGCAACGTGGGCTTTGGGATCGGCACAGAAGACGTAGCCGCAGT
>JAJCYF010000146.1 GCA_029263035.1 Actinomycetes bacterium
ATGGTGATCGCCTCCCCCCCTGCTGCAATCTGGGGGTGGGGCCCCCAGCTTCAGCTTAAGCTCGAGGCGGTCGGATTCGCCCGGGCCATGGCCGTGCTGGTTCCGGCCGTAGCGCTTCCGGTGACCGGTTACGCGCTGGCGGCGGAGAAGGAGGGCAGGGCCCGGCTGGTAACCCTAATGGTGGCCTTCGTCGGGGCGATGGAACTGCTGGTCCTGGCCGCCGACTTCCTCACGCTGCTTTTTGCCTGGGAGCTGGTGGGGGCGCTGTCATGGAGCCTGATCGGACATGGCTGGGGTGTCCCGGACAATCCTGAGCGAGCTGCGCATGCCTTTTTGACCACCCGCCTGGGGGACCTGGGCCTCTACCTTGCCGCCGGGTCGGCATTTGCGGCCACGGGGAACCTCTCGTTCAGCGCACTGCCTCAAGCCCGGGGGGTCCAGCTGAGCCTGGTCGGCGCAGGGGTGCTCCTGGCGGCCGCTGCGAAGTCGGCGCAGCTGCCCTTCTCGCCGTGGCTGTTCTCTGCGATGGCGGGCCCGACCCCGGTGTCGGCGCTGCTGCACTCGGCCACCATGGTGGCGTCAGGGGCGTACCTGCTGATCCGCCTGGCGCCGGTCCTGGAGCCGGTAGGGTGGTTCGGGCCGGCGGTGACTGCGGTCGGCCTGGCCACGGCGCTGGTCGGCGGCCTGGTCGCCGTGGTGCAAACCCACCCCAAGAAGGTGCTGGCGGCCTCCACATCGGCCCAGTACGGCTTGATGTTTGTGGCGGTGGGGGTGGGCTTTCCGGCGGTGGCGGCGGTCCACCTGGTGGTCCACGCGCTGTTCAAGGCACTGTTGTTTCTGTCTAGTGGAGTCGCCATCCACGCCTCCGGCTCCACCTATCTCTCGGAAATGCGGTTAGGGCGAAGTCTCCCCGGCATCGCCGCCCTGTCCGGCGTGGGATCTCTGGCGCTGGCCGCCGTCCCGCCTATGGGAGGGGCCTGGTCAAAGGAGCAGATAGTGGCGGCTGCGGCACACAGCTCCGTCTGGTTGGCGGTCGGAGTACTGCTGGCCGGCTTGCTCAGCACAGTTTATGCATTCCGCTACCAGCTTCTGGCTTACGGAAAGCAAGACCTGACCCGAGGTTCGCTGAGCTACGGCCCATCCGTTCCCGGCCCCCCGACCGGCGGCCCGCCGGGCAGAGCTGTAACCGCCTGCCTTGCCGTCCTGGCGTTCGGCACCCTGTTGCTCTCGCTGCTGTGGCTCTCCCCCGGCAAGATGATGGCGGAGCGGATAGCCGGAGGCGAGCTCGCCGCCGGCACCACCGTGGAGCTGATCGCCTCGCTTGCCCTGCTTGCCGCGGGCGCCGCCGGAGTAGCGGTCCTCGCCCGCAGCGGCAGGCTGGCGTCCATGGGTCTGCCGGGACGGATCACCACGGGCATGGCGGACTGGGTGGGCCTGCCGGGTCTGGTCCGCGTGCTGGTGGTGGATCCGGTGCTGTGGATCTCCCGTGGGCTGGACCGCTTCGACAAAACGGTGATCGATGCCGGCGTCCGGGGAGCCGTCGCCGCGGCAAGAATGGCGTCCCGGGTGCTGTCGTTCCGTGTTGAGCTGGGTGTCGACTCGGCAGTCCGGTCCGTCGCCGGAGCTGTGGTCCTGGCCGCCCGGGCCTCCAGGGTTGCCGACGATCGGGGAGTGGACGCCGCGGTGGAGGGTCTCGCCGACGGGGTCGGGCTGGCGGGCGAGCGGGCAGTGGGTCTGCAAACCGGGATGTCTCATCACTACTTCATGATGGTCGCCGGGGGTCTGGCTCTGATCGCGGGGGTGCTCGCCCTTGGCCGCTGACCGACTTTGGGGGAGAATGCGCGGGTGCTGACTGCGGCCATTTTTACCCCCCTGGTGGCAGCGGCCATCTATTCGCTGGCGCCCCTCGGCCGCAGCCGCCCGAACCAATCCGGCGGGCAATCGGTCGCCGCCCTGCGCTGGACGGCAGTGGCCATCTCAGCAGTGCCGCTCGCCATCATTGTTTATGCCTGGAGCCGTTTCGACGGCGGCGGCTTTGAACTGGTGGAGTCTGCCCGCTGGATACCGACGCTGGGCGTTGGCTACCGGGTGGGAGTCGACGGCCTTTCCCTGCCGCTAAGCGCTATGACCGCGTTGATCTTCGTGGTTTCCGTCGCCTACCCGGTCGACTGGCGCGGCAGGCCGAAACAGTACTTCGCCTTGATGCTGTTCCTGGAGGGAGTGTCGCTCGGGCTCTTCCTGGCACTCGACCTGTTCCTCTTCTTCGTTTTCTGGGACCTGAGCCTGGTGGGCATGTACTTTTTGATCGGCGTGTGGGGCCACGGGGATGCCCAGCGCAGCGCGCTCAAGTTCTTCATCTACACGCTTGCCGGCTCCCTTGCGCTCCTGCTCGGCATCATCGGCCTGTACCTGGCAACCGAGCCGCGCACTTTCGACATGGCGGCCATTATCGAGCAGCCGCCCCTGCCGGCCGGGGGACTGTATACCAATATGGTGTTCCTGGGATTGTTCCTGGGCTTTGCGATCAAAACGCCTACAGTCCCATTTCACACCTGGCTGCCTCCCGCCCATGTGGATGCCCCCGCCCCCGCCTCCGCCATCCTTGCCGGAGTCCTCCTCAAGATGGGTACCTACGGGTTCGTCAGGATTTTGATGCAGATGATGCCGGGGACCTTCGCCCGCTTCGCCTTCCCATTGGGGGTGCTGGCGGTGGTCTCCATCGTCTACGGAGCGCTGGTGGCTCTGGCGCAAACCAACATGAAGCGCATGATCGCCTATACCAGTGTTAACCACATGGGTTATGTGATCCTGGGCCTTGCCGCGGCCGGCGCGGCGGTCACCGGGAAAGGCGAGGCCCAGGTGCTGGCCCTTACCGGAGCGACCGTGGAGATGGTCGCCCATGGACTGATCACAGGGGCGCTCTTTCTGATCAGCGGCTCAATCCTCCAGCGGGGGGAGACCTACGAGATGGACCAGTTCGGGGGACTGGCGGCTCGCGCTCCGGCGCTCACCGGCGCCACGGTGCTCGCGGCGTTTGCCAGCCTGGGGCTTCCCGCCCTAGCCGGTTTCGTGGCCGAGTTCCAGGTGTTCACCGGGGCGCTGTCGGTGTTCCCCTGGCTCGCGGCGGTGGGCCTGCTGGGAATCGTTATCACGGCAGCCGTGTTCCTACGAATGCTTCAGAGGGTGTTCCTGGGTCCGCTGCGGGAGCGTTGGTCTGCCTTTGCCGACCTGAGCGCCGTCGAGCTGGCGGCGCTGGCCGGGATGCTCATCCCGGTGGTGGCGATCGGTGTCTCCCCGGCATGGCTGTTGGAAGTGATCGAGAGCGCAGCGCAGACGGTGCTCGGAGGCTAAATGCAGGGAATGATGGCCATGCAGGTCATGGACATCCTGCCCGAGATAACACTTCTTGTCACCGGCATCATCGTCCTGCTCTACAGCCTGGCGGCTCCCAGGCGGCTCCAGTTGGGGGCCGCGCTGCTGGCACTTGCCGGGGTCGGCGGCGCCGTGGCGGCCAGCATCGCCATGTTGGAAGGACCGCAGCGCCTCACGTTCGCCGGCACCTACTCAATAGACTGGGCTGCCGTCTGGGCCAAGATCATCATTCTGGTCGCAGCCGCCGCCGTGATCGCACTTTCGATTCCCTGGTTCAAAACCGATCCCCGGTTCGGCGAGTACTACACCCTGCTGTTGTTCTCGGCCCTCGGAGCGATCCTCATGGCGGGGTCGACCGACCTGATGGAGCTGATGATGGCGCTTTTGCTCTCCTCGGCCACCGGCTACGTGCTCACTGCATACCATCGCCGCTCCCGGATGTCGTCCGAGGCGGCGATGAAGTATTTCCTGCTGGGGGCGCTGAGCAGCGCGGGGATGCTGATGGGTTTGGCGCTCCTGTTCGGGGAGGGCGGCACCACGGTTTACGAGTCCATGGAGGATGGTTTGGCCTCGGGCGGCGCAGCGGTGGTGGCGGGCGCCGCCCTGGTGATTACCGGGCTGGCCTTCAAGCTGGGATCCTTTCCCGTGCACCAGTGGATGCCCGACGTAGCCGAGGGGGCTCCCGCGCCGGTGGCCGCCTTCATCACATCCGCTCCCAAAGTCGGGGGCCTGGTGGCCATTGTCCGGCTGGTGGCCATCCTGCCCGAGCAGTCGGTGGGGTGGAGGCTGCTCATTGCGGTGCTCGCGGCAGCCTCGATGACCATAGGCAATCTCGCAGCGCTCTGGCAGACCGACCTGCGCCGGCTGCTCGGTTGGTCTTCGGTGTCACAGACCGGCTACGGACTCATGGGCGTGGCGGCGCTGGGAAGGAGCGATCTTGCGCTGCCGTCGGTGCTGTTCTTCCTGGTGGCCTACATGTTCGCCAACGTTGGCGCCTTCGGGGTGGTCACCGAACTCAGGGGGCGCAGCAAATTGGCAGACTACGAGGGGCTCGCCGGAGCGAGACCGGTGCTGGCAGCGTCATTGGTGGTGGTCTTCCTCTCGTTCATCGGTATTCCGCCTCTTGCCGGATTCGGCGCCAAGCTGGCACTATTCGCGGCCAGCATCGATGCGGGATATACCTGGCTGGCGGTGCTTGCAGCGGTCAACACCGTAATCTCTATCTTCTACTACGCTCGGTTTGCCGGAGCGATGTACTTCCTCCGCTCGCCGGGCCGCGCCGTCCCGGTGCTCGGGCACTGGGCTGCCGTTCCGGCGATCGGCTGCGCCATCGCGGTGATAGTTGCAGGCGTCACAGCCGAGTTTCTGATCGGTCAATTCATGGCGGTCCATCAGGTTCCGTGAGCGGCCCGTAGGGGTCATCTCCCTCCGACTGGGACGCCCAGAGGAGTAGCCGGAGGTTGCTTCTCACGGGTCGACCGAAGCCGGGGCCAGCAGGAAAGTGAACTTACAATTCGTCGACTTCGGCCTCACCGTGTTCGATCACGCCATCGGCTGGTACCCGACCACTGGGACGCATCAAAACGACATCTCCGCGCCGAAGCGCCTCAAGGAAAACGGTCTCTATCGCCAGACTTATCCACGCTCGGCATCGTCCGTAGAGATCACAGCATCATGCCGGGCTGTCTGCTTTGAAGCTCGCCAATTCCTGCCTTTAACGTGACTGGGCCCCGTATAGACAAGGAGGAAGCTCAGCCTAAACTTCCGTTTAAACATAGCGGCGCGATCGCCATGTTCCTCATGGTCCGAGTGCCCTGTCTTGGATCCTGGCGCTGCGTGACCGGAGTGATCATCTGATGGGCCTGGACGCCATGTCCGTCGTCCGAATGAAGGGACCGTGACCCGAATGATCTCGGCGGTCCTCGGTTTGCCGCTCCACAGGACGAATTTCTGGCTCCGGTGACGTGATAAAATGCTCCCGGCCTCCACTTGTCGCTTATCGCATGTGACGAGGTCATGCTGCCTCCAAAGCTTCAGCGCCGTTACCCTTTCGATCTTTGTCGACATTCTGTCTATGCCCTTCGTCTCTCTAAATGCTCGTGTCCGACACCCTACCCATGGGAGACCCAAGGACATCTGTTGACCCTAGACTTTAAGGACCGGCGAATAAGGTTGCCGGGCCTCTTTTGCTGCGTCCGTCCCGAGGCGCCGTTGCGACGACGTACCTCGATGTGATCCTTCAGGAGGAGTAAGACCGCTAGTCGCTGGGTTGCGGGAGTTGAGCGCAGCTACCTGTTGCAAAATCTCGCCGCATGGACGGTGTTGGCGAGCATCCGCCGCACACAGCAGTTGCTTGACTCTCAACCTTGTCCGATCTAGCAGACCGTCTTGTCCACCCACCGGTGTGTCGACATCTTCAGTACCCGTCGCTGGCCGCTCTTCTCTGTTCGAATTTGTACCCCAGTCGAAACGACGTAGCCGCTTGCTGTTTAGCCAGGCCTACTAGGGGGGAGTACAAGCGGACAGGATAGACGCGACTTAGGGGAGTACAAGCGGACAGGATAGACGGGCCACGTCCCGTCAAGTGGTGTAAGAAGAACCACCGCAACATCCTCATTGCGACTTTCTAACCTGCCTTCATCAACTCCTTCGGCACCTCCTTCTCACTCCCGGGTTCACTCCCGGACTTA
>JAJCYF010000147.1 GCA_029263035.1 Actinomycetes bacterium
GCCCCAGCTCATCGCGCGATTGCCGGTTCCGGCCGCTACTCCCGACGTGGTTGCCGCGGGCACTGTAGTGGACATTTACACCCCTTCCCGGGAAGCTACCGTCTTCCCAGTCTCGGTCAACAGCTCGGCCGCCTTTCGGCGTGTGGCGGCGGTGTCCGACCCCAACATCTGTGTCAACTCGGCCACCCTGGCCTCGCCCCCGACCGGCTCCACCCGGGTGGTGGTGCGGCCGCCATCAACCTCCTTGCGGACCGACAGGTGGCGGTCCCCGTAGGCGGCGATCTGCGGGAGGTGGGTAACCGCCACTACCTGGTGGTGCCGTCCCAGCTCCCAGAGACGGCGTCCGACAGACTCGCCGACCCTCCCGCCTATGCCTGCGTCGATCTCGTCGAACACCAGGATCGGGACCGCGTCGGCCCCGGAGAGGACACCTTTGATGGCCAGCATCAGCCGCGAGGTCTCACCCCCGGAGGCTATGACGGCCAGCGGGCGCAGGGGCTCTCCGGGGTTGGGGGAGATCACAAACTCCACGCGGTCAACTCCCGTGGGATCGAACTTGAACGGCGGAGCCACCGGCTGGTCCGGGACCGACGAGCCGCCCGACACCACACAGGCTTGCGCGGTGCCCGGTCCGGCCGGCAGGCCTTTGGGATCGGGGGCCAGCCCAAACGAAACGCCCAGCCGGGCGCCTTCCATGCCCAGGCCGCCGAGCTGCTCCTCGACGGCCGCCGTGAGCTTTCCGGCTGCCTGCCTCCGGGCGGCGGACAGCTGCCACGCCAGCTCCGCCGCCTCCGTCAAAAGATCCTGCACCTGCAGCTCGAGGTGCTCAACTGAGGCCGAGTGGCCGTTCAGGCGTGCCAGTTCTGTGTTGGCCCGGATCTCGAACTCAAGGATCTCCTCGACGGTGTCTCCGTACTTCCGCTTCAGCGAAGAGATCAGGTTGAGACGCTCCTCTATGTCCGCAAGCCGGTGCTGGTCGTACTCCACGCCCTCGGCATAGTCTCTCAACTCCCGGACCAGCTCCTCGAGTTGCAGGGCGGCCGTCTCTGCCGTGCGGCGAGCCCGGTCCATGCCGGGGTCGATCTTCTCCAGGGCCGCCAGCGACTGCACCGCCGTCCCGATCAGCTCCACCGCCCCGAGCTCACCCGCTGCATCACTGTCCAGGGCAGCCCGGGCCAGGCCGACCAGCTCATGGATCCGAAGAGCGTTCACCCGGAGCGTCCGCTCCCCCGCCAGAGCCTCCTCCTCCCCCTGAGTGAGGCCTGCGGCCGAGATCTCCTGCGCCTGGAAGGCCAGCAGGTCTTTGCGGCCGGCGGCGGCGGCGTGCTCCTGCTCCAGGGCCTGCAGCTCTTTGCGGGTACGGGTGAGCGTACGAACGACGCCGGCATAACGGGAGCGCAGCGCGGTTACCCCGGCGTAGCGGTCCAGAAGCCCGACATGCTCCGAGGGCCGCAGGAGGGAAAGGTGCTCACTCTGGCCGTGGACGTCCACCAGCAGATTGCCGATCTCGGCCAGCTTGCGCTGGGGGTAGGCCCGGCCGTTGACCCGGCAGACACTGCGGCCGGAGGCATTGACCTCCCGGGCGATGATCAGCCCGTCCGTCTCCACGTCCAGGTCCAGCAACCCGGACAGGGCACCCGCCACCTGTGGGTCAACCTCAAAAATGCCCTCGACGTACGCCTGCTGTTCCCCGGCACGAACCGCGCCGGGGTCCGCTTTGTCCCCCAGCAGAAGGCCGAGCGC
The DNA here is from genome assembly GCA_029263035.1 of Actinomycetes bacterium. Classification (GTDB taxonomy): domain Bacteria; phylum Actinomycetota; class CADDZG01; order JAHWKV01; family JAHWKV01; genus JAJCYE01. The sequence goes on from JAJCYF010000147.1 coordinate 1,744, forward strand.
GTCCAGGATTATGGACTTGCCGGCTCCGGTCTCTCCGGTGAGGACGTTAAAACCCGGCCCGAAGGCCACCTTCAGCGCCTCGATGACGGCGTAGTTGGTTACGCTCAGCTCAACCAGCATGGCTCCTATCGTAAGGGCAAGTAGTGACAGCCTCTGTGCTACGTTGGAGTTGAGGTACGCATTTCGAGAGAACAAAGGAGATTTGATGCCCAGGCCTTGCGGCGAGTTCAAAGCCAAGTGGGAAAAGCGACCGGATAAGCCCGGGGTTTTGAGCGTGGTCGGCGAGTGCACCGTTGCCGCCACCCACCGGATCGTCCTGGAGCCGCACGACCCCCCGTCCGAGGACCCCGACGTCTTCATTCTGGACCTGAACATCAGCCTGCCCTCCGGCAAGCCCCCCACTCGTGTCGAGAACAGCGCCACCCTCAACTTTGCTCACAAGGAGTACACCGAGACCCCTCCCAAGCAGGTGCGGATCGTCGACGTGAACTCCGAGGAGGACCCCAAGGACGAGTGGACCGTCCCGGTTCGGGTGCTGAACCAGGCGCTCGCACACATCATCCCGGACGGAACCAAGTGGTCAAAGATGGATCGGCCCGACCGCGTCTGATCCGCCTTTTTCAGGGAATACCCCGGCCCGCTGCGCCGTTGACTTTGGCACCCGAGGTTTAGGAGTGGTATGCCACAGTTCAAGTGAGTCGATGTCGGAGCTTCCTGCAAGGGTCACTTCGCGGCGGAGAACACTGAGGACCTGATCAAAGTGGTTTCGGAACACCTGAAGACCAAACACAAGATCAACATCCCCAGCCGCACGATCATGAATTTCGTGGCGAAGAACACCAGGTAGGACTCACCGCCCCCGGTCGGGGGTGCCCGGTCAAAACTGGAGCGGTCATGGGCGCCGAACGGATCTCGGACAAGCTTGTCAGCTGGGCGTCACAGCTTGACGACGTCACCGTCGCGCAGGCCCTTCGCTCCTCTCGCCTGCCCATCCTCGCCGGCCACATCGCCCTGATGGCCGACGCCCACTACGGCCTGGGCGCTACGGTCGGCAGCGTGATCCCCACCGAGACGGCCCTGATCCCGTCTGCCGTCGGGGTGGACATCGGGTGCGGCATGATCGCCGCAGAAACCGACCTCAAAGCCGGCCACCTGCCCGACGACCTCCAGCCGCTGCTGAAGACTCTCGAGCACAAGATTCCCTCCGGCGTCGGACAGGGGCATAAGCAGGTCCTCCCGCAGGCAGAACGGTGGCTGGACTCCCACCGGCCCCACAGCAAGCTGACCGACCAGCAGGTCCAAAAGACCCTCTCGCAGTTCGGGACCCTGGGCAGCGGAAACCACTTTTTTGAAATCTGCCTGGACGAGTCAGATGCCGTCTGGGTCGTTCTGCACTCCGGGTCCCGGGGCATTGGCAACCAGCTCGCGCAGGGGTACATCAAGACCGCTCAGCGGTTCGTAGAGACTCTGCGGATCGGGCTGGAGGACCGCGACCTCGCCTATCTCAACGAGGGAACGCCGGAGTTCGATGCCTACCTGGCAGACCTGATCTGGGCTCAGGAGTACGCCCGGGCCAACCGCGACGCCATGATGGACGCCGGCCTGGCTGCCCTCTTCAGGCTCACCGGGTTCGGGCGGAGCCGGCAGCGCATCAACTGCCACCACAACTACACCGCCCGGGAGGAGCACTTCGGCCGATCGATGTGGATTACCCGCAAGGGAGCAATCCGGGCGGGACGTGAGGACTTCGGCGTGATTCCGGGCAGCATGGGGACCCGCTCCTACATCGTCCGCGGCAAGGGAAATCCCCAGAGCTACAGCTCCTGCAGCCACGGCGCCGGCCGGGCGATGTCCCGCGGCGCCGCCCGCCGCCGGTTCAAAGGCACCGACCTGGCGGAGGCGATGCGGGGAAAGACCTGGCAGAGCAGGGACGCCTCAGCCCTGGTCGACGAGATTCCGCAGGCCTACAAAGACATCGACCAGGTGATGGCCGACCAGAAGGACCTGGTGGAGGTTCAGCACACCCTGCGGCAGATCCTGAACTACAAGGGCGTCCGTTAGGCCTGAGACCGCCACCTCTCCGCGAGCTCGAGCACCGGCTCGACCAGCAGTTCCGGCATGGACAGATCTGAGAGCACCTTCTCCGAGAAGGTGTCCTCGGTCTCGGTAACCGCCGCCACCAGGCCCTCGAAGCGCGCTGGGCGGTACCCGAGTAGCACATCACGGGCAACTTCGGCCGGCAGCCGGTCCCGGAACTTGACGTGCAGCAGGGTCAGGCCCTGGGGAACGTCGCCTTTGCGTTCCGGGACGAGGATCACAGGCCGGCCGTCGCTTCGTCCCACGGTTACCTCGACCTCCGACCTCTCCAGGGCGGCCCGCTTGGTGCCCCGAAGCCGGGGGTCGGTTTCGGTGCGCGACCGCATCTGGGCCGCCACGCCGCCGCGGTCCCTCACGTGGATGGTGGCCCTGCCCGACCGCAGGTCGCCCTCGACTGCGTACCGGGTGAAGCCGGTGATGCTCTCGATGGCCGGGTCCAGCGCAGCGAGGGTGCGCAGGGTCCGGTAACCGAGCAGCTCGGTCCCCGCCCCCACTCGCAGGACCTCCTTGACCAGCGGGACGCCGAACAGGCCCTCCTCGCTGCGGGAGATTCCGACGGTGACCGTCTTGGCCTGGTGCTTGACCGCGTCGATCGACCGGGTGAGATCGTCGATGGCCTGGGTCAAAACCGCCAGCAGCTCGTCGAGGAACGCCCTGGGGCCGGCTCCGCCCCCCCGCTCCAGCTCGTAGGCCTCGAATGGCAGGTCGCCGGTGGCACAGCGCAGCAGCAGACCCAGCCGCATGGCGGGCCCCAGGTTCATCGCGCCGTCGCACCCCCCGTCGGTCACCGCCTCCAGGAACTTGCGGGCCGCGGGCTTGATCCGGGGACCCAGCCGCAGCAGGATTGCCTCCGCATTGAGGCCTGCACTCGCCAGCTCCTGAATCGAAGCCCGGATCTCCCGGAGCGGAAGCGCCCAGGAATCTATCGTCAGAGCGGCCTCGTACCCGAACAGATGCCCGGCCATGGCGGAAAGAACGAAATCCACCCTGGGATGGACGGCGGGCACCACGATGGTGTCGATCGACTCGAACGCTGCCTGCCCCCGGCTCGCCACCACAATGGGGGCGGCCTTGTGCGCCCGGTAGATCGCGATTTCCTTCTGGACGTCGGTGGCGTTGGAGCCCTGCAGCCCGGCGGCACAGACCAGGATCATCGGCTCCGCCGAAAGGTCGATGTGCTTTTTGTCCTCGATCGAGTCGCAGGCCACCGACTTGTAGCAGAGCTCGGAGAGTTTGATGCGGACCTCGGCCGCGGCCACCCGGTTGGGACCGCTGCCCACAACCGCCCAGTAGCGCCGCCGTGCGGCGTGGCGCCCGGCGATACCGGCGATGTGCTCTCGCATCTCGAGCACCTCGCCCATCGCATCGGGAAGCTCCAACAGCGAAGACAACAGCGCCGAGGTCTTCGTCCGGTCGCCGCAGCCGGCGGCATCGGCCATCGCCAGTGCCAGCAGGAAGCCGGCAGCGACCTGGGCGTAGAACGCCTTGGTCGATGCCACGCTCATCTCCAGGTCCCGCCCGTCGGAGGTGTGGACCACCGCGGAGGACTTCTCGGCGAGCTCGGTGTTGCGGCGATTCACGATGGCCACCACCGCGGCTCCCCTGTCGCGGACCATGTCCACCGTGCGGTTCGTGTCGGTGGTGGTGCCCGACTGGCTGATCGCCACCACCAGCGTGTCGCTCATGTCGTCGTCCAGGCCGAATCCCGACAGCTCGGAGGCCGTGGTGGCGGTAACGCTGACTCCCAGGGGCGCCATGGCATCTTCGATGGCACCGGCGACCGACTGGCCTGCGACCGCAGCAGTCCCCTGGCCGATGACCACCACCTTCCGGTACCTGCCGTCCCGCAGGCCTTCACGCAGGGACTCCGGCAGCGCTTTGGCGTCCAGCAGGACCTGCAGTGCCCCGTCCCGCTCCACCACCCGGCCCCTCAGAGTCTTTCGGAAGGACTCAGGGGCCTCGGTGATCTCCTTGAGCAGGTAGTGCGGGAACCCCCGGCGGTCAATGTCGCGCGTGGTGATCTCCGGGTACTGAAGGTCCGCCTGGGTGACCGCCAGAATCCGTCCGTCGTAACCCCTCCGGTCGACACCCTCCAGCGTGCCGGCGCCGCCGGCATCCAGGACCACCAGGCGGCCGGCGGTGTTGTCCCCATCGATCCGAAGGTAGGAACCGGCCTCCTCGATGACTCCGTAAGGCTCGCTGGCCACGATGTAGGCATCCTCCGCCAGGCCGACGTAGAGGCCCTGCCCGCTTCCCCGGACCGCCAGGTGGAGCTTGTGCGGGGCAACGGCGGAGCTGGCGACGATGGCCATCGACCCCTCCAGCTCCGCCATGGTGGCGGCGAACGCATCGTCCAGCGTGTTCCCGTCGGAGATCCGGCGGGAGGTGAGCACCGGGATCACCTTCGCATCCGTGGTGATGACCCCTGCGATCTCCAGCGACTGCTGCGAGACCAGTTTTGGGTAGTTGTCGATGTCGCCGTTCAGAACTGCGACCAGGTGCGGGGCGTCAAGCGCGGCCGGGGACTCCTCCAGCCCGTCCAGCGGGTGGGCGTTGGCCTCCGAGATGGTTCCCACGCTGGCCCAGCGGGTGTGCCCGAGCACGGTTGCCCGGGCGGAGTCCGGCTCCAGGGCCTTCCGAAGCAACGGGTCGTTCTCTATCGCCCGCCGGATGGCCGCAACGTTATCGCCCAGCTCGCCGATCTCCGCCGCCGCCTTGTAGACGAACCCCAGTGACCCGTTGGCGGAACGCACCACGCCGGACGTGAACAACGGGTCGCTGCGGCGGGTGAGAAGTTTCGTTATGGCGGGGTCGTCCAGGTTCAGGCCGTGGTCCCACACCAGGACATGGAGCCCGGCCGAGTCGCGCCCGCGCACCTCCAGGCGGTCGATGGCCGCCAGAGCCGTCTGGATGGAGCCGTAGGCCTCCACTGCTGCCGTCGAAGGGTTGACCCCGGCCAGGGCAGCGGTCTCGCGGGCGGTTCCCAACCGGTCACTCCGTACCGCCCACAACCGATCCTTTAGATTGATCAGCGCTGCGTTGACCCGCTCCAACTCATCTGGGGAGATGGCGACCGGGTCCCGGTCGATACTGTGGTCCAGCCCCTCGACCTCCCGGGCGATTTGGGCGGCGAGGCCCTCGAGCTTCGGGCCGAGCGCCGGGTCTCGGATCAATGCGGTCGTGCCGGGAGTCCCCTTTAGCCGGGAATCGGCGTTCGCAAGATGGCCGGCCGCTTCCCGCAGGCGTTCGACCAGGGGCGCCGCAGTTCCCGCCAGTGCCCGGAGCGCCGACTCCAGCTCACCAACCAGGACATCCGGGCTGGGGGCGGGCCGGTCCGACCGGCGTTTGAGCACTGCGATGATCCCGCACATTGGCTCAGCCCTCCCTATGCGGCGAGGGTGCGTCGATTGCAGCGACTATGTACATTCCGACCAGCCTACCAACGGTTGGGCTGCGCCACTCCCTGCGGGGGTAAATCGCTCCGCCGGTCAGTCGTCGTCGTCGTCTTCATCCTCATCGCGGCCCCGTTCCCCGCGGTCGCCATCCGCGCCGCTGCCGGATGTGTCGTTTTCCCCCGTCGCCGACCCGCCGTCATCTCCCGCCGAGGCACCCTTCGCTCCCGAACCGGAAGATCCCCCGCTGGCCGAGAGGCCGTGGCCGGAGTCGGCACCGGTGGCGGTGGGGGGCTCCGGGGGGTCCGCCGGGTCGTCCTGCCGGGAACCGGAGCTGGAGGTGGAGCCCGAACCTGAGTGCCTCGAGGCGGATCCGGAGGCCCTCCCGCCCGAAGAGCGAGAGTCCGAAGATATCTTCGAGGCCGCTGCGGCCGGCGGCATTGCATCCTCGGGCTCCGGGGAGGGGGAGGCCGGGTCGCTCGCCGAAGGCGATGCAGCAGGCGTTGCGCTGCGTTCAGGGCTGGGACTCAACGCCTCCAGCGTCTGTTCGGCCGAGGTCTGGTTGGAGCACGCTCCCAGAAGAAGAAACAGGATTCCAGCTGCGAGGAGTGCGGGAAAGCTACGGATGCGGATACTCATTGGGGCCTTCTTTAGTATGGGAAAAAAGCATGGGAAAACCCGATACTGCGCCGAAAACGGCGCGCGCGCAAGCAAAACTAGCTCGAAATCGGGAGAGCTCTGGCTTTACCGCCTTTAGAGTTTGGGCGCCAGCCGGTCCCGCTCCTCGATGGTCAGGCTCCCGGCAGGACTGTCACCCTCTGCGGTCAGGGTCAAAATTTCGACACCGGCGTCGGTGACTATCACCGTGTGCTCGAACTGCGCAGTGGGAAGGAGGTCGTTGGCCGCCACGGTCCACCCATCGCTCCACATGTGGTGATTGGGCGAGCCGGCGGTGATCATAGGCTCCACAGTAAAGGTCATCCCCGGCTCAAAGGGGGTGGTGTCCCAATCGTGCACGGTGTGGTTTACGTGCGGAGCGGCATGAAACACCGATCCGATGCCGTGGCCTCCGTAATCGACCACCACGCCAAACCCGTGGGCGAACGCGTAGGG
>JAJCYF010000148.1 GCA_029263035.1 Actinomycetes bacterium
TCGCGGCCCGCGTCGCCACGGGACTCGCGCATCACTCGGTTCCGGCTGGTGATCGACCTTGGCCGGGCAGGGTTCCAAACAAGGTTTCGAGTTGAACTACTTCATCTCATCCCCCTCGTCCGAGCTTGGCCCGGCGCAACACTTTTCGGACACCACGGGCCAACCGAAGAGGCGCAGGGATCTTCTTGTAGCTCGACCACTTCATCGAGGCACACCTTCGTGCTACTGCACATCCCAGAACGCAGCATCGGACAGGCCACCCGGTGCCTGATCCTCAGTTCCGAGGACCAGCCACTGCGCATACAACGTCGTTCCCTGGATGCCGGGGACGACCGGTAGAGTAAGCGCCGCGTAGCCCGAGTCGATCCCCACGGTCCCTGTTGTTGCGCCGACGACGACGTCCGCCGACACTAGGAGCGCGCAGCCGCGAAACCCTAGATGCGCGAGCGACCACGGTAGCCTGATACTACCGAAGGTGGTGTGCGACGTTCCAAGGAGCAACAGCGCCGCCGCCCCGGCGGGGGCATCGTGCACCGTCACCCGCGTACTGATGGCATCGCTGCTCAGGCCGATCTTCGGCGCGGCGAGCAGAGAACCCGCGCAGGGTTCACCGAAGACGCGGACGCCCAGCGGCGAGCCTTGGTAGACGCGCAACCTACCGAGGGCGAAGACGCGTCCACCAGGTTGAAACTGGGGGGCGGACACCGCGAACTGTGGAAACGGGCTGCCTTGACGGAGACCCAAAGAGTCCACAAATGCTCCCGTCGCGGTCCCCCCGCCTTGCTCCACGAACAGGGTGGAGCCATCGCGTCCCGAGAACACGAACGCCGCACCCTGGCTATTCTGAAAGCGGGGTGACCCGACCACGACGTCCGGTACTCCATCCCGGTCGACGTCGATCCCCTCACTCCGCACCGAACGACCATCGAAACCGGAGCCGATCTGACCAGCGCGCCAAACGTGAATCACTTCGCCTGTCGCCCCGGAAAAAGCGGCCACGACCCCATTCGTGAAGACCGCCGCGTTCCCGGAGACGAAGTCCAACACACCATCGCCATCCATGTCCCCACAGCCGTCCACCGACTCCCCGATGCCATCGCCGAACTGCGGGTCACACCCCATGGCTAGCACCTCGCCCGTTCGACCCGAGAACACGATCGCCGCGCCGGCCGGGATCGTCCGGTCGCCGCCTCCGACGACGAAGTCGTCGGCCCCGTCTCCGTCCAGATCGCCCATGCGTCCCAAGGTCTCGCTGGTCTGGCTCGTACCGAAGCCGAGCTCTTGTGTGCTGTTCCGCGTGTACAGCAGGGCGCCCGCGTTTGAGAATACGTAAACCCTGCCGAACGGTGGTGCGAAGCTGGCCGTGACCACAAGATCGGGGCGGCCGTCAGCGTCCACATCGAGGTCCCCGAGGATCGCCCTACCGAAGTCGATGAACCCCGAATCCTCCACACTCCAGATCAAACTGTCGTCGCGGCCGCTCCGTACTTCGACGACGTTGGTTGCAACTGGCGGGCTCACGAAGGTCACCGCATAGTCACCGCAGCCGTCACCATCCATGTCGCCCGCAGAGGTGAGCGCCTGGAAAAACCCGAGTGGAGGTTCGGGCAGGGTACGCAGTGTCGCGCCATCTCGACCGGAGAGAGTCCACAGCTGCCCCTCGCTCGAGGCGCCTACCTGCGCGAACACGCGATGCACCAGCTCCGGATAGCCGTCTGCATCGATATCGCCGATCACGGCGGTGCGGCCGCCAAAGCTGTGTTGGTCGAGGACCCCGATGTGTTCCCACACGAGTTCTTGAGCCCGCACTGGAAATGCGGCCACGACGAGGAGCCCGAACCGAATCGAGTTGAAAACTAGGGAACGAGTTCTACCCATGTCGCTACCGAAGGTACTCCGTGGTTGCTGACGAGGAACATCATGTAGTGGCCTCTCGGCGCGTACTTGAAACTCGGCGGCATCTTGAAATTCACAGTATTGTCCGGAGCAGCGTCCTGCTCGAGTGCGATGTAGCGCTGCTCGAAGTCGCTATGGTGCGTCACCGAGCAGGGCCGCATCAGGACAACCTTCTCGATGTACCCGGCTCCTCCGAAGGTGTAGGTCGCCGAGTAGGCTTGGCCGATCTGGAGCTTGTGATCCGGTTGTGAGAGACCAACGATTTGCGGGCGCGTACCTTTGTACAGATAGCGCGGCCAGTAGACTTGGTAGTCCCAGCGGCGATGCTCGCCGCCGCCGACCAACACTTTCCCACTCGGCAGCAAAACGGCGGTCGAGTGGTAGTCGCGCGGCGACTTCACTCCCTGCTCGTTCTGCATGTCGGCCGTCTCGGTCCACACACCGTTGCTGTAGAACTCCGCCGTCATCACGAACTCGGAGTCCACGATGCTGTCCGGATCACCTTCGACATATGGAGTGGCTGCTGCGACCTTCTGACCCCCGACGTACAGCGTGCTCCCATCCGGGAGGATGACCGCATTGCCGAGCCACCGGGCCCGTTTCATCGGGGCGGCCGCTACCCATCCCTTGTTGTTCTCCGACCGCAGGTTGCAGATCTCCACCTTGGATTGCGCGACCGTGAAGGCGTTGAACCAGTAGCCATTCGGTCCGCTGTCCAGTCCTCCGCCCATGCGCATTACTTGGTCGCGTCCCGAGTTCGACGCGTTGAGGTCGATCGGCATCAGCACGGATGAGCCGTACTGCAGATACTCTGTCAAGTCTGGGGCGGGTTGCTGCCCCACGTTGTGGTCCCACACCGGGCTCGTCACGTTCTCATCGTGCACAAACCGCCCGGTGTTCACGGCAAAACCCGCGTAGAACATCCAGCCGTGTGCCAAGCCCGTGTCCTCTGACATGAGATGGAAGCGCGGGTAGTAGTTGAGTTCACTCTCTGCTGGCGACTCCGGTCCCTGGTAGATCCGGTTCTGCGCGAGGTCATCGTGCCATCGCCCGCTGAGAAATGGCGGCTGACTACTGACCTCGAACACTTCGTAATTGCTGGCAACCAACGCAGGACTTCCCGTGCCCTGGTTGAAGGGCGGGTTCCAGTTGTTCCAAAGGTCCCAGCCCCCGCTCACCAACAGCTCGTTCTCGCCGAACCGAGTGACCGACGGGTAATAGCGCCGCCATGCGAGGAGGAACGCAGCGCCTTGGTAGTACCAACCGTAGTGATCCTGGGGTGGGGTGCCGGCCTTCCACCAATCACGCGGGTTCCAGATGTACACCAGCC
>JAJCYF010000149.1 GCA_029263035.1 Actinomycetes bacterium
CGGCCCAAGGGGCTGGTCAAGAGCCGCTCCGCGCGCGCCCTGGGTTTGATCGCCTCCATCGTGCTGCTGGGCCTGGTGACCCTGGCCAGCGTCGCCTACGGGTCAAAGCAGATCCCGTTCGGCGTGGTGATTGATGCCTTCTTCAACTACAACCCCGAGCTCAATGACCATCTGATCGTCCGCTCACTGCGGGTTCCCCGCAACATCGTCGGCTTGCTGGTGGGTGCCGCGCTCGGCCTGTCCGGGGCCGTGATGCAGGGGGTTGCCCGCAACCCGCTGGCCGACCCGGGCATCCTGGGTGTGAGTGCCGGCGCCGCGCTGGCGGTGGTGATCGGCATCTACGTATTCGGGGTGGCGACCCTATTGGGTTATGTCTGGTTCGCCTTCGCCGGTGCTCTGGTGGCCAGCGTGGTGGTTTATTGCCTCGGTTCCCTCGGCCGGGAGGGGGCGACGCCGGTCAAGTTGGCACTGGCCGGAGCGGCGATCACCGCCTTCCTGGGGTCGATAACCACCGCCATCCTGCTGGTCGACATCGCTACGCTGGATCAGTACCGGTTCTGGGCGGTGGGGTCGCTGGCCGGCCGGACCCCTCAGGTCGCGGCCCAGGTTGCTCCGTTCATCCTGGTCGGCAGTGTGATGGCCCTGGCCTCCGGCCGGGTGCTGAACGCCCTGTCGCTGGGCGACGACGTCGCCCGGTCATTGGGCCAGAAGGTGGGTCTGTCTCGGGCCTTCTCCGCTGCGGCCGTCGTGCTGCTGACCGGAGCAGCGACCGCAGCCGCCGGGCCCATCGGGTTCGTCGGCCTGACCGTGCCCCACGTCGCCCGGGCAATCACCGGGCCCGACTACAAATGGATCCTTCCCTACTCGGCGGTGCTCGCCCCGGTTCTGTTGCTGGGCTCGGACATCATCGGCCGGGTGATCGCCCGGCCCGGCGAGGTGCAGGTGGGCATCATCACAGCTCTCGTGGGTTCCCCGTTCTTCGTGATGCTCGTCCGGCGCCGCAAGCTGGCCGAGCTGTAGTGCGCACGACCCCGGTGCTGGACACCGCCCCCTCGACGACCGCCGGCCGGGCCGATGCGCTGGCCATCGTCTCGAAGGCCCGGGACGCCGGACGAGCCCGCGGGGCGGCGGTCGGCCTGGTCCTGGCGGCAGGCATCGCCCTCAGCTTTGCGATCTCGGTCAGCGTTGGCGACTTTCCGATCCCCCTGGCCGAGGTGGTGCCCGCCATCTTCGGCTTCGGCAGCCCGGACGCTCACTTCATCGTTCAGACCCTGCGGCTTCCCCGGGCCCTCACCGGACTGTTGGTTGGAGCCGCCTTCGGACTTTCCGGCTCAATCTTTCAAAGCCTGGCTCGCAACCCCCTGGCGTCCCCCGACATCATCGGGATCACTGCCGGAGCCAGCGCCGCAGCGGTCTTCATCATCGTCGTACTCGGCGGCGGGGGATTGCTCATCTCGATCGGATCGTTCGCCGGTGCGCTGGTGACTGCGGTGGCCATCTACTTTTTGGCCTACCGGCGCGGGATCACCGCCTACCGCCTGGTGCTGGTGGGCATCGGCGTCGCCGCGGTCCTTTCCAGCCTCACCTCCTATCTGTTGACCCGGGCCCAGATCTGGGACGCCCAGCGGGCGACCGTGTGGCTGACCGGAAGCCTGAACGGGCGGGGCTGGGAGCACGTTCGTCCGGTGGGCCTGGCTCTGCTGCTGCTGGCCCCCCTGGTGGCCGTCCTGGCCCGTCCGCTCAAGACGCTCCAGCTGGGCGACGATGCCGCGAAAGGCCTGGGGGTTGGCGTGGAGAGCTACCGGCGCTGGTTGATCCTGGCGGCGGTTGCCCTGGCCGCCGTGGCCACCGCGTCGGCCGGGCCGGTGGCGTTCGTGGCCTTCGTCGCCCCGCCCATCGCCCGCCGGCTGACCCGCACCAGCCTCACCCTTCTGCCGGCGGCCCTGGTCGGGGGCCTCCTCCTACTGGTCTCCGACCTGGTCGCCCGGCGGGTATTCGCCCCCACCGAGCTGCCGGTGGGCATCATCACCGGCATCGTCGGCGCCCCCTACCTGCTGTGGCTGCTTGCCCGGGCAAACCGGGTTGGGAGGGGCGGATGAGCGAGGTGACCCGCGCCGCCACCCACAGCCTGGAGGCTCAGGGCCTCACCCTGGCCTACGACAAGGTCGAGGTGGCCAAGGACCTTTCCCTGTCCATCCCGCCGGGACGGATCACCTGCATCGTGGGCGCCAACGCCTGCGGTAAGTCGACGTTGCTCAGGGCCCTATCCCGCCTGTTGAAGCCTTCCAAGGGGTCGGTTCTGCTGGACGGCCAGAGCATTCACCGGCTGCCGACCAAAACGGTGGCGATGCACCTGGGGATCCTTCCCCAGTCGCCGATTGCGCCCGAGGGAATCACCGTGGCCGACCTGGTGGCCCGGGGGCGCTACCCGCACCAGAAGTGGTTCCGGCAGTGGACGAAGTCCGACGAGCAGATCATCACCGACGCCATGGTCGCCACTCAGACGCTGGAGCTGGCAACCCGGCCGGTCGATGAGCTTTCCGGCGGGCAGCGCCAGCGGGTCTGGATCGCAATGGCGCTGGCCCAGGGGACCGACCTCATGCTGCTGGACGAACCTACGACCTTCCTGGACCTCGCCCATCAGGTGGAGGTCCTGGACCTGCTGGTGGAGTTGAACCAGGACGAGGGCCGGACGATAGTCATGGTCCTGCACGACCTGAACCATGCCTGCCGGTACAGCCATCACCTGGTCGCCATGCGGGAGGGCCGCCTGGTCGCCGAGGGAACGCCGGAGGAGGTCGTGACCGAAGCCCTGGTCAAGGACGTGTTCGACCTTAGGAGCATGGTCATGCCCGACCCGGTGTCGGGCACGCCGATGGTGGTGCCCATCGGCCGGCACTTCAACGTGAATGAGGAAGACGGGCTGACCACCGCCGGCGAAGGAATTTCGACCTAGTGCGACCCCTGGAGCACACCCTGAAGGCGCTGAGCGAGAACGACGAGTTGAGCCTTTCGGCGGCCGGCGATACGTGGCCGCCCGCCGGGGACGGCTGGTTCCTCTACTGCGAGGTTCTCCAGTCTCCGGGCGTGGTCGCGGGATGGGTCGATGACCTGATGGCGGGTGAGGCCCGGGGACGCCGGGACGTGGCCGGATCGTATCTGTCGTCATGGATTGCCGGCATGGTTGCCGGGATTCCCGCAGGAGCACTTATCTCAACAGGACGGGCCTGGGCGCTGCCGCCCGAGGATATAGCCCTCCACCGGCACACCGGCGGCTGGTTCGACGGCATGGCGTTGCGATCGCCCGCCGTGTGGGTGCTCCCCGACGATCCCGATGCCGGCCATCCCGACGCGGTGGTCGTCGCGACCCAGGATGAGCTGCGAGCACGACTGGCGGCGGAGGTCGTGAAGGTGGTGGAGCCGGTCTTCGCCAGAGTCCGGGAAGCTACCCGATACCCGTCCCGGAGCATGTGGGGCTCCCTTGCCGACGGGATCGCATCCATGGCTTTGTGGCGCGACCGCCGGGCGGGAAACCCGGACCCCGCGGTCTGGGAGCGGGCAGGAGAGTTTCTCGACAGCCTTGAGGACCGGGCACGGTTGCTGAAGGACCGACCCTCGCTCGGCGAGGCCACCTGGGCGGGAGGCTGCGACCGGTTTGCGGTCAAGTCCACCTGCTGTCTGTACTTCAAGATTTTCGACGGAAAGCCGGACCCCGAGGGTGACGGCTACTGCACCTCCTGCCCGTTCAGGTCGGAGCAAAGCCGCAACCAGAAATGGAGCACCTGGCTCCAGGAGCAGGCCGCCGCTATCTGACTGCTTGTCCGTTTTTAGCCCACCGTCCAGGAGGAAAGATGATCGCCCCCACCTCACGTCTCGCTACGCTGCGCACCAAGCTGCTCGCGCCCGCCGCCCTGCTGCTGGTAGTTCTGGGTGCCTGCAGCACCCCGGCGTCGAATGAGGAAGCCGGCACTGAGGCCTTCCGGGTCGTCGAGACCGCCAAGGGTGACATCGAGATCCCCGGGCGGCCCGAACGTATCGTCACCCTCGGGTTCGAAGCCAGTGTGCTGCTCGACCTGGGCCTGGTTCCGGTAGGGATGGCGGCAGACGCCTACGACCCGACGGGTGTGCCCGTCTACAACCGGGAGCCGGTTGAGGGGGAGGATGTGGAGCTGATCGACACCTCCACCGCCGAGCTGCCCTACGAGCAGATCGCCGGGCTGCGGCCCGACCTGATCCTGGCGGGCACCTACTACGACATCGACAAGGCGTACGACCGGCTGAGCGAGATTGCCCCTGTCGTGACCTTCGTCAAGGGATCCTACGTGGACACCTGGCAGGAACAGGCCACGTTGATCGGTGAGGCCACCGGAAAAGAGGCGGAGGCGGAGAGGGCCATCGCCCGGGTGAGCGATCGGATTGCCGGGGTGGCTGCCGATCACCCGGATTGGAAGACCAAGAGCTTTAGCATGTCGTTCAACTACGACACCGGCAAGATCACCACGATCGTGGACCCGATGGACTTCGCCATCCAGCTGGTGAGCCAGCTGGGACCCACCCTGTCGCCGAAGGTGACCGCGCTGGCCGGGGATGACCCCAGGACCCAGCCCGATGTCAGCTACGAGGCAGTGGAGGTGCTGGACGCCGACCTGGTGCTCATGGCCCACGCCTCCGGCAGCCTGCAGGATTCGCTCACCTCGAACCCGGTGTTCGCCAACCTGCCGGCGGTCGAGGACGGCCGGGTGGTCACCGTGGACCTGGTGTCCATCAATGCGCTGCGGACGCCGATGCTTAGGGGCATCGACCACTCCCTCGACATGCTCGTACCGGAGTTGGAACGGGCTCTGGGGGGATAGCATCATGACATCAGAATCTATGATGCTAGGATGTATCTATGAGAACTACGGTGACCCTGGACAGCGATACCGAGGCGATACTCCGCCGCAGGATGCATGAGCGCGGCGTCTCCTTCAAGGTGGCACTCAACGACGCAATTCGCGCCGGAGCGGCCGGCGGGGACCCGGAACCGTTCCGAACCAGGACTGCTTCCATGGGGCTGTCACGGATAAATCTGGATCGTGCCCTGCAGGTAGCCGCCGACCTCGAGGATGACGAGCTGCTTCGCCGGATGCGTTCCGGATCATGAACCTTGTAGATGCGAACGTCCTTCTGTACGCAGTCAACTCCGATGCTCAACACCATGAGCAGGCACGATCGTGGCTGGACCGCTCCCTTTCGGGACAGGCGACCGTGGCGTTCTCCTGGGTGGCGCTACTGGGTTTCGTCCGCCTGGCTACCAAAGATGGCCTGTTTCCCGCTCCGCTGACTGCAGACGCCGCCTTCGACCGGGTTGATGCCTGGTTGTCTGCCCGCCCGGCGGTGGTCATCCATCCCACGCCGGAACATGGCCGCGTTCTCCGGCGGTTGCTGGGCGGCGTAGGCGTGGGCAGTAACCTGGTGAATGACGCACACCTGGCCGCTCTTGCGATCGAACACCGCGGCACTGTGATCTCCTATGACAACGACTTCTCGCGATTTCCCGGAGTCATCTGGAAGTCCCCTTCGGATTAGAGCTCAAGGCTCCAGCGACGCGGAGGCCGAGGGCATCGGCCGGCTCGGAACAACGCGCCGAAGTTTTGTCACCCCTATTAGATGGGATCACTCGGGCAATTGCTCTAACTGAATGTTCCGGAGATAGCCACCTGACGGCCGCCGAAGATCTCCTCCAGGTCCTCCAGCGACACGAACAGGGCCTCCGCCACCTCCAGGGCCCACACGTCTCGGGAGACCGTGAACACCTGCTCCGCCCGCCCGGCGGTGGTGTTGGCCAGGAAGGTCGATACCCTCGGATCCAGCGTGCTGTCCTCCGGGATCCCCACGAAGATCACGTCGGCATCGAAATCGGCCAGCCGCTCCAGGCTGACGGCGGTGTACTCCTCATCCAGCGCCTGGGTGCTGGCTGAGACCTTCATCCCCAGGTCGGTCGCGGCCATCAGGCCGGGAGCGTAGGGGCTTTTGATGGCGTAGTTGTCCTCGGCTCCGGTTCCGTAGCTCTCCAGGTAGGAGAACACCGCCCCCTCCAGGCTCGTGCCGAGCCGCGCCTTTACCGCCTCCAGGCGGGTGCGGTAGTCGGCAAGGCGGTCGTCCAGCTCATCTTCGACCCCCACCACCGCTGCCAGGTCCCGCTGCCGCTGAAAGGCGGGGCGGTCTCCGGGAACCAGGTCGATCACCACGGTTGGGGCGATCGCCGAGAGCTGGTCGTAGATGGGGTCGACCTCGTAGGGAAGGCCGATGATCAGATCCGGCTTCACACCGGCGATGGCCTCCAGGTTGGGTTCGCTGTAGGTGCCGATGTCGGAAAGTCGTTCAAAGACCCCGGGCACCTCGCCGAACTGGCGAATCGCCACTGCGGGGTCGGAGTTGTCCCGGACGGCCACGCCGACCATACGTTCGAAGCCGAGGCTTGCCACCGCGTAGGCGACCAGCTGGTCGTGCATGGCGACGACCCGTTGCGGGTTCACCGGGATCTTTACCGGTCCGTGCGAGCTGTCCACGGTCCGGGAGCCGGAAGAGTTCTTTGCGGGGCCGGCCGGGCTGCCGCAGGCGGTCAACGCACCTGCTGCCAGCAGGCCGGTGAGAAACTCCCGCCGGGTGAGGGCGTCGAGTATGTCTTGGGTGGGGCGGCGATCCAGCAGTGAGGTGGTCATGCTGTTCCAAGCGGCAGAAGGAACTCCTCGATCTCATCCATGATCGTCAGCGCTTTGGGAAGGTCCGCTCCGTTCCAGGGAGGCAGGAAGACCACCCGATTTTCTTTGACCGGGGTCAGCGCCTGCCAGACCGGGTGATCCCGGATGACCGGCTGGGTGACCGACTGGCCGCCCCGGAAGTCGTCGTCGTCGGCGTAGACGACGAGCGCGTACGCCTCGTTGAGGATCTCGAGGTTCTCAGAGCTGATCTCGACCTGGAACTTCAGCGGGTCCCGCTGTCCTTCCGGCTGAGGAATGCCGATCGCCCGGAACACGACGCTCTCCAGGGTCCCGATCCGGATCGCGTAGGTGTTGGCGTCGAGCACCCTGATCACGCTAACCGGCTTGTCCGTGAAGCCGGCATCGGTCACCTTGCGACGCATCTCGGCAACCCGGTCATCGAAATCGGCGGTTACCGTCCTGGCCTTGTCCTCGAGGTTCAGCGCCCGCCCGAGCTCCAGGACGTTGTTCTTGATCTGCTCCTCGTAGATGAAGTCGTACTCGTAGCAGAAGGTGGGCATGGCCTGACTCCACTTTTCGCAGGCCTGCTGGTTCCGGGGATTGTCTTTGGTGCCGCCCAGAGCGATCAGCAGGTCGGGGTCGAGGGTCAGCGCCTTCTCCAGGTTCAAGTCGCCCTCGGCCCGCAGATCCACGTAGTCGTCCGGCAGCAGGTGCTGGGTGTGGCGGATCAGCGAATCGGCGTAGATGAAGCCCCCCACCGGCTTGACCCCGAGCGCCAGCATGTTGTTCAGGGTGACGTCCTCGCCGGCGATCAGCCTCCGCGGACGGTTTGGGACCGTGACGCTGCCGAAAAGGTCCTGAACCCGCCGGGTGGTCTGATCGGGGGTCTCGACCGGGTTCTGCCCGCAAGCCGCCAGGAGGGCCGCCGCAAGGGTGCCGGATATGAACTCTCTTCGGTTGATCGCTTCGACCGTCGAAGCGTCGGTGTCCACCAGGCAGTTCGAGGGACTCATTTCTTGGTCCTTTCCTTTTAATGATCTGAGCTAACCCCAACCTTGGGCGTTTGTACGACCTAATAGAAAAGGTATTGTATGCCAACGACTACCGGTGCCGACAAGTGAGGTGTGCCACGAAGTTCGAAGAGTTCTCCGTCGACCTGTCTCAGACCCAGAAAGACTGGCCCGACGCCGCAGGCGGCCGCTCGTTGCCGCATCTCAACCAATCGCGTCGCGGCCCGGACATGTTCTGGACCAAACAGGGGGCGATGGTCATGATCCGGGCCGAGCACGCAGGCGATCTGGATCCCAACCACCTGGCCGGGCATCTGAAAGCTTCGACCCTGGACATGGTGCTCGGCAATCCGCCGTGTGTGCCAATCTTCGTCTCCGTCGGGCTGATGTATATCTCGGACCCCGCCTTTCTCACTGCGGCACGTATGTCTTCCGGATCGGAGCAGCGGAGCACCATGGTCCCCCTGCTGGTGACCGCCTTGTATGAAGAGGCGGCACTCGACTGGCCGGATGTCCTGTTCGACTACCTGGACGCAGCCACCTGCGAACACAGGATTCGGGAATACGCCTCGTTGCTCACGTCGGTCGACAAGGTGGTCGTCCCGCTTCCTCAGCATCAGGTCCGGCTTCTCGAGCGGCGCTGCATCGGATCCGCGGTGTGTGGGCGCCGCAGTTCAGGGGAGTGATCAGATCCGGCGTCGTCAAAGGAACGGAGGATGAAGTGAAAAGTTCGACGATCGACCGTGTTGTGCGGGATCCTATTGTTGACGACCTGACCCGGCGGGAATTCGTAACCAGCCTGCTGGCCGCAGGGCTGCTGGCTGCCTGTGGAGGCGGAGGGTCGGGTGCTTCTTCCGATCAATCCTCAACCCGCAGGATCGACAACGAATTCGGTTCCACCGACGTTCCGGCCGAACCGGGCCGGATCGCCGTGCTGGACGTTCGGGCGGTGGAGCACCTGGTGGCCGTCGGCGTGACGCCGTACGCCGTCTTTGTCGAGCCGGCCCCATTTCTCGCCCAGGCGCTGGACGGGGCGGTGTCGGTCCAAAACGACGCCGGCGAGGTCAACATGGAACTGCTGGCCAGCTCACGCCCGGATCTGATCATCGCCTGGGAGACCTTCATCGAGGGCAAGGTTGAAGAGATCAAAAGGATCGCTCCCACTGTGGGTATCCGGCACGACTCGTTCACCGAATGGGCGGGGCCCTTCCGGTTCACCGCATCCGTGGTTGGGCGGGAGGAGAGGGCGGAGGAGGTCATCTCGGCTCATGAGGTGAGGGTCGCGGATATTCGCTCCCGGCTGCAGGCGAGAGGGCTGGCCGACCGGGAGGTCAGCGTGGTCCGCGGCCACGGTGAAATCCTTCGTCTGGCCGGTGCCGACGAATCGTTCCCTGCCGGAGTGCTGGACGCGGTGGGCCTTAAGCGGACAGCAGTGAACCACCAGGACACCGCGTTCGGTGAAATCGATCTGTCCTTCGAGCAGATCCCGATGGCCGATGCGGACATCATCTTTTTGATGCGCTCCCCGGACCAGTTCCACGAGGAGGTCACCGCGCGGGCGTTGGCGCACCCGCTGTGGCAGAACCTGAAGGCATCCGGGGCCGGGCAGGTCCACGACGTCACGCTGGACCATTGGCTTCAGGGAGGCCCCATCGCGGCCGGGCTGATCCTGGACGAGATCGAAAAGGCGCTGCTCGGCTGATTTACCGGCGACCACCACTTGGTGAGGGCCATCTCGACCCCAACGGAGGATGAACTTGAAATCGATGCTCAGGGCGCTACTCGCGTTGGTCTGCCTGACCGCACTTGTGGCCGGCTGCGGTCCGGGATCCACTTCCGGCAACCCAGATAACGAAGCTGCCTGGACCTATACCGACGGCTCGGGACAGACCACAACGCTCGATGCGGTACCCAAACGCATCGTGGCCCACGGCCTCTCTGCCGCTGCGCTGATCTCAATGGGCATCAGGCCGGTTGGGATCTATTCTGACCGGCCCGTTGACGAGGAGCTGGCACTGAAGAACCTGGACCTCGACGGCATTGAGATCGTCGGGGAGGAGTGGGGGACGATCAACGTCGAGGCGGTTGCCGCCCTCAAGCCTGATCTGATCGTCGCCGAGTGGTGGCCTCTGGAGAAGGCCTACAGCGGGCTGGAGGAGGGGACCAACGCCGCCAGCCAGAGGCTCAACGACCTCGCACCGGTGGCGGGACCCGCGCAGGGTCCGTCGATCCTCAAGATGATCCAGGACTACGAAGAACTGGCCGCCAGCCTGGGGGCCGACCTGGAGGATGACTCAGTCCAGCAGAACAAGAGCAATTTTGAAGCATCACTGGCCCGGTTCCAGGGCGCGCTGCAGGCAAAACCGGACCTCAGCGTCCTTGCGGTTTCACCGTCGGAGGAAGGGCTGTACGTGGCGGTTCCCGAGCACGCCGCCGAGCTGAGTGACTTCATCGAGTGGGGCATGAAGGTGGTGGTCCCGGATCAGCCTGACGCGGGCTTCGAGTACTGGGAGACTCTGAGCTGGGAGAACGCCGGCAAGTACCAGGCAGACCTGCTGATCATCGACGAGCGCAGCTACCCATCCAACCTCGATGACGCCAAAAGTCGGCCTACCTGGCCCTTCATAAAGGCGGCAGCGGCCGATTCCACAGCCATCTGGCCGGCCTTCTGGGTCCGCAGCTACGCCGACTACGGAATGGCGCTGGACCGCCTGTCGGAGGCGATTGAAGCCGCCGATGAGGAGCTGGTATGAGCCCTGATGGCGGCGACCGGCGCCTTGGGGCGGTACTACGACCCGCCGACGGTACCGATGCTCGCCGTGTGCAAATGACCGTCGGCGGCCTAATGCCATCGTAATGGTATTATAATGGTATGGAAACCACAATTGATGCGGCCGGCCGGGTAGTGGTACCGAAAGCTCTGCGTCAATCGCTGGGTTTGTCGCCGGGGACAAGGATCCGGATCGAGCAGAAGGACGACTCTCTGGTCATCAGGCATGCCAAAGGTGGAGGGGAGTGGGAGGTAGAGGACGGCCGGCTGGTTCTGAGTGCCCCTGAAGGCACGGCTCCACTTACGGCTGAAGCAGTCCGGGAGCTGGTGGAGAAGTCCAGGCGTTGAGGCCGGAATGTTAACTGCCGACACCTCCGTGGTGGTGGCTGTTCTGTCCGGCTGGCACGAGCACCATGAGCAAGCGCTAGCAGCCGCTGAGGAGGTCAGCCAGATTCCCGTCCACGTCGCGCTGGAGGCGGCGTCGGTGCTGACGCGCTTGCCCGGGGGCCTTGCCAGACCGCTTTCGGAGGTGGTCCACGCACTCCAGCGATCGTTTTCGGGGGCCCTACTCACTCTGCCGGCGACCGAGCATTGGAAGTTTCTCGAACTTATGGCTCAGGCCGGCCTGGGAGGCGGAGCCCTCTACGACGCTCTGATAGCGGCAACGGCCACCCACCACGGGGCGCGCCTGCTGACGCTGGATCATCGCGCGCTAACCACCTATGCCGCCTTGAGGGCCGACGTCGTGGTTGTTGCCTGACGCCGAACGCCGGCGGTCCGCCGGGCAGGATAAAGGTGTCGCCGGCTCCGGCTGCCATAATGCTGGTATCAACGCAGTGTTCCGTTTAGGAGGTTCCATGAAGAAGAACCGAATAATTCGATTAAGCTCAGGTTTGATCCTGGCTCTGGGAGTCAGCCTGGTGCCGGTCGGCGCCGTGGCCAGCAATCACGCCGCCCCGCCTCCGGCTCAGGCCGGTGCCGACGGTGCGGATGGTCACCACTCGGCCCCGCCTGCCCGTCATGCGGCCCCGGCGGCGCACGAACCTATGCCCGCCCACCACGCGGCCCCGCCCGCAAGGCATGCCGCGCCGGAGGTCCACCACGCGGCCCCGCCCGCACGTCACGCCAAGGCCTCGGCTCACAAGATGATGGATGGACACGACGACGGCGCAGTTGATGGCGGATCCGGAACTTCCGACAACGACGGAGGCTCCATCACCGGCGACCACGCACCGGCACACGTCCACGGCGACAACCAGGGCGGCGACATTCACTAGCTCCCCGGTAACGCCAAAGGACCCCCGGCACGCGCCGGGGGTCCTTTACTTTCGGGGTCAGGAGCCTTTCTTGATCTCCTTCACAACCTCCAGCGTGATGTGCTCGGGGCTCATGTCCAAGATCTTGAGGACCCCGGGAATCGTCCCCACCCTGGTGTGTGCCAGTCCGATCAGAAGGTGCTCGTAGGCGATCTTGCGGTCACCCCTCGCCACCGCCTCCTTCTGGGTGCGCTTCAGGCACAGCTTGGCGGACCGGCCCCACTGCGGCGTCCCCCTGCGTCGCCGGGGTGGAATCCGGGCCAGGATCGGAAGGTTTACCCCCACCCGGGCCAGGGCAGCCTCAAACTCCTCGTCCAGCGCCCGCTGAATCCGGGCCTCGCTTAACCCCAGGCGGGCCATTACCCGGCCTGCGGCCCCGGCGGGAAACTCCGCCAGCCCGAGCAGCAGGTGCTCCGCTTCCAGCGACGGGGCGCCGGTAAGGGCCGCCTTCTCCCGGGCCCGCATCACGGTGCCCTTGAGGTCGGGGGCAAAGGTCTCAAACATCGAAACTCCTATCGCTCACGGTTCCATTGCCTTAAAGCGCGGGGAATGCTTTTTATGGACCGCCTGCCGGGTGACGTTCAGGGCGTCGGCTATCTGCGACCACGACCACCCGGCGCCGATGGCGTG
>JAJCYF010000150.1 GCA_029263035.1 Actinomycetes bacterium
TGCGACGATCGCTATGCGTAAAGATGGGGAAGGGGAAACAGACATGTTCGAACTCCTGATCTTTGCCTCTTCAATGCCCCCAGATTCGAGGACTCAAATGAGCCAGCCACCCGACCTGCACCCGAAAACCTCTCCTTCCACGACAAAGAGCCCGGGGGGCGAGGAGTTTGATGTGTTGGGTCGTGCCGGACCCCTGCGCCTCCGCAGCGCTCCAGGCGTACTCGCGGAGGCCCGCCAGGATCTTTTGGTGATAAAGGAGGGAGCTCTATTCCTTTGCTCACGTCCGAGCGGCGACATCCTCCCCGGCTTTGTTTCCGGAGAGGGTCTATACAGCGAGGATACACGCTTCCTGTCGGAGTTCCGGCTCACGGTAGGCGGTAAGACCCCGGTGCTGTTGAGCTCCAACGCCGGCCTGGCTTACGCGATGGTGATCGACGCCACCAACCCCAACCTCATGGACGGCGGGGTGGTGAAGGTCCCCCAGCAGACCATCTCGGTGCAGCGGTTCCGCCTTTTGTCCGACCGGCTTTACGAGCGGATCTCGATGCGTAACTACGGCACCGAGCCGGTCGGGTCGACACTGCAGCTATCGCTGTCCGCCGACTACGCCGACACCTTCGAGGTCAGGGGCGTCACCTCGCGGGATGAGCGCGGGCAGGCCCTGGCGCCCAAGGCGGGTGACTCCGGCCTGAAGTTCGGATACGTCGGCCAGGACGACGTCTTCCGGGAGACGCTGGTGGGGTTCGATCCCCGGCCTTCCGAGATCCGGTTCGAAGGCGACGCGGCCGTGGTCTGCTGGGACTTCAAGCTGGCGCCGGGCGAAAAGCAGAGCTTCGAGGTGACCGTCGAGCCCTCTATCGGGGGTTCCACCAGACCGGCGGCCCGCCTGGAGGCGGCGGAGCGCCGGGTGGAGGGCGCCTACCGGGACTGGCACGCGTCGGGGTCGGCCATCCACAGCGACAACGGGCATTTCAACGGCTTCGTGAACGCGGCCATCCGGGACCTCAAGGCGCTGGAGACCTCCATCGGCGGTGACGGGATTTTCGCCGCCGGGATCCCCTGGTACGTGGCCCCCTTCGGCCGGGACTCCCTGCTGACCAGCCTGGAGGCAATGGTGTGGAACCCGGGAACCGCCGCCGGCTGTCTGAAGGTGATGGCGGGCTGGCAGGCCACGGAGGACGATCCGTGGCGGGACGCCGAGCCGGGCAAGATTCCCCATGAGCTGCGCCGGGGGGAGCTGGCCGGAGCCGGCCTCATTCCCCACACGCCCTACTACGGGACGGTCGACGCCACCCCTCTGTTCCTGGTGCTGGCCGGGGCCTACTACCGGTGGACCGGCGACCTGGACCTGATGAAGAGACTGCGGCCAAACTTCGACGCGGCCCTGGCCTGGATACGTGACTTTGGGGACCCCGACGGCGACGGGTTCGTCGAGTACAACCAGCGGGGGCGGGAGGGCCTTCAGAACCAGGGGTGGAAGGACTCGGGGGACTGCATCGTCCACGCCGACGGCTCACTGGCGGAGGGGTCGATCGCTCTAGTCGAGGTGCAGGGCTACGTCTACCTGGCCAAACTTCGGATCGCCGAGGTGTACGACGCATTGGGTGAACCCGAGGTGGCGGCGGGCCTGCGGCGGGAGGCGGGCCAGCTCAAGGAGGCGTTCGATGCCGCGTTCTGGATGCCCGGGGAAGGAACCTTTGCCCTGGCTCTGGACGGCGCCAAGAAGCAGGTCCAGGGAGTTGCGTCCAACGTGGGCCACGCCCTGTACTGCGGGCTGGTCGAGCCGCGCCGGGCGGCGGCGGTGGGGGAGCGCCTGATGGCCCCGGATATGTTCTCCGGCTGGGGGATCAGGACCTTGTCCAAAAAGAACCCGGCCTACAACCCAATGGGGTATCACGTCGGGTCGGTGTGGCCGCACGACAACGTGATCATCGCCGCCGGGCTGAAACGGTACGGGCTGGTCACGGCCACCGATCGGATCGCCACCGCCATGTTCGACGCCGCAATCTTCTCCGACCTGCGGCTGGACGAGCTGTACTGCGGCTTCGACCGGCGCGCCGGCCTGCCGCCGGTCAACTACCCGGTGGCGTGCAGCCCGCAGGCGTGGGCGGCCGCCGTCCCGCTGATGTTGACCCAGGCCTTCCTGGGTATCTCCGCCCAGGCCCCGGCCGGCGCGCTGACCATCTTCCAGCCCGCGCTTCCGTCTTGGTTGAACCGGGTGGAGATAGAGAACCTGCAGGTGGGCGATTCCAGGTTGGGCCTGGAGTTCACCCGGCAGGGGGATCAGACCGCCTTTGCGCTGACCCGCCGCGAAGGCAGCATCCGGGTCACCATCGAGAACTAGACAGGCATCCGTTGGCCCTGTCAGGCACGTTGCGGATATCATTGGTCATCACACAGCCGGAGGCGGGTTTCGCTTTCGCGCCCCGCCGTAAACACCCCCTGTTGGACGAGCTTTGAGGAGCGACCGTAATGGATGACAAGACGAAGGAACTGAACGCAATTGCCACCGCAATGGTGGCCCCCGGCAAAGGCATCCTTGCTGCCGACGAAAGCTCACCTACCATCGGCAAGCGGTTTGCCGCGCTCGGCATCGAGTCCACCGAGGAGAACCGCCGGTCCTACCGCGAGATGTTCTTCTCCGCCGAGGGCATCCAGGAGTACGTCAGCGGAACGATCCTTTACGACGAAACCATCCGCCAGAGCGCCAGCGACGGCACGACCTTCCCCGAGTACCTCAAGAAGCTGAACATCATCCCCGGCATCAAGGTCGACACCGGCGCCAAGGACCTGGCCGGTCACCCGGGCGAAAAAGTCACCGAAGGTCTCGACGGCCTGCGTGAGCGCCTGGCCGAGTACTACGAGCTGGGAGCCCGCTTCGCCAAGTGGCGTGCCGTGATCACCATCGGCGACGGCATCCCCTCCGACTACTGCCTGGAGGCCAACGCCCACGCTCTCGCCCGATACGGCGCCCTGTGCCAGGAGGCCGGCATCGTGCCGATCATCGAGCCCGAGGTTCTGATGGACGCCGACAACACCATGGAGACCTGCTACGCCGTCACCGACAAGACCCTGCACACCGTCTTCGGCGCCCTCTACCGGGCCGGGGTTAAGTTCGAGGGCATGGTCCTCAAGCCCAACATGGTGGTTCCCGGCAAGAAGTCCGGCCAGAAGGCCACCGTCCGGCAGGTTGCCGAGTTGACCCTGGAGGTTCTGAAGAAGAACGTTCCGGCATCGGTTGCCGGAATTGCCTTCCTGTCCGGCGGCCAGAGCGACCAGGAGGCCTCGGCCCACCTGAACGAGCTCAACAAGCTGGGCGGGGCACCGTGGCCGCTGACCTACTCCTACGGCCGTGCGCTGCAGACCGCAGCCATGGAGACCTGGGCCGGCAAGCCGGAGAACCGTGCCGCAGGCCAGGCGGCTGCGCTGCTGCGGGCTCGCGCCAACTCCGCGGCGACCTACGGCAAGTACTCCGAGCAGCTGGAGACCGCAGGGGTCTGAGCGCCATTTGATTCGAGCGAATAATCTGGCCGGGATGTCATCCATCCCGGCCTTTTCGCGCATATGAGGTTGGGGATCCTGGCTTCCCACGGGGGGTCGAACATGCAGGCGATCGTCGATGCCAGCCGCCGGGGGGTGCTTCCCGCCGAGGTGGTGGTGGTGATCAGCAACAACGCCGGCTCCCAGGCGGCGGCCCGGGCGGCCCGGGAAGGCATCCCGTTTCATCACCTGAGCGGGGTCACCCACCCCGAGTTCGAGCAGCTCGATGACGGGATCGCCCGGGTGCTCTCCGGCGCCGGTGTCGACCTGGTGGTCCTGGCCGGTTACATGAAAAAGGTGGGCCCCCGGACCATCGAGCGGTTCCCCAATCGCATCGTCAACATCCACCCGGCCCTGCTGCCCAAATTCGGCGGGGTGGGGATGTACGGCATCCGGGTTCACCAGGCGGTGCTGGACGCCGGCGACGCCCTGACCGGCGTCACCGTGCACCTGGTGGACCAGGAGTACGACCGGGGACCCGTGGTTGCGCAGTGTGAGGTTGCGGTGCTGGAGGGCGACGATGTGGAGACCCTGGCCGCCCGGGTGCTGGAGCGCGAGCACGCCTTTTACGTCGAGACCCTGTGCCGGATTGCCTCGGGCGAGCTGGACCTGGATAGACTCAGCTGATGGTAGAGGCCTCGCATCCGGCGTTGGTGGAGCTCCTTGAGCTTCAAAAGATCGATTCGGCCGTCGACCGGCTGACCTCCAGGCTGAACAACCTGCCCGAACAGGCGGAGCTCGATGAGCTCGAGGAGCGCCAGCGGAGCCTGGAAGCCCGGACCGGCGAGCGGGAGGCGGCTCTGGACGAGGTGGTCGCCCGCCAGCGCAAGCTGGATACCGAGGTCGACAATGTCGGCAAGAAGATCGCCCACGAGGAGGCCCGGCTCAACGCCGGTGACATAGCCAACCCGCGGGAGCTCTCCGCCATCGGCGCAGAGATCGAGTCGCTCAAGCGCCGCCGGATCCGGTTCGAGGATGAGGACCTGGAGGTCATGGAGGAGCGCGAGAACCTGGAACGGGAGCTGAAGGGCCTTACCGACCAGCTCGAGGTCCTGCGCACCCAGGTCTCCGAAGCGATCGTCAAGCGGGATGCCGCCGGGGGCCAGGTGACCGAGGAGCTGGAAAAGTTCAAGGAACGCAGGCAGGGTTGGGTGCCCCGGGTCGACCCCGAGCTGCTCGCCTTCTACGACGACCTGCGGCGGTCGAAACACGGCGTCGGCGCGGCGGCGTTGCAGGGCTCGATGTGCCTGGGCTGCCATATGCAGCTGCCGGCGCAGGAGGTCGCCCGGGTCCGCGCCAACAAGGGCATGAGCCGGTGCGACGAGTGCGGCCGTATCCTCGTAGTGGTCGACTAACGCCCGGACCACCGGCATGGCAGGCACCTTTTCGCTCCACACCGATGGCGGAGCCCGCGGCAACCCCGGTCCGGCGGGTATCGGGGTGGTGTTGTGCTCGCCCGGGGGCCGGGTCCTGGAGGAGATCGGCCGGGGCATCGGGCGGGCAACCAACAACGTGGCGGAGTACGAAGCCCTTATCGTGGGCTTGCAGGCCGCCCGGGTTCACGGCGCCGCCGATCTGGAGGTTTACATGGACTCCCGGCTGGTGATCGAGCAGATGAAAGGCAACTACAAGGTGAAGTCCCCGGGTCTTAAAACTCTGCACGAGCGGGCGCGCGCCCTGGCGGAGGAGTTCGACCGGATCACCTTCACCGCGGTGCCCAGAGCTGAGAATGCCGCCGCCGACCGGCTCAGCAACCTGGGAATGGACGAGCAGGCCGCATCCGGCGATCCTCTCCCGCCGCAACCCGGTCCCGGTCCGACCGGCCTGTCCTAGCCATGCTTTTCTGGCACCTCGGGATGACCTGCGCCATCGTCTTCTTCGCGCTCGGCGCCCGGCGGATCGACTACCGGGTCGTGCTACTGGGAGCGGTGATCTCCGACATCATCGACAAGCCGATCGGGCGGATCTTCTTCCGGGAGCAGTTTGAGAGCGGGCGGCTGTTCGGACACACGCTGCTGGTGTCGACGGCCCTTCTGCTGGCGATCCAACTCGCGCTGAGGGGCGCAACCGCCCGCCGGTGGTTCATCCTGCCCATCTGCATGCTGATCCATCAGGTGCTGGACGGTATGTGGAGCAGTCCGATCACCTGGTTCTGGCCGCTGTTCGGCGCCACCTTCGAGGCCGACCCCCAGGACGGCTACTGGCTGGAGGTCCTCACCCGGCCCCTCAGCCACCCGTGGGAGCTGTTCCGGGAGCTGGTTGGGCTGGTGATTCTCATCTACCTGGCGCGCGCCTACAAGCTGCAGGACCCTGCGCTGCGCCGCAGGTTCATCCGCAAGGGCGAGCTGATCGAACGGCCGGAGCGGCTGTCCCGCTCAGACCGGATCGGGGGCCCGGCGCCGCAGGAGGAAAGGGAAACAGGATCTCCCACCGCACCGGGGGACGGCGGGTAAACTTAAAGGGCAGCCGGCCGGGCGGCCGCGGCTTCGATTCGAGCAGCCTCAAGGGTTGCTTGCAACGAGGTCGAGGAAGGTCCGGGCTCCACAGGGCAGGGTGCTGGGTAACCCCCAGATCGGGTGATCGATGGAAAGTGCAACAGAAAGCAAACCGCTAAGGGAGGCAACTCCCCAGCAAGGTTGAAACGGTGCGGTAAGAGCGCACCAGCGCCGCGGGAGACCGCGGCGGCTAGGCAAACCCCACCCGGAGCAAGACCAACAGGGGACATGGAGCGGCCCGCTTCAACCGCCCCGGGTAGGTTGCTAGAGGCCACGGGCAACCGTGGTCCCAGATGGATGGTCGCCCCTTCGAAAGAAGGACAGAACCCGGCCTACAGGCCGGCTGCCGAAAAAGGCCCTCTGCAAAGGGGGCCTTTTTTGACCCCATGTTTTGGTTTCACTCCGTGGGGCTAACCGTCTTCTATGCTCTACGGTGCGTAGGGCCAAAAAGATTGGGGAGGACGGGATGGCTAAGAAGACTCAGACTACCGAACGCAAAGGCGGTGTGGCCCAGAAGCTGTTGGCGCTAGGATTGAGCGCTCTGGCAGCAAAGCTGACGATGATGGCGGTTGAGAAGTTCTGGACCAAAGGCCTGCACAAGCCCATCCCCGACCCTGATGAGGCGTCGATGGCCACCAAGATGGCGTGGATGGGCGTAACTGCGGCCGCCGTCGGCATGGCCCGGGAGATGGTCCGTGAGCTGACCGCTCCGTCGGTGAGGGAAGACAAAGCTTAAAGAGAGGTATCGGCGAACTTTGGCAGACTCGATCTCAATTGGGATGCTCGGATGCGGCATCGTGGGCTCCGCGGTTGCGCGGATCCTTGACGCGCACTCCGAGGAGATCGGCGAGCGGGTCGGTGCCCGGCTGGAGATCCGCAGGGTGGCCGTCCGCAACGTGGGCAAGGAGCGCGATGTGCCCCTGGCCAAAGAGGTCTTCACCGACGATGCGTCCGATGTGGTCAAGGATCCCGACATCCAGATCCTGATCGAGGTGATGGGGGGTATTGAGCCCACCCGCACCCTTCTTCTGGACGCGATGCGCTCCGGCAAACATGTGGTCAGCGCCAACAAGGAACTGATCGGCTCACTGGGCCGCGAGCTGTTCGACGAGGCGCAGGCTAACAGGGTTGAGTTCAACTTCGAGGCCTCGGTGGCCGGCGGCGTGCCGATCATCCGCCCGCTCAAGGAGTCGCTGGCCGGCGAACGGGTCGAGCGGGTCATGGGCATCCTGAACGGCACCACCAACTACATCCTCACCAAGATGGCCGAAGAGGCGATGGAGTTTGACGAGGCACTGGCCCAGGCAGAGCGCCTCGGGTACGCCGAGCTGGACCCCACGGCGGACATCGAGGGGTTCGACGCGGCGGCCAAGCTGTCGATCCTGGCGAGCATCGCCTTCAACGCCCGGGTGGTCGCGGGCGATGTCTACCGGGAGGGGATCACCAGGGTGACGCAGGCCGACATCACGAACGCCCGCAGCCTCGGTTACGTGGTGAAGCTGCTCGCCATAGCCGAGAGCGTCGACGGGGAGATTGCCATGCGGGTGCACCCGGCGATGATCCTGCAGACCCACCCGCTGGCATCGGTCCGGGACAACCTGAACGCAATTTTTGTCGAGGGCAACCAGGTCGGCGAGCTTATGTTCTACGGCCGGGGTGCCGGGGGCCCGCCGACGGCGATCTCGGTGATCGGCGATGCGGTGGACGTCGCCCGCCACATCGTCAGCGGCGGCAGGGGAGTGGGCTCCATCGACAGCCCGCCCGGCCGGGTTCGCCCGATGGACTCCACCGTGAGCCAGTACTACGTCCTGCTGGAGGTTGCCGACAAGCCGGGTGTCCTGGCCCGGGTGGCGCAGACCTTTGCCGACAACGACGTGAGCATCAAGAGCATGCTACAGGAGGGCATGGGCAGGGAGGCCCGGTTGATCCTGGTCACCCACAACGCCGTAGAGCGCAACTTTCAGGCTCTGCTGGCAGAGCTTGCAAACCTGGAGGTGGTGGATGCAATTGCCTCCTCCATGCGGGTTCAGTCGGCCGAGGACTAAGAATGCAATTATTCCGCCCCGGTGCCATTCGAACATCCGGTGCCCGCAGCACTACTGAAATGGAGCACTAGGTAATGGGTTCATGGAAGGGCGTCATCGAGCACTACCGGCCGCGCCTGGAGATGACCGACGACATGCCGGTCATCAGCCTGGGCGAGGGCAACACCCCGATGATCCTGTCGGAGCGGCTCTCCGAACGCACCGGGCTGGAGGTCTTCCTCAAGTTTGAGGGGATGAACCCGACCGGCTCGTTCAAGGACCGCGGGATGACCATGGCCATCACCAAGGCGGTGGCCGCGGGGGCCAAAGCGGTCGTCTGCGCCTCCACCGGCAACACCTCCGCCTCGGCCGCGGCCTACTCCGCCAAGGCCGGAATTCTCTGTGTGGTTTTGATCCCGGCGGGCAACGTCGCCTCCGGCAAGCTGGCCCAGGCCCTCGTGCACGGCGCCAAGGTCGTGGAGGTCCGGGGAAACTTCGACCAGGCCTTCGAGATCACCCGCAAGCTGGAGGGGCCGTACCCGATTGTCGTGGTCAACTCCACCAACCCGCACCGCCTGCTGGGTCAGAAAACCGGCGCCTTTGAGGTCTGCGACCGCCTGGAGCGGGCCCCGGACTACCACATCATCCCGGTGGGCAACGCCGGCAACATCACCTCCTACTGGAGGGGCTACAACGAGTACCTCAACGACGGAATCACCGATAGCCTGCCGCAGATGTTCGGGTTCCAGGCGGCGGGGTCGGCCCCGATCGTGCTGGGTCACCCGGTGGACCAGCCCAAGACCATCGCCACCGCCATCCGCATCGGCCACCCGGCCTCCTGGGAGGGGGCGCTTACCGCCGCGAAGGACTCCGGCGGCGAGATCCGGTCGGTCACCGACAAGGCGATCCTCGAGGCCTACCGGATGATCGCCGCCGAAGGCGTGTTCGCCGAACTGGCCTCGTCCGCCCCGGTCGCCGGTCTGCTGCAGCTTTCGGCCGAGGGCCGTCTCGAGAAGGGAAAGACGGTGGTCTGCATCCTCACCGGCCACGGTTTGAAGGACCCGAGCTGGGCGATATCGGGGGCGCCCAAGCCGCTTCAGGTGGACGCCGAGATCGACGCGGTCGCTCAGGCCCTCGGCTTCTAACAGCTTCTTGCACGAGGTACGAGTTCCGGCGACGGCGGCCAACCTGGGGCCCGGCTTCGACGTTCTCGGGGTGGCCCTGGGTAGCTACCTGACCATCCGTTTCTCGGAGGCGGCACAGTCGGTGATCGCCGGCCGGGGACGGCTGCACCCGATTCCGGACAACCTGACCTACCGCTCGTTCATGGCGGCCTTCGACAGGGCCGGCGCAACCGCGCCCTCCGTCCGCATCGAAACCGTGGGTATCTACCCTTCGGCCCGGGGCATGGGGGCCAGCGCATCGGCGATAGTGGCCGGACTGGCAGGCGCCCGGGCCCTCGGCGGCCTGGACTTGTCCGACGACGACCTGGCCGTGCTGGCCACCGATATCGAGGGACACCCGGACAACGTGCTGCCGGCGCTATTCGGCGGCCTGGTGCTCAGCGTGGGGGGGTCCTGGATCAACCTGCAGCCCACCGAGAAGATCGCTCCGATCATCCTGGTTGCCAAGGAGAAGTTCCGGACCGGCGCCGCCCGCAAGGTGGTTCCGGCCGAGCTGCCCAGAGCCGCCGCCATAGCCAACGCGGCCGCCACAGCGGCGCTGGTTGCCATCCTCACCGGCACGGCCGGCCTGGACCACCTGATGGCCGCTACTGAGGACCGGATGCACGAGCCCTACCGCCTGCCGCTGATGCCGGCGTCGCAGGCGGTCCACCGGGAGTTGAGAGAGGCGGGAATCGCCACCACCATGTCGGGGGCCGGGCCGTCGCTGATCGCCATGGTCCCGGCAGAGCAGCTACCCGACGCTGTGGAGAAGGCCGGGCAGGTCGTTCCCGATGGGTGGCGGGTGCTCACGCCGGGCTGGGACCGGACCGGGGCCACCGCCTCCTAGGTCCATCGCGGTCACTCCAAGTGCGGGCCATGCGCCTGGAGTACCAGCGGTTATTGCTTGCGGGGCCGGTTGTGCTTACAATGAGTGAACAATCCATTCACGCCCAACAGGCAACTGTGGGAAGCTGCGGTGGAGCGCTGCATCCTCAAAGGATCGCGGAACCAACCCAAGGTAGTTCGAACTCATTTTTCGATCACACCCTCTGGGGGATATCTCAAATCTTTCAGGATCTGGCTCGCCATTTCGGCGTAAGAGCGGCGGGAAACGTGCTCAAACGAAACTTCTCTGACAACTATCGAGCCGAGGTAGTGGGTATAGAGTCAGTCTCTGACCGATGTAAGGATCTGCTCCAGAAGTTGTCCCCGGTCAATCCACCTTCTTTGTCTGCCGCTGCAGATGGATTTTTCCCAATACGGTTGCAACAGCGCGATAGCAGCGCCAAGGGGCGTTATTAAGCCGGCAGCGCCGGCAGCACGAGATTTATCTGAGCGGCACAGCGGTGCGTCCGATCCGCTGATCAATCCCAAACAATCGGACACATATGTGATCGGCTCGAAGTTGAGCCGAGTCCTTACCAGGAGAGAACTTGATGGATGAGAAGCAACGCGAAGCCTTGGCCGGAAAAAAAGTGGCCGAGCTGCAAACCATGGCTGTGGAGATGGGTCTCGCAGGCAAAGGCCTGAAGAAGGCCCAACTGATCGATGCGATCCTCACCGGCCCGTCGGGTAGCGGAAACGGTTCCCCCGCCGCACCCAAGCCCTCAGCTTCCCGGCCCCCCCGCGCCCCCAGGGCCACCAAGGTAACGAGCACCGAAGAGGCTTCCGAGAAGCCGGCCCAGGAAGAGGCCAGCCGGGGCGCGACGCCGGCCACCGAAGCCGCACCCTCCGGTGCTGCCGCCGCTTCGGCTGATACCAATGGGTCCGGCGGCTCCGGTGAGGTCAAGGTGGCACCCCCCGCCCCCGCCCGCCAGCCCGCTCCCCGCCAGCACCAGTTCGAAGGCCGGTCGGACACCGAGCCGCGCCAGTCCTTCCGTGATCGCGGCGATCGTGACCGCGGTGGAGACCGGGGAGGCGACCGCGACCGCGGCCGTCGCCGCCGGGGCCGTGATCGGGGAGGCCGCGACCAGCAACAGCGCAACGACCGCCCGGATCGCCAGCAGCAGGACCGTCCGGACCGCGGCTCGCGCGAGCCGGAGGTCATCAATGAGGCGGACCTCGAACCGGCAACCGGAATCCTCGACACCCTCCCCGAGGGCTACGGTTTCCTGAGGACCTCCAACTACCTGCCGACGCAGGAGGACGTGTACGTCTCCCTGTCGCAGGTGCGCCGCTTCCAGCTACGCCGCGGCGACGAGATTGTCGGCATGGCCCGCAAGCCCAAGGAGTCCGAGAAGTACCAGGCACTGGTGCGGATCGAGACCATCAACGGCAAAGCGCCGGCCGACATCCTGGGACGTCCGTGGTTCGACAAGCTGACCCCCCTGTACCCGGAGGAGCGCATCCGGATGGAGGTCACCGACCAGCCGAATGAGATTGCGCAGCGCATCATCGACCTGGTTGCCCCCATCGGCAAGGGCCAGCGAGGCATGATCGTCTCGCCCCCGAAGGCCGGCAAGACCACCGTGATGAAGCAGATTGCCAACTCGATCCGGGCCAACTCGCCCGACGCCCACCTGATCGTCCTTCTGGTCGATGAGCGTCCCGAAGAGGTTACCGACATGCAGCGTTCGGTGGACGGCGAGATTGTCTACTCGACCTTCGACCGCCCGTCCGACGACCACATCCAGGTCACCGAGCTGACCCTCGACCGTGCCAAGCGCATGGTGGAGCTGGGGCGCGACGTGGTGATCCTGCTGGACGGGATCACGCGGCTCTCCCGGGCCTACAACCTGGCGACGCCGGCCTCCGGACGCATCCTCTCCGGTGGTGTCGACTCGACCGCCCTGTACCCGCCCAAGCGTTTCTTTGGAGCGGCCCGCAACATCGAACAGGGTGGATCACTGACGATCATCGCCACGGCGCTGGTGGAAACCGGCTCCCGTATGGACGAGGTCATCTTCGAGGAGTTCAAGGGCACCGGTAACTGGGAGCTGAAGCTGGACCGCAGGGCTTCGGAGAAGCGCCTGTTCCCGGCCATCGATATCTCCTCGTCGGGGACCCGCAAAGAGGAGCTGTTGTTGACCAAGGAGGAGCTGAACCTGGTCTGGAAGCTGCGCCGGGTCCTGCACGCACTGGACTCGGGTGCCGGGCTGGAGCTGCTCATCGACAAGATGCGCTCCACCAAGGGCAACCTG
>JAJCYF010000151.1 GCA_029263035.1 Actinomycetes bacterium
GTGGCCATAGCCATCGTCACCGTGATCCTGGTGCTGGGAGCGCTCCAGGCCCGCCGGTACGACCGTTGTATGCGCGACCTGGAATGCGCCGAAGTTCGGTAACGGTCAGCGCCGGGGCTTCCACCAGAGGGTCGCGGCCGCACCTACCGACGGCCACCGGGCAATCCAGACAAACGTACAGGCCTTGAACAACCCCCAGGCCGCGGCGGTCCAGGCCAGGATCAGCCCTGCGGCCTGGGTTCCGGCCGGGGACGGACCCAGCAGACTCAGCAGGAGCAGAATCAGACCGATGTTGTAGGCGGCCACCTGGGTGCGGGCTCCCTTTTCGAACGCCACCAGATGGAGCCTCCTCAACTCCCCGCCCACCGGCATTTCCATCGGCAGGAGGAACGACCACGCACCGAGGACCGCTTGCACCACCGACCCCCCGCCTAGCCCGACCAGCCACAGGGCGCGGGTGGCGGCGCCGTTTCCGAGACCGAGCGATCCCACCTGCAGCGCCGCCACCACAAACAGCCACAGGACCGCCGCCAGCAAATGCAACGCCGACACCGGCACGGGAAATCGCCTGGGTCTTTGGCCAACGAGCAATGCGACAAGTCCGAAGGGGATTAGCCCGGCAACAAAGCCCCCTCCGCCGGCCGCGGCAAGCAACGGCAGGTCCAGCGTCAGGCCCGTCACGATCGTCAGCAAACCGGTGAATGTCACCCAGGGCGCCCAGGTCGATCCAACGTTTTCGGCTCGAACCCTGAGGACCGCCGGCAGAAGCGTAATTGCCGTGCCGGCAATTGTGAGGACCGACCAGCCGAGCAGGTTGAAGGCCATGTGCACCAGGTGGTGGGAGAGCCGGCTTTCGGCGTCGGAGAGAATTCCCAGCGCCAGCGTGGCGCCCGCCGAGCCTCCGACCACGATGCTGATCCCCGCCAGGCGGTAGTAGGTTCGGGTGACCCGGAACCGGGTCCCCAGGCCCCGCCGCCATTGTGTGTCGGCAACCAGTCCGGACCATACCGTTCCCGTCAGGAATGCTGCAGCCCCCGCACCAACCACTGCTTCAGTCCCGGATAGCCGCCCGGCGGCGATCAAGGCGGCCCCCAGGTTCAGCAGACCCAACGAGCCCAGAATGTGACGCAGGCCGGGCGGAGGAGCCATCGCCAGGGTGCTCGAAAACTTGATCTGGCCGCCGGAAATGAGCTGGCTCGCCGACCCAAGTAGGAGCATGTGAACCGGCAGCCACCACCCCAGCCGAAGCTGGGGTGGAAGCAGGCAAGCAAGCAGAGCTCCGGCAAACCACAACCGCGCAGTCAGGTGGTGGGGCCTCATGGACTCGCGGCTGGATTCGTGGAGCTCTGTCCGCTGCTGCCTAGGCCGAGACCTTCAAGGTCCCGAACATCTCGGGGTGGATGTCGCACTGGAAGTACAGGTCCCCGACAGGCAGCGCCGGAATTTCATAGGTGATGTCCTTGCCCGGGTCGACAAAGTCACCACGGAACAGGGATTCGCCTCCCTTGGAGGAGTACACCGATAGGTTGTGCGGCTCCGCGTCCGGGTTCTTCAACTCAAGTGGGAACGGCCGGCCGGCGGCGGCCTCCAGCCGGTCTGCATCAAACACATTCGTGGCACCCGGCTCGGCCACAATCAAAACCGCGTCATCCGAAGCGCTGGAGGATTCCCCGCTTTGCTTTGCAGAAGCAGACTCTCCGCTGCTTCCGTCTCCACCGCACCCGATAAGAAACACTGCCGTCAGGGCCGCCATCAACGCCGCCGTCCTCATATACACCTCCGCTCCGCCGGGAGCCCGATGCGCCCGGTCAATGGCCCGGAGTGTAGCCGCAACGCGGGGTTTTATCTTCTAAGTTGCGGTTCAAGCGGTTTTCATCGTGAAAAATATCATTGGGGCTTGAAGACCATCAGGAAGAGGATGGCCAGGATGCATCCGGCGGCTAGATAGTTCAGGAGGGCCGACGAAGGGTCGTCGAGCAGCCGGCGAAGTTCCTGTGTCTCCGCTCCGCTCTCCCCCGAGGCGCGCTGTGCCAGAAGGCGGGCCTTCTTCGGCCGCTGTCCGCCCACGATGCCGGCGACCATGGCCACCAGCAGAAGACCGAGCGCCCACGAGATCCAGGCATCTCCCAGCCGGCGCCCCTGCAGGTCCACCAGCCACAGACCGAACCCGAGGACCGAGATGGTGGCGACGGCAACGGTCATTGCTCCAATCCGGCACAGCCTCAGGAGGAGCGCGATCTCGCCGGGAGCGGACCGCGCCCGGGCCTGCTGCCACCCTGCCGCAGCCAGGAACATGCCCGCGAACAGGACGAATCCCGAGACGATGTGGCCCAACAGGGCCCAGCTGCCCAAACCGGCCTCACTCAGCCGGGGACGGTTGCGACGCAAGGCGGGCGACGCACAGGTTGGGCGTCACGAAGGGCAGCAGGACGGTTGCCTCGGTATCGGACTTCACGTCCGCCAGGGCCCCTTTCAGGATCCCGAGGTGCAAGGAACAGACCGTCTGCGGATACCTGGATGCGATGTCCCGGAAGGGACAGTTGTGCAGGAGCAGATCGACGCCGTCTTCGGTCGGGGTCAGCTCCGGCTCGAAACCCAGGCGGTCCATCATGCGCCTGACCATTTCTGAAGCAGCCTGCAGATCCACCGGATCCCCGGGGTGAGGCCGAAACTGCGCCGAAAGGTACCCTCCCCAGCTCCGGCCCGCCAGCTCGGCCCCCACCTCGGGGTCGGGGAGGCCGGCGTTGATGAACCCGGCGAGCATGGTCGCGAGCAGCTTGTAGTTGCGGGCGCCGTGCCCCATGTCCTCGGCCTCGGGGCCGGGCTTGAACAGCACCCTGGGACGGCCCCGCGTGGTGCGGGCCTCGACCTCGGGCGCCACCAGGCCCACCAGCTCCAGCCGCCGCAGATGGGAGCGGACGGTGTTCTGGTGCAGGCCGACGGCATCGGCCATCGCGGGAATATCGAGCGGGTCGTCCGACTCCACGATGAGGTTGAACAGCCGGAGCCGGGCCGGGTCGGAGAGCGCCTTGTGAGCCTCGGCCCCTTCCTTTACACGCATTTTCAGGCTCCCGCCGGTGGAGTTGTTTCCAGAACGGTACTCGATTTATGAACCCGTTTGCCTTTTTTAACGACTTGGATACCATGATGCCAGTTTTGTGGTGAAAAACAAGGGAAAGGCCCTGAATTGACAACCGTTGCCTCAACTCCCCGCCTGCTCCGCCGGCCCACTGCCAAGACGGGGATCTGGAGCTGGTTCACGACCGTCGACCACAAACGGATCGGGATCCTCTACGGGTACACGGCCTTCGCGTTTTTCATCCTCGGCGGCCTGGAGGCCCTTGTGATCCGCACCCAGCTCGCCCGGCCGGAGAACCAGGTGGTGGACGCGGACACCTACAACCAGCTGTTCACCACCCACGGCCTGACGATGATCTTCCTGGTGGTGATGCCCCTGGGTTCCGCGTTCATGAACTACCTTATTCCGCTGATGATCGGCGCCCGGGACGTGGCCTTTCCCCGGCTGAATGCCCTCAGCTACTGGGTCTACGTGCTGGGAGGACTGTTCATCTATTCCAGCTGGGCCCTGGGCGGCGCCCCGGACGGAGGTTGGTTCGGTTACGCCCCTCTGACCACCGCCGGCGGGTTCCTCCCCGGGCCCAACCGGCTCGACTTCTACGCCCTGGGGCTGCAGATACTCGGCGTGGCATCGCTGGTGGGTGCGATCAACCTCATAGTCACCGTCCTCAACATGCGTGCACCCGGGATGAAGCTCATGCGCATGCCCATGTTCGTGTGGATGACTCTGGTGACCAACTTCCTGCTGATGTTCGCCATGCCGATCATCGCCGTGGCCCTGTTCCTGATGACCTTCGATCGAACCTTCGGGGCCCTGTTCTTCAATGCCGCTTCCGGCGGCGACCCGATCTTGTGGCAGCACCTGTTCTGGCTGTTCGGGCACCCGGAGGTCTACATCATGATCCTGCCGGCGATGGGGATCGTGTCGGAGATCATCCCGGTCTTCGCCCGCAAACCCCTCTTCGGCTACAGCTTCATGGTGTTCTCGGGGATCGCCATCGGCCTGATGGGCTGGGGGGTGTGGGCCCACCACATGTTCACCGCGGGCCTGGGCCCCGCCGCCAACGCGGCGTTTGCGGTCTCCACCATGTCGATCGCCATTCCCACCGGGGTCAAGATCTTCAACTGGATGGCAACGATGGCCGGCGGCAAGCTGCAGTTCAAGACGCCGATGCTGTTCTGCATCGGGTTCATCGCCATGTTCACCATCGGCGGCCTGTCCGGCGTTACCCACTCGGTGGTGCCGCACGACGCCCAGCAGCAGGACACCTACTACATCGTCGCCCACTTCCACTACGTGCTATTCGGCGGATCGGTCTTCGCCCTGTTCGGCGGGCTCTACTACTGGTTTCCCAAGATGACCGGACGGATGATGGACGAGCGCCTCGGCAAGATCCATTTCTGGATGATGATGATTGGTTTCAACGCCACCTTCGGCCCGATGCACATCCTGGGACTGAAGGGTATGCCCCGCCGCTACTACACCTACCAGGAGGGGCTCGGCTGGGAGATGTGGAACCTCGTGGCGACGGTGGGGGCCTTTACCATCGCCGCCTCCACGCTGGTGTTCATGGTCAACTGGGTCAAGAGCAAGCGCCGCGGCGAGATTGCCCTGGCCGACCCGTGGGACGGCCGTACCCTGGAGTGGACCATCCCCTCACCTCCGCCCGAGTACAACTTCCGGCAGGTCCCCCTGGTAACCAGACTCGACGACTTTTGGAATCGCAAGTACACCGAGGACCGAAAGGGCCGGCCGGTGCGCGTCCCGGTCGGCGGGGCCGACGAGCAGGCCGAGGAGACCCCCGTAAAAATCCATATGCCCTCCCCATCGATCTATCCCCTCGTAGCGGCCTTGGGCATGCCGCTCATGGGTTACGCGGTGATCCTCAAGTCCTGGCCGGGATTCGGGCTGGGCGTGGTCGTCTGCCTCGCCGGGTTCTACGGATGGGTTCTCGAGCCTGCCTCGGAGGAGCCCGGACACTCAACTTAACCTCCCGGTGAATCTGCTTAATGTTACGCTCGCAGCCATTAAGCAGGAGGGGCTTTGGAACTTACGACGGGCATCGGGGAGATCGATGAGCTGATCGGCGGGCTTCAGGTCGGCGACAACGTGGTGTGGCGGGTCCTCCGCCCGGTCGAGCAGGCGATTATCCGATCATTCGTCACCTCGGGCACCTCTGCCGGCCTGGTCTACATCACCTTCACCGAACCCGCCGCCGAAGTCCTTGCCCGCTACCGTTCGGACTGGCGCAACCGGGACGTGCTTCTCCTCGACTGCTTCCCGGAGCGGTCGGGCGCAAAACGGCCCGCCGGCAGGGGCAGGCACCGCATTGTGATGGTCGAGCACCCGAGGGATCCGGCCCGGGTGGTCGAGGCACTGAAAAACGCCGAGGGGACCTTTGGGCCGGGCACCGCGTACCTGTTCGACAACCTGACGACAATGCAGGATCTATGGGGACCCGAGGCCGCACTCGACCTGTTCCTGGAGCATTGCCCCCGGCTGTACGAGCTGCAGACCGTTGCCTACTGGTTCCTGCGCAAGGAGGCGCACGACGCTTCGTTCCTGGCCCGCCTGCAACGCACGACGCAGGTGGTGCTGGACACCATCCCCTCGAACGGGCACCACCAACTTAGAGTGGCCAAGGCTGCCGGGCGAACCGATGCCGTTGGGCGAGGCGTGGATTTTGAGCTGGGCGAGAGCGGCATCGCCATCCTGCGCACGGACACCCAGGAGCCGGTGCGCACCGGGGAATCCCTCAAGGCGAAGCGGCTGGCCAAGGGCATCTCCCAGGCAGAGGTGGCCCGCCGGATCGGGGTCACTCCGAGTGCCCTGTCCCAGGCCGAGGCCGGCCTGAGAGGTCTGTCGGCACAGACCCTGGCCTCGGCGTACTCGGTTCTGGAACCGGAGCAGACGGCGACCCCGCTCCCCTACACCGTCGCCCGCCGCAGAGCCCGGCGGTCTCGCAAGCTGGCTGCCGGTCTGCGGGCCGAGGATGTGCTGGAGGACGTATCGCGAATGTCGGTCCACATCCTCGAGTTCGCCGCAGGGTCCTCCGGACGGCGCCCTCCGTTCGTGACCAAACAAAAGGAGGTGGTTGTGGTTATGTCCGGAGTGCTGGAGCTTCAGATCGGGGCGGCGAGGGAGGTGCTGCAGGCCGGCGATGCGATTGTGCTGCGGGACGAACCGGTTACGTCCTGGTCCAGCCCCGGTTCCGTCGCAACGCGGGTCCTCTGGTGCATTCTGCCGCCGGCCGAACGGCCGGCGTAGCGGTGGGCCCGGCAGGATTCGAACCTGCGACCAAGGGATTCACTCAACCCGCCGTTTCCGGCGGAAGCGGACTATCTCATCACCCTCGTCTCACCTTTGGTGTCCGGTAGGGCGCGGGACGCTCTTGCCTGTGATTAAGGGAGCTCGGGCCTGCCGGCCCATCCCTCAGGTAGTCTCTGCACCGTCCGGAAGTGTACTTCCGGCTTGGCTCAGGGTTGCCGGCGCCCTGGAGCGCTGAAGGTTTCCCTGAATTCATCCCGTTCTCTGTCCCACGTCTCCGTGGGACGGCACCATTTTGATGAGTCCCCTGCTCTAACCGCTGAGCTACAGGCCCTGCCGGCTAATAGTACTTGGAATGCCGGAGACGCTACGACCGCGTCCGGGCAAGCTGACGTTTATGCCAGCGGTCTCCGGCAACCATGGCGAAGACCAGTGAGATCAGCAGCATGGTTCCGAAGAACCCCGCGATCATCATCGGGCCCGTCTGCCGGTAGACCGGCGTAACCGGCGGACCAACATCCGCCGCGGTGGTTGCGTACTCTTGAACCGGGTCGGGCGAGGGATCGACGGGCGCGACCACCGGTTCCGGAGCCGGCGGAGGCGTCTCGACGGGCGGTGCGACCGGAGGGGCGACGACCACCGGGACGGGCGCAGGAGCGGGAGCCGGCCTGGGTGCAACCACCGTTTTGACTACCGGCGCCGGCACTTCAGCCGGGGGCGGCGGGGGCTCGGGTGGCGCAGCCGGTCCCGGCGCCGGGGGCGGCGAGAAGCCCTGGCAGCTGACGCCGGGGCCGGCCTTTATGTCTCCCTGCACCACCCGGGGATCGGCAGCCGGGATCTCGGTGCTGGGACGGGTGTCGGCGCCGAACTGCACGACCGCCACCGTTCGGTCGAAGCCGTTGACGGTTGCGCAGGAGATACCTACCGCGGCATGCGAAAAGGCTGGGTCGAGCAGGTTCTTTCGGTGCAGATCGCTCCCCATTACCTGGATGTGGGCGTACAGCGCGGTGATTTTCGGCACGCCGAGGACGATGTTCTCCCCTCCCGCCTTATAGCCGAGGCTGCGAGCGGGTAGCACGTCCATGTGGTAGATCTGCGTGTCGTTGGCCAGCTTGTGGGCCCACTCCCGGGCCGCCTGCCCCAGCCTCGGGTCGTGCTGCAGCGGACGGATGCCCCGCACGGCCCTCTCCAGGTTGGCGAGTTCGATGATCTGGATCTCCGTGGTCGGGATAAGACCCGGATCGGCTTGAGCGGCGCCGGGAGCGAGCAGCGGCATCGCCGCTCCGAGGATCATTGCCATCAGCGCCGTTGCGGCGCGTCTGGAAGACATCCACCTGGTCATGGGGGAACCTCCGAATTTAGGTTCCGCCCCTTGCTGGACCTAGCTGTTTATCGGCATAAAGCCCTCAGCAATTAGGTCGAATACACCATTTGTCGCGCTGTCGCGGGATCTTCCTAACAGACGCCTAGATCTCCGGCGGCACACTCCGGTGCTGGCTCCACAGGTAGTAGCCCACGCCGCCGGCTCCCGCCAGCGCCAGTAGGCCGATGATCAACTGGGGCGCAATCCCCCCGCCGTCATCCGAATCGTCGTCGAGCGGAGTCTCCAATGGCGAGGGGCTCTCGGTGGGCTCGGGACTTGACTCCTCGGTGGGCGACGGGGTCTCCTCCGGCTGAACCGGGGACGCCGGGGCCGGAGCCGGAGCCGGGGCTGGAGCAGGTGCCGGAGCGGGCGGGGGCGGGGGCGGGGCCGGGCCCTCGCTGGCGTTGATCCGAACGGTTACCGGACCGCCAAGTGCGAAGTTCGGGTTTACCGCGCATCCGCTGGGCTGGCCCAGGACCACGGTGAACGACTCGGCGGGCTCGGCGGCCCCGTCATCGGCGATTCTGATCTGGAACGACCGTTCTGTGGAGGTTCCGGTGAAGTCGACCTGCTGGTTCAAGGCCGTGTAGTCCGATCCCGATTGCGCGCTGCCGTCGCTTGAGGTGACCCGCACACCGGAGTCGCCAACCGCACCGTCCCGGCTCACGGTGACCGTAACCGTGTCACCTTCATCGGGGGAGGCGTCCGACACCTCCAGGTCGAAACGGTGGCAGGCCGCCGATGCTCCGGTTGCACCGGAGATCAGGAAAACGGCCGCCAGGACCGGGACCAAGAGCAGCCTCATCCGCCGATCGGCCATATTGCCTCCTAAGTTTGTCGGTCCGAAAAGTCTTTCGAAGAGGCGGCGGAATTACAAGGCCACCGGGCAGGAAATGCGAAAGGGCGCCCGGTCGGGGCGCCCTTCGCATCTACTTCATCACTGGACATAGGAGCCCGAGTTGGATTACTGCGCCGGCGGGACCAATCCGGCATCCGTGCCTCGGGGGTGGCCCGGGAGAAATTCGCTGGTGGAAGCCAGCACTCCGACCTAGCGGCCGGTCACCTCCAGGGTCCCGATCAGACTTTCTCTAATACGGACCACCTCCTTTC
>JAJCYF010000152.1 GCA_029263035.1 Actinomycetes bacterium
CCCGTTCCTGGTGGTCACCTCCCGCGACGGCGAGGTCTCGGTCCAGGGCGACACGTTCGGCGAGATCGACGCCCCGACCCCCCTCGAGAGCGTGCGCAAGGTCCTGAACGCCTTCTCGGCGCCGGTGGTGCCGGAGCTGCCGCCGCTGATCGCCGGCGGGGTGGGGTTCCTCGGCTACGACGTCGTTCGCTACCTGGAGAAGCTGCCCCAGACTACGGCCGCCGACGTGTCGACCCCGGAGCTGATGCTGATCTTCGCCCGAACTCTGTTTGTCTTCGACCACCTGCGCCAGCGCCTTACCGTGGTCTCCAACGTCGTCGGCGACGACACCTACGAGGAGGCGATCGCCCGCGCGCAGGGGCTGGTGGCCAAGCTGGGGGAGCCCCTGACGTACACGCCGAAGGGGGTCGAGAAGCCGGAGTTCGACCTTCCGCCGAGCACGCTGGGCGAGCAGGGCTACATGGATGCGGTGGAGTCCGCCAAGGAGTACATCCGGGCCGGCGACATCTTCCAGGTGGTGCCGTCGCACCGGTTCTCGGCACCCCAGGAGGACGACCCGTTCGACGTTTACCGGACGCTGCGCCTGGTCAACCCCAGCCCCTACATGTTCTTTTTGAAGCACCCGGAGATCACGCTGGTCGGATCGTCGCCCGAGCCGTTGATCAAGGTGGAAGGCCGGCGGGTGCTGCAGCGGCCGATCGCCGGATCCCGCCCCCGGGGCGCCACGCCGGAGGAGGACGAGGCGCTGGGCAATGACCTGCTGGCGGACCCCAAGGAGCGGGCCGAGCACGTGATGCTGGTGGACCTGGCCCGAAACGACCTGGGACGGGTGTGCAGCTACGGCTCGGTGGAGGTCGA
Organism: Actinomycetes bacterium; assembly: GCA_029263035.1. GTDB lineage: Bacteria > Actinomycetota > CADDZG01 > JAHWKV01 > JAHWKV01 > JAJCYE01. The sequence goes on from JAJCYF010000152.1 coordinate 859, forward strand.
GGAGTTCATGGTGATCGAGCGGTACTCGCACATCATGCACATGACATCGCAGGTGGTGGGCGAGCTGAGTGAGGGGATGTCCGGCCTGGATGCGCTGTACGCGTCGTTCCCGGCGGGAACGGTCTCCGGGGCGCCGAAGATCCGGGCGATGGAGATCATCGACGAGCTGGAGCCGACTCGAAGGGGCCCCTACTCAGGAGTGGTCGGCTACTTCGACTTCTCCGGGAACCTGGATACCTGCATTGCGCTCAGGACGGCGTACGTGGTGGACGGGAAGATCTACATCCAGGCGGGTGGGGGGATAGTGGCGGACTCGGATCCCCAGACCGAGTGGCTGGAGACGGTGAACAAGGCGAAGGCGCTGCTGACCGCCTGGGCGATGGCCCGGCAGGGGTAGTTTGTGGGACCTGCAGGTCGTCTGGCCATATGACCTTTCTTGGCCATAAGGAGGTTCTCAGCAGTCCATTCAACCTGGGCGACGTTAATCCCGCAATAGAACTACTGCGGGGACCAGGCCTTCTCAGTCGACGGGAAGATCTGCTGCAGTTACCTGAAGTGACTATTACTCACTACTTTCGCCCCTCGCCGGTTCTCCATTTCGAAGGCATGGGAGGGATCGAGGCGGATTCACTCCAATTCATGCGACCGGTCATGAGGTGGGGAGCGGATCAACTTGCCTTCCCAGAACTGGATCTGAAGGCACCGTTGTACAGAGAAGCAACAACAATCGGCTTCGATTTACGGACTTGGCCTGCGAAAGTTAAGGCGAAAGGTCACATTAGGAGCGCAACCTCGAGCCGGAAGCCTCGGCTGATTCGTTTACTATTCCATGTCGCAAACCTGCCTGAATTCATCGGCGAACCGGTGGCCGATGAGAAGGCGTTTCGTGCGTCGAGCTGCCAGCTGTTTGGCGGTCCCTGGCAGGTGCGTCTTGACGGACGGATCAACTTCCCCGTTCTTCAGGAAGAACTCTCGAGAATCGGCGGATATGCGATCACTCATATTGGGGAGTTAAAGCGTTGCTCCGGGGCGACGTTCACCGCTGGTGAGGCTATAAAGATGATTGAGGCACTCCATTGGTTCCTCTCCTTCGCTCGAGGATCCTGGACGGGACCGATGATGTGCGTAGGAGATTTGGCCCAAGGTGGCACCTGGCGATATTTTCGCAATCCGAACATCGATCCTTGGCTGGGTAGTCATTCATGGTGCGATCAGGACAGCTGGATGAAAGCAGCAAACGTCTTTCCGGAATATTTTCGGTTATGGTCTGATCCGGTTTGGAACCAAGGATTAAAGAATGTCATCGCCTTTTACGTGTCTGCGAACAGACCCAAGCCTCTTGAACTCGCCCTGACATCCGCGCACGCTGGTCTGGAGTTGCTCGGTTGGCTGCGGTTGGTGCATTCCGGCTCACTGAAGGAATCCGATTGGAAGAATCACTACCCTGCGGCCCGGAAAGTGCGGGAATTGCTTGAATTGGATGAAATCGATCCGGAAATTCCTCCCGTATACCCAGGGCTGCGACGTCTGAACCCAAAGTGGAAGGATGGCCCAGCGGTCATTGCTGGCATTCGAAATCAGTTGGCGCACCCTCGGGTACAGAAGGAGAACAAGAATCAGAAGTACCGCAACCTTCTTCATTCCTGGTTGCTAGCCCGGAGCTACCTTGAGCAGAGTTTGCTGGGTCTATTGGGACCATCCGATAGCCTTTTGGCGAAGCGCCGTGAGCCATAGCGCTCAGAGCAGCGGTTTGTCTTCGGCCAGCAAACGGAGCTGAGCGAGGCGCAAGCCCGGTTGGCTGTCGATGGAGGATGCGCCATTGCCCATTGCACCCGGGGTCTCGGGATCTGGGACTGATTGGGGCCTGGATGCGCTGTAGCTATGGTTTCCTGGCTGGCGTCAGTCCGCTGGCGCTGAAAGATGGGCGTTGGAGATCATCGAAGCGCCTGAGCCGCCGGAAGGCCCTCCCTGCTTAGGCGTGGTGGGACTTAACCGTAGTGGGTTACTTCGACATCTCGTGAACCCGGCCAGCCGAATTGCGCTCAGGACGACCTATGCTGTGGACGAACGTTCTATGTCTAGGCCGCTGGGGATCGTGGCGGACCAACCCCATAGACTTAGGCGCGGAGACGGCGAACAAAGCGAAGGGATGGCCAACTGTCGAGGCTAGGCCGCAGCGGTCTCAGTGCTCACCGAGACTTCTTGGGGATTCAAGTCGACTGTGACTAGCTCGGATGAATTCAGCGACCCGCCTAACGGGAACCACTGCATCAGGCGGTGGGGCGCTGTTGGCTCCCACGACCATATTGGCGAGCTGAACCTTGTTTGGTCGTTTGATTTCAGAGAAGATGGAGTTGAACTGTCTTAGCTCTTCGAGTAATGGAGTCGAGCCCTCAATTGCTCTGTACGCATTGATCGAATCAAGGGACAGTAGATTTTCTATTTCTCGTCCGGCGGTGACCCAGAGAAAGGCGTGGGGGTCCTTCTCAATTTCGTCCCTCCAACGCCTTACATGGGGCTTGAGGTGCTGGCGAGGAAAACTCTTGTCGCTGTCGGCAACGATAACGCATCGTCGGGAAAGCGTCCGAATGGCCGCCGCTTGTTCCTTCGTGGGTTCCATCTCGACTGAGACGTGAGACCCGAGAGATCCAGCATAGAACATGATTTGGTAGTCGACGCCCTCGGTTAGATCATGAGTGGTAAGCCATGATTTGAGGTAGATCCGATCTGAGGGACCCTCTACCCACACTGCGCACGGAGTCAGTAGCAATTCGGATGGCGAGTGGCCTAATGAGCGTACCGCCTCGAAACGGTGAGCGGTATTTTGAACGGTATGGATCGTGCTCCCGTCCAGTCCCCTTGAGACTTGTACAACGGAGTTTGGATTTGAATCTATTACGGAAGCCGAGTGTGTGGAGACTATCAATTGAAGACCGACTCGGTCTATCAGGCTCCTTAGAAGACGCCTTACTGCAGTAGGATGCAGGCAGTTCTCGGGTTCTTCGAGTAGTAGGACTTTCGCCGACCCCGCTTGCAAAGTCTTATAGGCAATCGCTACAACCTCGCGAACTCCAGCACCCACAGCCAACAGATCAATGTCCTGATCGCCGTCCATGCTGAGCGTAAAAATGCCCGAATTGTTCTTGGTCGGAGGGACGTGGTATTGCACCGATTCACCGAAAGTATCCTGCAGAATTTGAGCTAACGTCTCCGTCCACTTCTTTTGACGGGTTCCGTTGGGCCTAAGACTTGAATCCCTAGCAATGTGTCCCAATTCTTCCCCGGTTAAGGGCCTGTCTGCTGCCCGCCGAACATCGGGAATGTGCACCATTTCGGGGAAGGGCATAGCGCCCACCAGCAGCGAAGCCAAGCGTTGGTTCGCTTGGGTAGTGGTGGTGTTTTGGTGGACGCTGGCGATCCGATTTCTGAGCCCGGAGAAAGCTGGAGTCGAATCAGCCACACCGTTGAAGACCGCCGCTAAATCTGGTGATTGGGCCTTGAGTTCATTATTAGTTTCGAGCACCCGGAACCAGATTCGCGAGTCACCGAGTGCCTCAGATAGGCGTTCAACTACAGTCGGCAGACCTTCCGGTCGCTGCTTAAAGTCTCCGAAGAGCTTTTCAAGTGTCGAATCCAGGGGCACCCCAATTTCTGCTCGCACAGTTCCCGTACCAGAGCCGAAATTTCTGCGCAGATAGCCTGATCGACCCACACCCTGTACGGTAGACAGGCAAGCTGGGTAGCGTAGAAGACCCTCTAGCATGCTTGATTTGCCGGAATTATTGGGTCCGCAAACGACGGTTAGCGGACCGTCACAGCGCACCTCAGCGTCCAATATCGTGCGAAAGCTGTGAAGTCTAAAGCCCGAAATGAGGAGAGGCGATTGAGGACGCACGTGCCAATTATCGCGCGACGTCTGTCGGTTCGAGCGCTTTTGTCCGCCTCCCTCGGTGGTTCAAAACGACTCACATCTCTAAAGCGCGCAAGCCACCGTAGCGACGGATGTCGGCGACCATGAGACTTCCCGATAGGCGGCTAGCAGCCCAAGCCAAGGGCTATCGGAAATCCCCAGGAGTGACCAGCAAACTTAGTGGGACATCCTTCGAAATCTCCCGAGATGACCTTCCCGGGGCGGTTGGGGGTGGATCCATCTATCAAGCGAGTCCGAGCCCGACGAAGAGGTCCAAGGTAGAAAGATCGTCGGCGAACGTGAACGCAGTCTCAGGCTAGCTCGAAGCCGGGTTTGACCTCGTCTCCGACTCGCCACAAAGATAGGTCTCGTCGAGCCAAACACCGATCTGGGAAGGGGGAGGTGGCCAGCAATCCGCCGAATTGGCATTACTAAGGGGCCGACTCTCTTGGCGGTTAATCTGGCTATTGACGACGGTCGCGTCTCTGGCTCCTTCTTAACCCGGCAGGGGTGGTAACCGAGATCCCTCCGACGCCGGCTGGGAGCCCTGCTGCATCCCGGTCACCCCGCCGCCGCACAAGTTCTTTAGAGCGGCACCCGTGAAGGTCTCCATCGGCTTGCCGCAGCGGGGGCAAAGTTCCGCCTCACCCTCGTCGTCGGCGTCCATCATCACGCCGCATGCGTCACAGTTCCAGTTGGCCATGGGAGCTCCTTTGGTTGCTTTCTACGGTTGGCGCTCAAGGCTCGGGCGACATGATCGCAGCGATCTCATCGGGAGTCTTGCCCTTTTCGGCCAGATACTCACGCATGAACTCGATCTCCTCCTTCTCTGTGCGCTCCCTGTCTCCGAAGCGCTCCTGCATCGCGAAGACCACCGCCATCATCGAATCCTGCAAACCGGCCAGCCCGGGGTCTTGATGGTCGTCGTCTTCGGTCGAAACCGGATTTCCCTCCGCATCTATCAGCGGAACCCCCGCCTCGGCGAGGGCCACCGTGCCCCCCTCGATGCTCTCCGCATCGAAGCCGTTCGCCGTGAGGAGATCGACGGCCTTAGCGCTTCGTACCCCCGTCCTGCAGACGGCGAGTACCGGAAACTCCCGATCCAGCTCGCCCAGCCGTCCGCCGAGCTCGACCAGCGGGATGTGGATTGCCGTTTCCAAATGGCCTTCGGCCCATTCCTGTGGATCCCGGACGTCGACGACTTGCACCTTGGGCTTGCGGCTGACCAGGTAGAGGCTTGCATCCATACAGGTTGAACTCCCTTCGGGGCTCGGGCATCTGTTTCTGTGCAGGATCAATGTGCAGTTCCGTAGTCGAATCGTACTCAGGCCGGGCGGAGCTTTGACGAGCGCGGCAGGGGAAGGCACGGCTACTCCGTACCTTCCATCGTCAGACCGGCGCCGGCGGCCTGGGTCCACTCATCGTCGATATGAACGGGCTGTTTGCCTCCCCGGCTGATGATGCTTGCCGCCACACTGGCCCGAAAGCCGCTGGCGCAGTGGACCCAAATCGGACCGTGCGGCAGTTCTTCGACGTAGTCGACCAGGTCCGGCAGCGGCACGTGGATCGATCCGGCGATCCAACCCCCGGCTCGCTCATCGTCACGCCGGACATCGAGGACCAGCGGCGGATGGTCACCGGCCAGCACCTCGGCCAGAGCCTTGAAGTCGGCCACCGGATAGCCGGCCAGACCCTGCTCTCCGGCAAGCTCGGCCCGATCCCCGGTGGCTGCTCCTCCAAGCCGGTCGATACCGATGCGTACCAGCTCCCGCTGGGCCTCGGCCACCTCCTGCATCGAGTCGCCGATCAGCGTGACGGGTGTGCCCCAGGGCAGCACCCACCCCAGGTAGGTGGCGAACTGCTTGCCCAGCTCGACCGAGATCGTGCCGGGCAGGTGGCCCCGGGCGTAGGCCTGCCGCTTGTTCAGGTCCACCACCCAGCGGCCCGCCCGGATCTGACTGCGCAACTGATCTGCGTCCAGCTCGCCCGGGGGCGTCAGGTCCAATGGAGCCGGCCCGGACAGGTTGATGGGGGACATGTGGGCGTAGTAGCGGGGATAGGCGGTCAGGCCGGAAAGAAGCTGGGCGACAAACTCGTCCTCGTCCTGAATCGTCAGCGCCAGGTTGCTCTTGCTCTCGTCTGCCATCGTGCCCCGGTGGGCGCCGGAGGTCTTTGCAGAGGAGCAGAAGCTGCCGAAGCCGTGGGTCGGCCAGACCTCCACCTCGCCGGGAACCATCGAGGCAAGCCTGCGCACCGATCGGAACTGATCCCGGCTAAGGCGGTCGGTCTTACGCTCGCCGAGGAGGTCGGTGCGTCCCACGCTGCCGTAGAGCAGTGAACCGCCGGTGAAAAGCGCCTTGGGCTCGCCGCCTTCGCCGACCAGATAGCTGAGGTGGTGATGGGTGTGGCCGGGAGTGGCGATCGCCTGCACGGTGAGGGCACCGACCTTCGCCGAGGCTCCGTCGGTCACCGGCTCCCGTTCGTACTCGACGTCGTCCTCAGCGTGGACCAGATAGGTTGCCCCGGTCCGGCGTGCCAGGTCCAGGCCGCCGGAGATGTAGTCGTTGTGAATATGGGTTTCGGCGACGTGGGTGATCGTCACGCCCGCAGAGGCGGCAAGGTCGAGGACCCGGTCGATGTCACGTTGCGGGTCGACCACCAGCGCCACCTTGCCGTCGTGAACCAGGTAGCTGCGGTCGCCGAGGCCCGGGGTCTCGATGGTAAGAACCTCCAGCACAACACCTCCACAAGATCTATTGTTCGTACATTCGAATCATAGTACTATTTCGGCATGGACAATGACGGAGCACGCACAGGCACCGACGTAATGCCCCTCGACCGGAGCAGCCCCATGCCCCTATGGGCTCAGCTGGTCGACGAGCTGACCCGCAGGTTGAAGGCCGGTCACTTCGCTGAGCGTCTACCCACCGACCAGGAGTTGATGACCACCTACGGAGTCAGCCGGCAGACCGCACGGGATGCCGTCCGCAGATTGGGAGAGTCGTTTCGCCTGGAAAGGCACAGAGGAAAAGGAACGTTCGTCCGGCAGGCCCAGTTCGAGCTGCCGGTGGGGATCATGTACAGCTGGTTCCAGGCGATCGAAAGCCAGGGAGCCAAGCAGGACAGCGTGGTCCGGGCCTGCGAGCTGAGGCAGGACGTAATCGTGGCGGAGGAGCTTGCGGTGGAAGCCGACCTGCCTCTGTTCTACCTCGAGCGCCTGCGGCTGGCGGACGGTGTGCCTCTGGCTCTGGACCGGATCTGGATGCCGGCTGTCCTTGCGGCTCCGCTGATGGAAACCGATTTCACCCACACCGCGCTCTACGACGAGCTGAGGGACAAGGCCGGGATCGTCCCCACCCGCGGCCAGGAAACCATTCACCCGGTGATCCCGATTCCTTCGGTGGCCAGGCTGCTGGAAATGCCCAAGGGTGCCGCGGCCTTCACCATCGTGAGGAGGACCTGGATCGGAGACCGGCCGCTCGAGCGCAGGGACACGATCGTACGCGGAGATCGGCACGCATTTGTCTCCAGTTGGTCGCAGGAGCCGGGCGCGCAGGCGACCGAACCCCGGCTGAAGCTGGTGGCTCAAACCTAGATGGTCCCACTTCCCCTGGTGGCAATCGGGGGGGTGGCGGTGGGAGTCCTTTTCGGGCTGTTCGGTGTCGGGGGGTCTTCCTTCGCCACTCCCATTCTTGCCCTGCTCGGCGTTCCGCCGCTGATGGCCGTCGCCTCTCCTCTGCCGTCGACGCTGGCCTCCGCGTTCGCCGGACTGCGAGGGTATGCCCGGCAAAAGCACGTCGACTGGCGGGTGGCCCGGCTTTCGGTTGCCGGAGGTCTGCCGGCGACCATCGTGGGATCACTTTTGTCCCGCGTCGTCGGCGGCGAAATCCTGTTGATCGTTTCCGGGCTGGTCCTGGCGATTGTCGGCCTGAGGGTCCTCAAGCCCCTTTCGGACGAAGCCGGAGCACAGGCCGCCCGCCGGCGGGAGAATCCGTGGATCGTAGTCGGCGGGGCGGTTGGAGTGGGCATCTTGACGGGCCTGCTGGCCAACGGCGGAGGGTTCCTGCTGGTCCCGCTGTTCCTGCTGGTCTTGGGTCTGACGATGCCGGTCTCGGCGGGTACCAGCCTGGCGGTGATCGCGGTGCTTTCGATCCCGACCCTGATTACCCACGCATCGCTGGGCCAGATCGACTGGCCGGTGGCCCTGACGTTTGCGGCCGGCTCCATCCCCGCCACCTACCTGGGTTCTCAGCTGGCTCCCCGGATCAATGCCGAACGGCTGAAGAAGGCCTTCGGTTGGATGCTCATCGCCTTCGCGGTCTACTTCGTCGTTTGGCAGATGACAATTCGCTGACTGCCCGATCGACTAGTGCCGTGTCAGCCAACCTTCGGGGCGTTTGGAGGGGTGAGGCGCCCCCAGGCTGCGTTCTCGCTCGCCCCGTTAGGACGCATCGCTAGCGGGACTCGCTGCGGCCTTGCCTGGAACCACCTCACGCGCCCCAAACCTCGCAAACGTTGGCTGACAAGGCACTAATAGGTCTTCTTGCTCCGCAGCCAGGAGTCGAAGTCGGCGCGCAGAAACTCCCCGCCGCGGGGCGGGTCTTTCTTCTCCAGCCAGGTCTTGAGCTTCTTGTCGTCGTCCAGGCGAACCCACTCGTAGCCGTAGGTCCTCGGTCCCGCCCAGAAGGGCGGAATCCACGTCTCGGCCTTCAGCGACGCCACGGCTGCGTACCCCCAGCGGGGGCGGCCCTTCCAGAAGCTGTCCATGTCGTGCAGAGCCGAGCCCCGGGTGCGGGCCTTGATCTCCCGGATATCGGAGTATTCGCCGGACCAGCACAGCCTGATCCGGGCCTTGGCAATCATCAGCCCGCCGACCAGCTGGACCCAGATGTCCTCGTCCTCAAAGGCGCCGTTCTTGTGAACCGGCCCGGGCCGGTCGCGGATCTCGCACGCGAACTCCAGCCGGGGGACGGTCGGGGTGCCGGAGAGGTGCTCGAGCTTACGGATGATCACGTGTTCCATGCTGCCGATCCTATGCGATGCCGGAGCAAAGCCCACCCGGACCATTCACGCTATCGTGAGGCCGTGCGCACCTACCTTGACCGCATCCTCGAGTTCACCTACGACCGGGTGGAGGACGAGAAGCGGAAGATGTCGTTCGGCGACCTGGACCGGGAAGCCCAGACCATGGGGCCGGCCCGCCCCTTTCTGGCCGCCATGCGGGGCGAGCACATCTCACTAATTGCCGAATTCAAGCGCCGGTCGCCCTCCAAGGGCCTCATCCGGGAGGACTACGAGCCCGGCCAGGCCGCCGAGGCATACGTCCGGGGCGGCGCGTCAGCGATGTCGGTCCTGACCGAGCCGGAGTTTTTCGACGGGTCGATGGACGACCTGGCCAAGGCTCGTGCCGCCTGCAGATTGCCGATATTACGCAAGGACTTCATGATCGACCCGTACCAGGTCGTCCAGGCCCGGGCTGGGGGAGCGGATGCCATCCTGCTGATCGTGGCCGGCCTGCCCGACTCGGGCCGCTTTGCCGAGCTGGCCGGCGCGGCCGGGGACTACGGCATGACGGTGCTGGTGGAGATTCACGATCCCCATGAGCTGGACGCCGCATTCGACATCGAGCCGAAGCTGGTGGGGGTGAACCAGCGCAACCTGTCGACCTTTGAGGTGGACACCACCCTGGCTATCAAGCTTCGCCGGCAGATTCCCGACGATGTCTCGATGGTCGCCGAGAGCGGAATAACCTCCCGCAAGCAGGTTGAGGATCTTGAGGAGGCGGGCATCGACGCCATCCTGGTGGGGGAGACCCTGATGAAGTCCGACGACCCGGCCAGGGCGGCGGCGGACCTGCTGGGCGCCGAATACACTGAGTAGATGACGCCCACCACCACAACCGCCGCCGATGAGCGCGGTAGATGGGGCGAGTACGGCGGCGTTTTCGTCCCCGAATCCCTCATGGAAGCGCTCCGCCAGCTGGAGGCAGCCCGCGTTGAGGCCTGGGCGGACCCGGATTTCCACGCCGAGCTGGACCGGCTGAACAGGCAGGTTATCGGCCGTCCGACGCCCCTCTACCTGGCCACCCGGCTGACCGAGATGGCCGGCGGCGCCCGCATCTGGCTGAAGCGGGAAGACATGGCGTTCACCGGCGCCCACAAGATCAACAACACCCTGGGGCAGTTGCTGCTGACCAGGCGGATGGGCAAGACCCGGGTTCTGGCGGAGACCGGCGCCGGTATGCACGGTGTGGCCACCGCGGCCGCCGCCGCGTACTTCGGGATTCCGTGCCGGGTCTACATGGGGGCCGAGGACACGCGCCGCCAGAGCCACAACGTCGCCCGGATGAAGATGCTGGGGGCCGAGGTGTTCCCCGTGACCAACGGCACCGAGACCCTGAAGGACGCCATCAACGAGGCTTTGCGCGACTGGGTGACCAGCGTCGAGGACACCCACTACGTGATCGGCTCGGTTGTAGGACCGCACCCGTTCCCGCAGATGGTCGGGGACCTGCAGAGCGTTATCGGCCGGGAGGCCCGGGTCCAGATGATCGACCAGGCCGGTGGGCTGCCCGACGCGGTCGTCGCCTGTGTGGGCGGCGGGTCTAACGCCATCGGCATCTTCCGGGGCTTCGTTGACGATGCCGGCGTCAAGATCTACGGGGTGGAGGCCGCGGGGACCGGCCGGGAGGGAGCCCCGCACAGTGCGGCGATCGGCCTGGGCCGGCCGGGAGTCCTGCACGGTGCCCGCTCCTACCTGCTGCAGGACACCGACGGGCAGATCATGCCCGCCCACTCGGTGGCGCCGGGCCTCGACTACCCCGGCGTCGGCCCGGAGCATTCGATGCTGAAGGACAACGGCCGGGTCAAGTACCTGACGGCCACCAACGACGATGCCATCGACGCCTTCCGGGCTCTGGCGAAGTCGGAGGGGATCCTGCCGGCGCTGGAGTCCTCCCACGCGGTTGCCCGGGGGATGGACCTGGCCCGCAGCATTGGCAAGGGAGGCAACGTTCTGGTCTGCCTCTCCGGCCGCGGCGACAAGGATGTGGACATCGTCGCAGGAGCTATCGACCTTTGAGCATCGAGGTCAAGTTCGACCTGGGGGCCCATCTCAGGCAGAAGGTCGCCGGCGGCCGCAAGCTGGTGGTGCCCTACCTGACCTGCGGACTTCCGACACCGCAGGACTTCATCGACCTGTATGTGAGCCTGGGGGAGCACGCCGATGCCATAGAGGTCGGCATCCCGTTCTCCGACCCGGTGATGGACGGCCCGGTCATCCAGGAAGCTTCCAACCGGGCGCTGGAAGCGGGTATCACGGTCGACGGATGCCTGGGACTGATCAAGCAGGCCCTCAAAAGGTCATCGACTCCCGCCGTGGTCATGACCTACTACAACCCGATCCATTCGGCGGGTCTTGAGGCGTTTGCCGCCAAGGCGGCCACCGCCGGGGTCTCGGGGCTGATCGTGCCCGACCTGCCCTTCGAGGAGTGTGCTGAGCTCGACCGTGCGCTGGTGGCACAGGAGCTGGCTTTGATCCAGCTGGTGGCCCCCACCACGCCGGGGGAGCGGGCCTCAATGCTGGCCGCCGCCTCCCGCGGATGGGTCTATGCCGTCTCCCGGATGGGGGTTACCGGCATGCAGAATGCGCTGGCCTCGGCGGCATCCGAGGTGGTCAACCGGATCAAGCCGTTCACCGACCTCCCGGTGCTGGTCGGTGTCGGCATCTCAAGCCCGGCCCTGGCGACCGAGGCCTGCCGGGTGGCCGACGGCGTGATCGTGGGCACCGCAGTAGTGAAACGGGTGCTGGACGACGACCTGCCCGGCGTGGTGGCCCTGATCCAGGCGATAAGCGAAGCGGTGAATCCGAGCGAGTTGAAGATTGAAAATAGGTAGCCGTGCCGCTTGATAAACAATGTTCAGAACCGGTTGAGGAAGCGGGTATATTCCTATCCTCGCTACATGTTTACCAGCTATTCGTCCGATATCCAGAGAATTTTCTGTATGGCATGCGAGCGTTTCGGGGTGGGCTGGCGACAGATGAACCGGCGAACGATTTCGATTGCACGACAAGCGGACGTTCGACGGCTGGACGCAGTCGTGGGCCGAAGGCTTAGTAGTCCAACTACAATCGTTGTAGCGCCGGCGTGTTGGAATGGGAGACAAGATGGTCTCAAACACCATTGGGTGCAAGCCCGTGCGGGTTCGAGTCCCGCCGCCGGCACTCTGAAACCGGCACGGGGGCACCGATCACCGGCTCCTTGCCGGGGCGACCACTGTGACCAGGAAGCTCATGTGCCCGACCAAGAACATGGTCCGCCTCGACGAAGCCGAGACCAGGACGAAGATCCTGGTCTCAAACACCATTAAGCGCAAGCTTGTGCGGGTTCGAGTCCCGCTCCCGGCACCCTGAGCCCGAACCTTCTGCTCCGGATCTCCGCCTTAAAAAAATTCCCTGCTTAAGTTAGCCCCCCTGATGCCGATAACTAGGCACCACACCAGGGATTCCGCCGAGTCGCAGGGTTGTCAACGCCCCGGGGGGATGTTGCGAAGCCGTCCCATGATCCTGAAAGGGTGGCGACAATTTGCATTCGAGATTCAGGCAACCCGGAGCCTTCAACCGGGACGGCGAGCGGGGTGCCGTTCTCATCATCGTGGCCTTCTGCCTGACCAGCCTTCTGGGCCTGTCCGCCCTGGCCGTAGACCTCGGCTACGCCCGGCAGCGTAAAGCCCAGGCGCAAAACAGCGCCGACTTTGCCGCCCTGGCGGGCGCGGGGGTACTGGTCGCCGGAACCACCGCCGAAGCGCGAGCCGAAGCTCTCGCCTACGTGGCCCGCAACGGGTTCGACGCATCCGAAGCGAACGTTCAGATCCCTCCCACCGAAGGGCCGCGGGCGGGGGCGCCGGGCTGTATCCAGGTTCAATCCAGCGAGTCCTCTCCCAGCGTGTTCGGCGGAATCTTCGACGTGGCCACCCTGAACGTATCCGCCCGGGCCACCGCCTGCGCCAGCCCCGGCATGGGCGGAGAGTACGCAGTCTTCGCCGGGTCTACGTCATGTGCGGACGCCATCTCCCTCTCCGGCGCCAACCGGACGGTCAACGGAGGCGTCCACTCCAACCACGACATGAAAATTCAGAGCGCCGGAACCGTCGTCAACGGAGACGCCACGTACCTTGCCGGCGATGCGCCGGTGGGCAACGTCACCTACAACCCCTCCCAGAACAACCCGCGACAGCTTGATGGCAGCCTGGTCTACCCGGAGGTATTCAAGATTGAGGATTACGCCCCGGGCGGCGCCAAGGCCGCGCTGGCCCAGTCTCAGTTCAGGTACCGGTACGCCGGCGCGGCCGACATCAACGATCTCTGGTTGACGCTCAACCTGGCCATCAACCCACTGACCAGGACGATCGCCCCCGGCCTCTACTACACCTCGGGAGACATCGACCTGAGCGGTCACGGGTACAACGCCGCCGGCGCCACCTTTGTCACCAGCCACGGCGACATCCACTTCAATGGCAACAACTTCACCTTCAGCCCGTGGGACCCGGACGGACTGCTGCTGTTTTCGAACAAGCAGGAGTCCAGCTGCAGTTCCGGCCAGGCGGTTATCAAGCTCAACGGGAATACCCACTCCTGGACCGGGATCATGTACGCGCCCCGAGGTCCCCTGGACTTCGCCGGCACGAACGTCGGCGCTTCGCTCAGCGGGCGTCTGGTGGCCCAAACCATCAAGCTCAGCGGCTCCTCGCAAACCATTACACGTAACGCGAGCTACGCCGGCCGGAGCGGTGGGTTTGAACTGGTGGAGTGAACAGGTCGTCCGGGACGCATGGTGCGGGAACTAACACCTTAAGTGCGTGCAACTTAGTGCCGATAACTAGAGTGCCCGACGGAACGGCCGAGTCTCAAGCAAGCGTCTTTGGGGACCAAGCCCGCCCGCACAGGATGTGGTTGGAAGGGGAATCTCAGGTGCTGGAATCAGGTGACAACGCCGGCCCTCATACGAAGAACGAAGAGGGGGCCAGCGCGGTGGAGATGGCGCTGGTGCTCCCGGCACTGGTGCTGATCCTTGCCGGAATCATCGATTTCGGCCTGGTCTTCAACGACCTTATGGCCCTGCGCCAGGGTGTGGGAGCCGGTGTAAGGCAGGGAGTCGTCGCCCAGGCCGGCACGTCGAGCACCTGCACCCTCACCGGTGCTGCAGCCGCCAACACCGAGACCAAGAAGCTGATGTGCCTGACCAAGTCCCTGGTTGCCCTGGACGAGACCGACACCCGCACGATGATCTCCTTTCCGGGTTCCAGGACCAAGGGCGGTTCGATGATCCTGTGCGCTCAAACGCCGCTTGAGTCGGCGACCACCGTGTTCGACCCGCTGCTGGATGGGGCCCTCAAGGCCAAGGTCCACATGCGCATAGAGCAGGACCTTTCGAGCTTTGGATCCGCCTCCGAGTCCGCTCTGGCGGACAGCGACTGGAGTTGGTGTGTATGAGCTCTCGACCTTCTGAAACAGGCTCGGCAGAGCCGGTCGTACCGATTATCGAAATCAGGGGAGACAACAGATGAAACGTTCAAAGATCGTTGTGGTGGGTGGTGCGATTATGGCGGTGCTGGGAATGCTGCTCGCATACCTCTACACCTCCAGCGCCGGCAAGAATTCCGGGGCGACGGTGGCTTCCGGCCAGACCGCACCGGCCTACGTTGCCGTAGCCGACCTCACCGTGGGAACGGTGTGGGAGGACATGGGCGAGTTGGTGGAACTACGCCAGGTCCCCGTATCCCTCAGACCCCCTCAAGCTATCAGCGACCCGGATGAGGTCGCAGGCAAGACGCTGGTCCGGTCGATGTCGACCGGGGAGATCCTCACCTCCGTACAGTTCAACTCCAACGGCGCCGAGAGCCTGAAGATACCCGATGGAATGAGGGCGCTCACCATCAGCGTTCCGCTGCCCCAGGGCGTCGGCGACTACATCCAACCCGGCTCCAAGGCCGACATCTTCGTAACCTTCAAGGGACTTCCCGGCGAAGGGGCAGAGGACGCGACTCTCACCCAGCTCTTGTTGAGTGATGTCACAGTGCTGGCCAACCGCAGGGCACTCTCCGCAGCCGCCCAGGCGGCCGGCGGGGCCCCCAGCGACTCGGGCGACATTCTGCTCACGCTCGCGGTGGATGTCAGCCAGGCGGAGAAGATCATCTTTGCCAAGGAGAACGGCGCCCTCTGGCTGACTCTGATGAACCCCGGGGACCCCGCGGGAGTGGGTACGGGCAGGACGTTCAGGACGGCACTGGCATGAGCATGAGATTCATCAACCAGGCCGAGGCCCCGGAACCGGCGGAACCGGCAGGCGGCGGCGAAACCGGGGGCGGAAAGATCGACTACCAGCTCCTTCGCCGTCTGGAGTTCGAGGCCGGGAAGACCCCGGACGGGATTAGGCCCACCGATGCCGGACCCACGAAAGCCGGCGGCCCGCAGGGGCAGAAGCCGAACCATGTCCCGGGCCGGAAGGATCCCCTGGTCACCCTGGTTTCCGTACCGTGGGAAGGCGAGGAGGAGGAGGAGTTCGAGGAAGAGGGGCCAGGGCGCCGTCCGGGTGAGATCGTTGCCGGCCCGCCCGAACCCCAGATGATCGAGGAGGAGATATCGGGCGAGCGCGTTCCGAAGGTCATCGTCGTCGACCGCGCGGGCAAGCTTGCGGTGGATCTGGGCCGGGTGGCAGAGGACCTGACACCGGAGCCTGAGGTTCTAAAACTTGACCGTCCCACCGAGATCGTCGAGGTCGCTTTGTCCGAGGACCCGGACGTGATCATCTTCGGGCTTGAGGAGGTCAACGGCGCCGGGCTCAAACGCCTTGCCCAGGTGCACAAGGCCCAGCCCAAGATCGTCATAGTCCTGTCGGACAACCGGCGCAAAACCTGGCCGGCGGCCCAGATGGCGGCCAGCGGCGCCAGCGACTTCCTCCCCGCCAACCCGTCCCGCGGCCGGCTGCGCACCAAGCTGGCGGCGGCGCTGG